>NZ_JBSFDZ010000026.1:0-222 GCF_053594175.1 Nocardia sp. NPDC001965
CGGGGTCGGGGCCCTCGTGACCCCGGTTCTTCACTCCTGCGCTCCTCCGCTTCGCTCCCCCGCTCCGTCGCTCCAGAACCGGGGCGGGCCCCGACTACGGATGTAGACCATCCGCAGACGGGGAAGAAGCCGGGTGGGGACTGAAGGCGATAGGGCTCGGACGAGTGTCCGGAGGGCTGGTTCCGGGTTCCGGGCTCCGGGCTCCGGGCTCCGGGCTCCGGG
>NZ_JBSFDZ010000026.1:320-80902 GCF_053594175.1 Nocardia sp. NPDC001965
GGCTCCAGGCTCCAGGCTCCAGGCTCCAGGCTCCAGGCTCCAGGCTCCAGGCTCCAGGCTCCAGGCTCCAGGCTCCAGGCTCCAGGCTCCAGGCTCCAGGCTCTGGACTGGTCTGGTCTCCAGACGCCGGCAATACAACTCCAGGATCGGCAGGGTGGCGCAATGGCGCGCCAGGGGGTCACCCGGATGACGAGACCGCGATGAGGGGTCCCGGGCATCCGGGACCGGGACAGCGTTGTCCCGGTCGATGACCGCGAAGCCCTGCTGATCGTCCGCGCCGCGCAACGACGCACGGTCGCGGAGACCCGCCGCATCGGCGGGGACCACAATGAGGTGGGTGCGCGGTGCCGTCCGATCCGGGCGGCACCGCGCATTTCCCGTCTCCGGCTCCACTGTCCGCAGCCGGAGCCGCGGGATGAATACTGTTCTCCGGGTAGTGCTTTCCGAGGATCTTCTACACTTGCTCATGGCCGATTACGCGCATTCCCCGGCAGCGGAGGCCGGTCGGGCCGCCAAGGCGCGGCAGCTGGCCGGATATCTGTGGGACCGGGATATCTCGGGTTCCGAACTTCTCGATATGCCGGCCGCTGCGCGGCGCAAGCTGGCGCGCGCGGCGGGCGCCAATCCGCCCAGCACCGAGGAGACCTGGCATTCGGTGGCACAGCTGCTGGACGAGAAGGCCCACTGGGCGGCGCGGCGGCCCGGTCATCCGGCGGCCGCGCGAGCGCACACCGACGAAAAACTGCTCTGGGTGAAGCCGCCGGTCACCCCGTGGTGAACCGGCACCTCCACGAACGACAGCGGCCCACGTGACCGTGACGGTCACGTGGGCCGCTGCGGCTGCGGACCGGCGGGCGGATCGGCACCCCGCCGGTCCGGTAACGATCACCACCAGCCGGTGGCCGCTCCGATCTGCCGTTCCAGTTCGGGAGCCAGGGTCCGCGCGTAGCTGGCGCTGAGATGGTGCTCGTCGTGGTAGACGAGGACATTCCCCTCCACCACCCGGCAGACCTCGGGCCCGCACACCGAATCGGTGAGATCCAGCAGGCGCATATTCGGGAATGCCGCCGCATGCGCCAGCGCGGGATTGACGGCCGCCAGCGCGGTGGCCCGCGGCATCCCGCAGGTCGCGCTGTCACCACCGGCCGCCAGACAGTCCACCGCGCTGTAGCGGACACCGGTGGGGCTGCGCAACCAGGGCGTGTCCCGAATGGCCAGCACATTCAGGTTCCGTTCGGACAGTGCCGCCCACACATCGAGATATTCGGCCGGCACCATATCGCCCCCGCTCGGCCAGATGGGCGCGGTAGCGGTGGTGAAGATCCAGTCCGGTGGGTCCGAGGCGAGCAGATCGATCACCTGCCGGGACCAATCGCGGCAATCGGAGATATCCAGACCCCGGTACTGCGCGTCGTCGCGGATGTTCAGCGAACAGCCCATCTTCAGATAGACCACGACCTTGATGTCGTGCACCTGGGCGAGGGCATCCATGGCGGGCATCCAGTGCTCGGCATGGGAGTTGCCGACCATCGCGATCGTGCGCGACCCGTTCGGATCACCGTAGGTGCAGGTCACGATCTCTTTGTTGAACCAGTCGGAAATACACCCGTCGCGGGTCGGCGCCGGCAGATCGTTCGACGCCTCCAGAATGGACGGCCGCAGCTTCGCCACCGGGACCGCCGCTCCGGCGAACAGCGCCTCCGCACCCGGGTATTCGTTCACCGGCAGCGCTTCCACCGGCTCCGACGGTGTGCGCGCCACCACTACCTGCCACGAGATACACGATCCGAGGACCAGCAGCCCGACCACGCTCACCGCGACGGCCGGAATACGGCGCTGCCAGGACGGTGCCACGATCGTGCGCCCGGACCGCAGGCGCAACGGCTCCTCGACGAACTTGTTGGTCAGCACCGCCAGCGCCAGCGATACGGCGATGACCATCAGTCCCCCGCCGAGACCGGCATGCGGTTTCCCGGTCTGCACCAGGTAGTAGATGAGCAGCGGCCAGTGCCAGAGGTACAGGGAGTAGGCGACCGACCCCAGTTCGACCATCGGGCGGGAGGCGAGCAACCGGGACACCACCGAGCGCCAGCCGCTCTCGGTCCGGATACCGGCGACGATCAGCGCCACCGCCGCACCCACCGGGAACAGCGCGGCCGGTCCCGGGAACTGGCGGGCGCCGTCGAAGAGAACACCGCAGACGAAAACCGCGAGGAGTCCGGCGGACGCGAGCCCGGTCAGCACGACCCGCGCGACCCGGCCCCCGACGACACGAACCCACGGGAGCACCGCGGCCAGCAGCGCACCGGTCAGCAGCTCCCAGGCGCGGGCGCCGCTGTCGTAGTAGGTCCATTCCTGCGATGTGGTCATCCCTACAGCGGCGTAGACGAACGAGCCGGTACCCAGCACCAGGGCGAGGACCGCGATCGTCGGACGGACCGCCTGAGTCCGGCGCAGGCGCGCGCACACCCAGGTGACCACCGCCAGCAACACCGCGACGGCGAGATAGAACTGGCCTTGTACGGCCATCGACCACATATGCTGCAGCGGGCTCACCGAGGGGTCCGCGGCCAGATAGCTTTCCGACGCCTGCGCGAGGTACCAGTTCTGGTAGTAGAAGGCGGTGGCGATCGTCTGACCGGACATATTGGCCCAGGTCGAATACGGCCGGTACAGCACGGTGACCACTGCCACCAGCGCCAGCACCACCATCAGCGCGGGAAGCAGGCGCCGCGCGGTCCGCACCGCCGTCTGCCGCAGTCCCACCGCGCCGGTCCGTTCCGCCTGACGCAACAGCATGCCGGTGTAGAAGAAGCCCGACAGCACCAGGAAGATGTCGACACCGCCGGAAACCTTGCCGTACCAGACGTGGAAGGCGACGACGAGTGCGATCGCTATCCCGCGCAGGCCGTCCAGATCCAGCCGGTAATCGGCCGAGCGGGCCGCGGCCGCCGGGGGCGGTGGCACGGACGAGTCACCCGCGACATCGCTGTCCTTGATTCGCAACAACTGCTTTCCCCGACCTATCGCTTACTCCGGCCGGCCCGGGAGGGGTCGAGTAACAGCAGCAGAGTACGAGCCTCGGACATAGCATGCATCCCTATCACAATGTGTTGTCTCCGGCGAAACCTCCCCGTACTGCGCGGGAACTTCGCCACTGCGTCGTGGTGCGTCACAGCATCCGGGGAGTACCCAACCCGGTGCCCATTTTCTCCTGTCTTATCCAGGCCATACGAGTTGACAATCGACCCGGCCCTCACAACAGTGGAAGCCGCGCGTTCTCTTGTCGAACGTAGATCCACTCCCCAGCAGACATAGAGGAATTCATGAACGTACGCCAGCTCTATGTCAGCGCCGCCGCCGCGGGGCTGACTCTTCTGGCCGCTCCTGCTGCGAGCGCCGGCCCGATCGGACTTCCGCTGCCCTCCCTGGCAGGTACCGGTTCCTCCGCGGCCGACGCCGTGCTGGGCGCGACCGGTTCGGCCCAGCTGACGCAGACCGGTTCGGCCGGCGGTGCCTTCAAGAACTGTGACGAAGCACGCGCCGCGGGCCGGGCGCCGATTTTCCGCGGTGAGCCCGGTTTCGGCCCCCACCTGGATCCCGACGGCGACGGGTTCGCTTGCCCCACCGTCTGATCCACGGCTACTGCGCACGAACACCCGGTGACAGAGGTTCTGTCACCGGGTGTTCTGTATTCCGGGCAGCTACCCGGATCAGCGCAGGATCTTGAACAGCAGCGCACCCACCGCCAGGACACCCACACCGATCAGGGTGTATTTCACCTTCGGCTCGTTGACCTTGGCCAGCGCCAACTGTTTGGTGCCCTCGGCGATCCGCTGCGGATCGGCCCGCACGGCGATCTCGTCCAGAGTGCCGGCCAACCGCTCCCGCGCGGCCTCGATCTCCTGCTCGATCCGCTCGGTATCCTTTGCCACCTTCACGCCTCCTGTAACTGGTCTGCCGCGTCCACCGGCGGCCGATGATCACCCCTGGGCCGCGGTCGTCCGCGGATCGGCCAGGGTCCGGGCTCGAGTGTATCCGCGCACACCACTCTCGCTACCCGGTCGTCCTGCCCGCGATCCGCCCGATGTGACGCGCCGCCGAAGATATCCGCGCGCCCTCGCTACCGGCCGGATCACCGGGACCGGTACGCGTCCGGGAGCGGCGGCGGTCGATTACGGTAGCGAGGTGACCGACAACCAGCGACTCTCCCCCGGCGACCCGGCACCCGATTTCACCCTCCCCGACGCCGACGGCAACGAGGTATCGCTCGCCGATTACCGCGGCCGCAAGGTCGTGGTGTACTTCTACCCCGCCGCGAGCACGCCCGGGTGCACGAAACAGGCCTGCGATTTCCGGGACAGCCTCGGCGAGCTGAATTCGGCCGGTCTCGAGGTGATCGGCATCTCCCCCGACAAACCGGCGAAGTTGGCCAAGTTCCGGGACGCGGAGAAGCTCAACTTCCCGCTGCTGTCCGATCCCGACCGCGCGGTACTCACCGCGTGGGGCGCGTTCGGCGAGAAGACGATGTACGGCAAGAAGGTGACCGGCGTCATCCGTTCGACCTTCCTCGTCGACGCCGAGGGCAGAATCGAAGTGGCACAGTACAACGTGCGCGCGACCGGGCACGTCGCCAAACTGCGCCGCGATCTCTCGGTATGAGCGAGTATCACCCGGGCTCGGCCCGGGTGATACTCCGCCGCTCTATCTCGGCGCGGTGTTGCGCGCCGGCGCCAGTTGTTCGTCCAGGTCTATGTAGTAGCGACCGGATCCGCAGGGCTGATCCAGCAGGATCCGCCGGGCGGCGTCGGTGACGAGTGCCCCACCGAGGGTCACACCGGAGGCCAGCTGCGGCCAGCTGCTCAGGGTGTGGCCTATCCGATCCAGCGATTCGGTGATGGCGGGACTGGCGTTCGCGACGTCGACCATCGTGAGGATCAGCTCTACTTCCTGTGCCCCGGTCGCATCGCGGATATCGGCGGATCCGAGGTCACCGAGCCGGCCGTGCAACAGCGGCCGGCTCGGTTCGAGGTCGAACCGTTCGATATCGAGCATGCCCCGATCGTTGCAATCCATCACCACCGGCAGTCGGCGCGCACGCGCCTGCTCCCGGGCGGCCACTTTGACGTAGGCGGTATCGCACTCCTCCACCAGCAGGTCGACGGGTCCGGAACCGCCGTCGAAGAATTCGGCGAGATTCCCGTCGGTGAGGCCGGCGGTGAAGATCTCGATATCCAGGTACGGGTCGATCTCGAACATCTGCCGCGCCGTGATGATCGCCTTGTTCACGCCGACGGCGGCTACTCCGGCCCGCAGCCGGTTGAGGTTGGACAGTTCGAATTCGTCGAAATCGGCCAGCCGGTAGGCGCCGCCCACTCCTTCTAGAGCGAGTGTGAGTGCCGCGCTGTTCCCCACCGACAGGCCGACGATGCCGATTCGCCGATCGAGCAGCCGCCGCTGGTCCGACCGAGTGATCTTCTCCCGGTTACGGTCGGTGCGCATCAGCCGGAATTCCCTGCGCGGCAGAATATGCACCAGTTTCCCGGACCATGGATACCAGGCCCAGGTGCCGTAGTCGGAGATATCGGCACCGTCGAGTTGTTCGACGATCCCGGCGTTCAGCTGCGCCGGGGTGAATCGCCGTCCCGGTTCGCGGCTGCGGATCAGATCGGCCAGCTGGCTCCGTATCGTGTCGTGAACGGAATGCACCTGTCCCGAATCCAGCAGTGCGGCCAATTCCGCTCGACTGTCCGGGTCGGCCGGCGCGAACAGCACCGGCTGCCAGGTATCGCGGTCGGCGTTGTCGGCCGGAATCGCGATCGCCGGGCCGGACGGGACCGGGTCGTGGGTCTCGTCCCACACCGGTGGATCCGTGGTCACGAATGCCGGGAACCGGTCGGCCAGTCTGCGCACCAGATCCTCGTATTCGTCGGCGCCGGCGGCGGTTCGCGCCGCCATGACCACCACGTCCTCGGTGTAATTGTCGACGTAGCGGCGGGTGCCCTCGATTCTGCGGAATCCGAATCGCTCGTGGAAGCGATCCTGTCCGTCCTTCGTACCGGAGGTGCCGACCATGGCATGCGCGCCCAGGTGTCGGGCCGCGCCGATGGCCAGCGCGTTGAGGAAGATCCCCAGGCCCAGCTTTCGGCTGCGGTGCTCGACCACGAGCCTGCTGTGCTCGAAAGTGGTTGCCGGGTCGAATCCCTGGCCGGCGAGCATATTCGCGTAATCGGATTCACCCAGATACGTCCGCGCGTGGAACAGATGCCCGGCGGCCGGTGTGCACAGGCGCACGTATCCCGATATCGGCCCGCCGGGTTCGGCGCCGACGAGGAAGTGCCACGCGTCGTAATCGAGATCCTCGTTGTCGGCGAACCCCCCGCCGGACTCACGGAAATCGGGGCGGCGACCGTTGTCGTACAGGATTCTCGCCCGTAACTGTCTGATTCTCCGCAGAATGTCGGCGTGTTCGCTGAGATCGCGCCGCAGCTGGAAGGTGCACACATGCCAGGAATCCGCGTCGGAAAGGTTCGA
This sequence comes from Nocardia sp. NPDC001965, assembly GCF_053594175.1. NCBI lineage: Bacteria > Bacillati > Actinomycetota > Actinomycetes > Mycobacteriales > Nocardiaceae > Nocardia > Nocardia sp. NPDC001965. The sequence goes on from NZ_JBSFDZ010000026.1 coordinate 6,855, forward strand.
TACCGGACGGATCTGCGCGGTAATTCCGGTGCGACCGAGCGGTCGCGTGGAATCGTGGGCGGCGGAGCGCGAAACCATGGTCGAGCTACCTGCACTCTCAGTTATCTTGAATTGCAGTTACTTTCGCTCACTTTCTCAGTTCGCGACACGGACTCGTCCGACCGCCTCCCGATACCGGGAACACAACGGGCGCGGAACCACGCGCCCCGCACCGATGACGTTCCGCGGATACCGGGCGGCGGTGGCCCGGCGGGTCACTCGTAGGACGCGATCAACCGCTCGTAGCCGTCGAGCAGGAATGTCAGGCCGTTGTCGAAGAACAGATCTCCCCACGATTCCTGATCCTGCTCGAATGCCTGGGCGCGCACGGCCGCGGTGAGCGCGGGAAAGCGGTCCGGATCGAGCACCCGATCGATGATCGCCCAGTCGCCTTCGGATTCCTCGTCGCCCGGCCGGATCTCCGCCGCCAGCCGGGCCCGGCCGATCACGTAGAGCGAAAGGTTCATCACCAGTTGCAGTTTCGTCGACTCGGGTAGGCGGGTCTGCCCCAGCGCGGCCAGGCCTGTCTCCAGCCAAGCCATATTGTTGGGGCCCAGCGGTGGGGCGCTCATCGGCGCGCCGAGCCAGCCCGGATGCCGGCTGATCAACCGGTACTCCTCCTGCGCCCACTGCTGCAGCGCATCGCGCCACGGGGTACCCGCGACGATGGGCGGCGGCGTGCCGACCACTCGGTCGAACGCGATCTCCAGGAGGGTCGCCTTGCTGTCGACATAGCGGTAGAGGGACATGGCGGTGAATCCGAGCCGCTCGGCGACCTTGTTCATCGAGAGCGCGGCGAATCCGCTTTCGTCGGCCAGTTCGATCGCGGTATCGACGATCTGGTCCAGGCTCAGGCCACGGCGGGGCCCGCGAGTGCCGGCGGGCGCCAGCCCCCACATCAGCTCGATCGATTTCGGTAACGGCGGTTCGCCGCCGCCGGGCCGGGCCGCGACCGGATCGGGTTCCCGGGGCCCGGCCGATCGCGACTGCTGATCCGGCCCCGAGTCGGCTGCGCTCGACATCGTTATCGACCTCTCCGTTCTGATCGCTCACCAGGTAGCCCGGGCACGGTGCCACGGTCCCGCCTCCATTCCTATATCACCTGCTTCCGCGGGGGTCTTGCGCCCCGGCTCCAACTGTGTACTCTATAAACAGAATATATGTCATATACAGTTTATGTGGCACACAGTCAGTGGAAACGGAGCCCACGATGACCGCCCCACCCGCCCTCTCCCTCACCGGCCTCGGCAAAGCCTTCGGCGAACACCGCGTACTCACCGATATCGACCTCGAGATCGCCCGCGGATCGGTCTTCTCCCTGCTCGGCCCGAACGGCGCCGGCAAAACCACGATGGTGCGCATCCTCGCGACCCTGACCGACCCGGACACCGGCACCGCCCGCGTCGCCGGGCACGATGTGATCGGCGAAGCCGACCGGGTACGCGCCGCGATAGGGGTCACCGGCCAGTACTCCGCCCTCGACAAGGTGCTCACCGGTACCGAGAACCTGCACATGGTCGGCCGACTGCTGCATCTGGGCAGAGCGGAAACCCGGCGCCGCACCACCGAACTGCTCGAACGCTTCGATCTGGCCGCCGCGGCGAACCGTCCCGCCGACACCTATTCCGGCGGAATGGGCCGCCGTCTCGATCTGGCGATGAGCCTGATGGGACGCCCGGAGGTGGTCTTCCTGGACGAGCCCACCACCGGGCTCGACCCGCGCAGCCGTCGGGAACTGTGGTCGGTGATCCGGGAACTGGTGACCGACGGGGTCACCGTCTTCCTCACCACCCAGTACCTGGAGGAAGCCGATCAACTGGCCGATCGCATCGCGGTCCTGCACGACGGCCGGATCGTCGCGGACGGCTCACCGACCGAACTCAAACGCCTGACCCCCGGTGGTCATATCCTCTTCCGATTCGGCGATCGTGCGGACCTGGCCGCCGCGGCCCGGGCCACCGGACACCCGGAGACCGATCCGAACGAACTCACCCTGCAGATACCGTCCGACGGCTCCGTCGCTCACCTCAAACACCTGCTCGACGAGTTCACCGAGCTCGGCCTCACCGTCGAACAACTCAGCGTGCACACACCGGACCTCGACGATGTGTACTTCGCCCTCACCAGCCGGCCCGCCGAACCGCTGCCCGCCGCCTCCTGATCCGCCCGCACAGAAAGTCACGCACGTGACCACACTCGCCCATTCCGTCCAGGACGCGTCCACCATGACCGCCCGCAATATCCGCCACACCCTGCGCAGCCCGGATTCGCTGATCAGCACGCTCGCCCTACCGATCATGATCCTGCTGATGTTCGTCTACGTCTTCGGTGGCGCGATGAACGTCGGCGACAGCACCTTCGTCGACTACGTGGTGCCCGGGATCATCCTGCTGTGCGCCAGTTTCGGCGCCTCGACCACCGCGGTCGGCGTCTCCGTCGATATCACCGAGGGCATCGTCGACCGCTTCCGCACCATGGCCATCAGCCGCTCCGCGTTCCTCACCGGCCACATCACCGAAAGCCTCCTACGCAATACGGCGGCCACCGCGGTCGTGATCGGCGTCGCGCTGGCCATCGGTTTCCGGCCCACCGCCGACCCCTTGCGCTGGCTCGCCGCGGCCGGGGTGCTCGCCCTGGTGGTGCTGGCGCTGTCCTGGATGTCGGCCTGCTTCGGACTGGTCGCCAGTAGCCCGGAGGCCGCCAACGGATTCACCATCTTCGCGATGTTCATTCCCTATATCAGCAGCGCGTTCGTTCCGCCGGAGACCATGCCGAGCTGGCTGCGGGGGTTCGCCGAACACCAGCCGGTGACCCCGGTGATCGAAACTCTGCGCGGACTCCTGGTCGGCACTCCCCTCGGCGACAGCCCGCTCCTGGCATTCGCTTGGTGGGGCACCATCGCCGTGGTGTCATATCTCACCGCGGTATACCTGTTCCGGCGACGCACCCGGCAGTGACCGCGATCCCGTTCGGTCCGGGCACACCCGCGCGAAGTGTTGCGCTGCCCGGATCGGCGGTATATCCATGGTGAGACATGACAGACTCGCCGTCACAGTTACATACTCTGCACCACGGGTTTCCCCCAACCGCTAGCCTGGGACAGGTGAACGTACGGACGGAGGCCAGGGCCAAACGGCGTCCGGACCCTGCGCTGGAACTTCAGGACGACCCGCAGGAGCTGATGCCGCGCCGGCGTCCGACCCAGGAACGCAGTAAGCGCAAGTTCGACGCGCTCCTGCAGGCATCGCGCGAACTGCTGGTGGAAGTCGGTTTCGAATCGTTCACCTGCGAAGAGGTCGCGGCCCGGGCGGAAGTGCCCATCGGCACCCTCTACCAGTTCTTCGCCAACAAATACGTGATCGTCTGCGAACTCAACCGGCAGGATCTGGTGGCGGTATCGCAGGAACTGGCCGATTTCCACGGCGAGATCCCGTCCCTGGACTGGTTGCGGCATATGAACCAGTTCGTCGACCATCTGGCCAGTCTGTGGATGACCGATCCGTCCCGGCGGGAGGTGTGGCTGGCCATGCAGTCCACCCCGTCCACCCGGGCGACCGGCGCCATCCACGAGAAAGAGTTCGCCGAGGTCGTCTCGCAGATGCTGCGGCCGCTCACGCCGCGAACTCCGCGCGCCCGGCGCACCATGATGGCCGAGGTGCTGGTGCACGTGGTGTATTCGATGATGAATTTCTCGGTGCAGGACGAACAGAGTCACGCCGACGCGGTCGCCGAGCTCAAACGACTCATGGTCGCCTATCTCCTCGTCGCGGAGAAGGAATCCCGCACCGCCAGCCAGCGCTGACCCACTCCCGCGGGATACGAGCCGCCCGGAGGCCGGACCGGCGCAGCCCGGTTCGCGACCCCGGCAGAAATCGATGTTCGGCGCACCCGGCCCGCGAATATCTTGACCGGATGAGTGACGACTTGTCAGCGCTCTGGCAACGGCACCGGCCGCACTGTCCCCCGTTGGCCCATGAGCTGAAGCACGCCTATCGGGATCACTGGGTGCGGTTCCACAGCCTGCCCGGGTCGAAGCGCTATCCCGACACTGCCGACGAGTACGGCATCGTGCTCGACCGGTACAACACGATCTCGGACGAGTTGTTCACCGGACAAGAGGTCCATCTCATCACCTGCGACTGGTCCGACCGACCCCGGCCCGGCGCCCGGCCCGACAACCACGCACAATGGCATCCCGGCGCCCGTTACTGGACATCGATCTGCGATGACCCGACCGGGATCGGGACCGAGTTCGTCTCCTATACACACCTTTTCATCAGCCGGTTCCCCTGGCGACCAGGCATCGTTGACGATCTTCTGCGAGCCGTGGCCGACGACGAAACCGCAGGGGTCATGATCACCGATCTGTCCCTGGCGCGGATCCACCATCCCTACGACGGCGGCGCGGATGTCCTGCTACCCACCACCGCCGAACGTGACACGCTCGCGCACCGGTACGCGCACTGGCTGTCCGGGCGCCCCGAGGGTTTGTGAGCCCTGCCGGGGACAGACCCGCTCGCGTCCCGGATCGTCCACCGGCCGACCGCTCTCACCGACCGGCCGGCAGCCCGCGGGAGATACGGCCGGAGCACCCGACAACCGCGCGGTCCGGGTGGGCGACGGCGAACGCTCGGCCGTGCCGGGCACGGCCGAGCGTTCTGGGTGAGCTACTGTCCGACGGGACCGGCGATATTCGAATCCGCCGCCCGTTCCGGGACGTTCGTCAGTTCTCCGGCGCGCGTCCCTCGATCAGATCGGCGAGCTCGCCCGGGTCCTCCAGCACCACCATCGCGGCCGCCGTATCACCGTCGTGGGTCAGCGACAGATGCACCCGCACCCGCGGCAGGAACTCCGCGGCCAGGCCGTGCAATTTGATGCTCGGCCGGCCCCAGGCGTCGTTGACGACCTCGATCAGTGGATACGGGTTGTCCCCGATCTGCGGGCGGCGGGCGAACCGGGAGGAGGCCCAGGCTTTGAGCACGGCCTCCTTCGCCGCCCACCGCGCCGCGTAACTGCGGGCCGGATCGGTGGCCTTGCTCTGGCAGTACCGCCGTTCACCGGCGGTGAAACTCTCCCTGAGCATGGTCGTTCCGGCACGGTCCAGTTGTTCGGCGAACTCGGAGATGGTCACCAGGTCCAAGCCGATTCCGAGGATGGTCACAGTCGCGCAGCCTACGGTGTGACGGCGGAGTCGGCATCGGCACCGCCACCGGCGAACTGTCCGGTCTCGCAACCGGCTCCGCCGATCTGGTAGACCCCGTCGGAGCCGAGCCGGGCATCTTCGGACAGCAGCACATCGGCTTCGAGGCCGCGTATCCGCGCCGCCGGAGTGCCGTCGCCGCCGAGGCGCCGGTCGGCCGGACGCTCGTAGAGCGCCGCGCCACCGCACATCGCCTCGACGATCCGCTGCCGGCCCGCGAGCAACCGTTCCTGTGCCCGGCGCTGGTACTCCGCCCGCAGCTCCGGCTCGATCGCCTGGACGAACGCCTCCGGATGCACGATCGCGAGCAGGCCGGACACATGCCCGAAGCCGAGCGAGGTCACCAGACCGGCCTTGAGCGGGAACCGGTCGCCGAAGCGCAGTGCCTCCCGCACCCAGACCAGATGCGGGTACTCCGCCATCTTCTCGTCCACACAGTCCAGGCTCCGGTTCGGCGGCACCACCCCGTTCTCCAGCACCTGGCACAGGCCGATCAGCTGGAACGCGGCGGCACCACCCTTGGCATGTCCGGTCAGGCTCTTCTGCGAGACCACGAACAGCGGTGCGCCCGCGGACCGGCCGATGGCTCCCGCCAGCCGCTCGTGCAGTTCCGACTCGTTCGGATCGTTGGCCGCGGTGGAGGTGTCGTGCTTGGAGACCACCGCGATATCGTCCGGACCGACGCCGAGTTTGCGCAGTTCCGCGGCGAACCGGGATTCCCGGCCACCCCGGCCCGCACCCAGGGCACCCAGTCCGGGCGCCGGGATGGAGGTGTGCACGCCGTCGGCATAGGACTGGGCGTAGGCGACCACGCCGAGCACCGGCAGACCCAGTTCCCGCGCCACGTCACCGCGGGCCAGCAGCACGGTGCCACCGCCCTGTGATTCCACGAACCCGCCGCGCCGGCGGTCGTTGGCCCGGGAGAAGTAGCGGTCGCTGATCCCCTTGGCGCTCATGGCCGCCGAATCCGCGGTGGCCGACATATCGCCGAAGCCGACGATGCCCTCGATCCCCAGATCGTCGAAGCCGCCGGCCACGACCACCTCGGCCTTACCGAGCTTGATCTTGTCGACACCTTCCTCCACCGACACCGCGGCGGTGGCGCAGGCAGCGACCGGATGCACCATGGCGCCGTAGCTACCGACATAGGACTGCACCACATGCGCCAGCGCGACGTTGGGCAGGGCCTCCTGCAGGATGTCGTTCGGCCGCGGTTCGCCGAGCAGGTTGTCGACGTAGAGCGAGCGCATCGACGACATACCGCCCATACCGGTGCCCTGGGTGTTGGCCACCAGGCTCGGGTGCACCCAGCTCATCAGCTCCGCGGGGCTGAATCCGGACCCGACGAACGCGTCGACGGTGCAGGCGATGTTCCACAGGGCGACCCGGTCGATCGAGGACGCCATATCGGCGGAGATACCCCAGACGGTGGGATCCCAGCCGGTCGGGATCTGACCGCCGACGGTCCGCGACAGGTTCGCCCGGCGCGGCACCCGGATCTCGGTACCGGCCTTGCGGGTCACCGTCCAGTCGCCGGAATCGGCGACCGGCGTGATGACGGTGTGCTCGGGGCCGGCCGCGTAGAAAGCACGCGCCTCGGCCTCGCCGCCGACCGTGAAGGACAGGTCCTGGTCCAGGAACACCGAGGTCATCAGCGGACTGCTGTTGTCGACCATGGCACCGTCATCGGCGTAGCGGCGGATACCGCACCGCTCGACCACGGCATCGTGGTAGCGCTCGGCCAGTTCGTGTTCCGGGACGAGGTCACCGGATTCGGTGTCGTACCAGCCCGGCTTCGGGTCGTTCTCCCAGGCCACCATGCCGGTGGTCCAGGCCAGCTCCAGCACACCGCCGGCCGACAGCTCGTCGGAGACCTCCATCTCGAACCGGGTCCGCGCGGACCCGTACGGTCCGAGCTCACCGGCGCCGACGATCACGACCATATCGGCGAGATCGGCGGTCACCGTGCCCCATTCGGGGACGGGCAGCGCGGAGGTCAGCGCCGGTGGCGCGGGCAGCGCGGAGATCCGCGACGCGTCCGAGGTGGGCACCTCGTCGGCTTCCTCGGCATCCGCGGCTTCCTGTGCCTGCTTGGCCAGCGCCGCCAGGTCCAGATCGGCACCGGCCAGCCCGCCGGTGAGATCGATCTGCTGCGGGTCGTCCGCGGCAGCCGCACGGGCCTGCTCGGTCGCCCACTTCAGCAGTTCGTCGGCGATCTCGTCGGTGGACCAGGTCTGCACACCGGCCTGCTCGACCGCGTCGACCATCGGATCGTTGTGTCCCATGAGCCCGGTGCCCCGGACCCAGCCGATCAGTGCGTGCACCAGAGTGACCCGGGCCGCCCAGGTCTTCTCGGCCCGCCACCTGGCGACAACGGCGTCGAGCGCGGCCTTGGCCTCACCGTAGGCGCCGTCGCCGCCGAACAGACCGCGGTTGGGCGAACCGGGCAACACCACATGCAGTTTCGCGTCGACATCGTGGTCGGCGCCCAGGGTGGACAGCCCACCGATCAGCCGCTCGACCGACCACAACAGCACCCGCATCTCCATCTCGGCGCGGGCACCCGCGTCGGAGAGGTACCCGGAGACCCGCGGCGCCGCGAACGGCAGCAACAGGGTGGGGGTCAGCGCATCCTTGGTCTTGATCTTGGCGCCACCGGCGTTGTCCACCTGTTCGGTACCGACCCAGTCGATGAGGGCGTCGATGTCGGTGTAGGAGGCCATATTCGCCGGAACCACCCACAGCGCCGCACCGTGGCGGGCGTTGGCGCGGTAGAGGTCGCGGTAGAAGCCGAGCCGGGTGTCGTCCAGACGCGAGGTGGTCACGACCACGGTCGCGCCGCCACCGAGCAGGCGCCCGGCCAACGCGGCGGCGATGGACCCCTTGCTGGCGCCGGTGATCACCGCGATCTCGTCGGCCCATTCGCCGGTGCCGTCGAGATCGCGCGCCACAGCGGCGATCCGCTCGTAGTGGCTCGCGAGCACCGACCGCGCCTCGTGCACGGCCCGCTGCCGCCACCAGTCTGCCTGGGCGGCGACGGCCGTACCGGCACCGGCGAACCCGGTGACCGGCAACTGCGCGGTCACGGCGTCGTCACCCAACCACAACCGGGCCAGATCTTCCCGCGCGGTGGCCCACCGGTCGTCGATGAGCACTGCCTTGCGGGCGTCGAACGCCGGCGCGACGAGTCGCGGCCAATCCGAACCCAGTTCGGCGGACACGAGATCGACGAGACCGTCCTCGGTGGCCTCGGGAGCGGAGGTCTGCTCGCTCAGGCCGAGCTGTTCCAGCACCAGGCGCGCCGCGGAAGCCAGCACACCGTCCTTACCGGTGATCTGCTCGGTGAACTCGCCGAGCGCCGCGGCATCCACGGTGCCGCCGCCGGACCCACCGGCCGAGGGCAGCGTCACCGCTACTCCGCGCCGGGCTGCCACCGCCTGAACCGCGGCGTCCACCGCGGCGTCCACGGAGGCACCGTCGGTGAGCGCGCCGGATACGAGACCGCCCAGATCGCCACCGCGCACGCTGGTGCCCTCGCGGGTACCGAGCGAAACCTCGGCGGTGATGTGGCTGGCCCAGCCCTCACCCAGCTCCCAGACCTTCTTCACCCGTTCGGCGATCGCGGCGGGCCGCTTGCCGGACGGCCCGAACACCTTGCGCAGGTGGTCGTTGATCGCATCGCTGAGCACCGAACCGAACGGCTTGTAGGTGCGGGCGAGACGTTCCACGGTCGCCGAGAGGGCACCCATATCGGCATCGGCGGCGCCGTCGATCGCACCCAGCGAAAGTTCCGATCCGAGGTCGACCAGCAGCTGGTTACGACGCGAGGACACGCCGTCGCAGAGTCCCTCGATCGTATCGACCGGGCCGATCTGATCGATCCGGAGCTTGGTCCACAAGGCGATCAGCACCCGGGTCGCGTCGGCCGCGGTGAAGGTGATGTCGTCGGGCCGCGGTCCACCGGACGCGACGGGAGCAGGAGCCGGAGCGGCGGCAGCCGGAGCGGCAGCGGCGGCAGGTGCCTCGGCGACCTCCTCGACCGGTTCGTCGACCGGGGCCGGATCGGTATCGGTGGCGTACACCACCGCCGCCTCGCGCTCGATATTGAGCACTTCCACTGTGGTGGTGGCGAAATCGGGCAGTTTCAGGGTCTGGCTCGCCAGGTTCGCCACGGTCGGGGTGGCACCCAGACCGACCTCCACGAAACGTTCCACGTCCAGTTCGCCGAACAGCAGATCCTGGGTTTCGATCCAGCGCACCGGGCTGGCGAACTGCCAGGCCAGCAGTTCGATCAACACCACGCGGCACAGTTCGCTCGGCCGCTGCGACCAGGAATCGAAATCGGCCAGCACGGCGGCGAGCGGTTCCGACGGCACCAGATCGGCGATCTCGGCGACGAACTCACGATCCAGCGAGAACGGTTTCGGCACGAGGTTCGGGATATACCGCCCGACCAGCACCTCCGGCTGCAGCTCCTCGGGCAGCAACTGCTCGAGTTTGCCCCGGAACTCCGGTACACCCTTGCGCAGCACGGTCGAATGGAACGGCACATCGATACCCGGGACCAGGATGAAGGCCCGCTTACCGCCGAATTCCTCGCGGCGGCGCTCGATCTCGGTCTCCAGCGCTTCCAAACCGGCCACGGTGCCCGCGATGGCGTACTGCGAACCGCGCAGGTTCAGGTTCACCACTTCCAGGAACTCGCCGACCTGTTCGCCGACACCGGCGACGAAACCGATCACCTCATTGTCGGGCAGCCCGATCTGCGAGGGACGGATCGCGGCCATCCGGTAGTCGCTACGGCCCTGCGCGTCCCGCGGAACCAGTTCGTGCATGGCCGAACCGCGCTGGAACACGACCTCGAGAACGGCCTCGAGCGGCAGCACACCGGCCACGGCGGCCAGCGCGTTGTACTCACCGACCGAGTGCCCGGCCAGCAGCGAACCCTCCACGAACGCACCGGCTTCGCGGAGTTCCGCGACCTGCGCGACACCGAGAGTGGCCATGGCGACCTGGGTGAACTGGGTCAGATGCAGTACGCCGTCCGGGTGCCGGTGCTCGACACCGCGTGCCTTCAGGTAGGTCGGGTTGTCCCGCACCACGGCCAGGATGGAGAAGCCCAGCGCCTCCCGGGTGTGCTTGTCGGCCCGATCCCAGATCGCCTTGGCCGCCTTGGACCGCGACCGCGCGTCCAGTCCCATCCCCTTGCGCTGGATGCCCTGGCCCGGGAACGCATAGACGGTCTTCGGGGCGGCGGTCCGGCCGGTCGCGGTCATCACCAGATCCCCGTCGGCGCGGCAGGAGACCTCGACGATCTCGTCGCCCGCGTCGACCGCGACGCGTTCCACCCGCACATCGATTTCGGCACCCGGTCGCACCATGCCGAGGAACCGGGTGGTCCACGCGGTCAGGGTGCGCGCCGGCACGGACGCCTGCGGATCCACAGCCGATACGGCGTGCTGCGCCGCGGCCGACAGCCACATACCGTGCACGATCGGGCTGCCCAGGCCGGCGAGTTTCGCCGCGGAATCGCTGGTGTGGATGGGGTTGTGGTCACCGGAGACCGCGGCGAACGCGGCCATGCTCCGGGGGGCGACCATGGTGACATCGCGGCGCCGGCGGCGCGGCGTCTCGGTGGCGTCCGCGCTCACGGTGCCCGCGGCACGCGGCGGATCGGTCAGCTCGCCCGCACCGGTCCGGCCGCGGATCGCGAACCGTTCGGCCAGCCGGGCCAGCGGCACGACATCCAGGCCCTGGTCACGCATCTCACCGACGCTGACCTCCACCTCGACCACTCGGCCGAGATCGGTATCGATCACCGAGCCGGATTCGGCCCGCACCACGAGAATGCTGGTCTCGGCGGGGAGTTCACGCAGCAGCTCGATCCGGTGGTCGAGATGCACCAGATCCAGCATGCCTTCGATCACGCTGGTATCGGCCCCGGTGCGGGCCGCGCCGAGTACCGCGAACACCGCGGGCCAGCACGCGCCCACCAGGACGTCCGGGGCCGTGCGGCCCAGGGTGCTCAGATTCGCGGGCAGTCCGCCGCCGGTGACGCCGGCGTGGTCGGCTACCAGATCCGGTGTCCAGGCCAGATTGAGATGCGCGACAGCGCCCTTCACCTCGGGCAGCGCCTGACCGGCGGCCACGCCCAGCAGGGCCGACATTGCCTCGTCGGCATCGGCTTCGGTGATCACCGGCGCGCCGCCGTTGTACACCGTCACCGGCACCGTGACGCGGATGCGCACCGCATGTTCCGCGTTCAGCGGGACGGTCAGTGCGACGTAGGCGTTCTCCGCTTCGGGCCCCTCGGTCTCGACGAGGGTGGCTCCGGTCGGCGGATGCACCGCGCCCTTCTCGTCCACCGTCCACTCGTGCAGATCACCGAGGCGGTGCACCGGGTTCACGGTGGCCCGGCCCGACCAGTTCACGTCCGGTGCGGCCAGCACCACGTCGATCGGGCCACTCGTCACTTCGGCGACGCGGCGGGCGTCGACAGCGACCGGCGCCACTCCGCCGCGAACCAGCGTGTAGGCGGTGTCCTGTTCGAAACGGTCCAGCAGTTCGCCCACCGGCTCGTCCACCCGGGTGATCCCGGCGACCGCGACGGTGCCCGGGATGACGCAGACCTGATCGGCGGAGTACCGCGGATCGTGCGCCTGCCACAGCGAATCCGAGCGCCACCAGCGCCGGACATCCTGATCCACCACCGGGACGAAATTGACCGGCTTGCCGGGGGTCTTGCACAGGGTGATGAAGAACGGCACATCCGCCGGGTGCAGCAGGGTCTGCGCCGCCGACGGGTACCGCTCGCTCAGTGCCGCGAGCGCGGCGGCCGGGTCTTCCAGATCCTCGGGGCGGAAGAGCGATTCGATCTCACCGCGGTCTGCCGGGGCGAGCCGGGCCTCGGCGCGGTGCAGCATCTCGGCGAACCGGTCCCGCCAGCTGACGTCCAACCACACCGACTGGGTGGCGGCGGCGATCGCTTCGCCGAGATCGGTGCCGCAGTCGAAATCCTGGCGGCGCTCCTGCCCGATCGCGAGATCCACATAGCGTTCGAGCCAGGCGAGGTAGGTCATCCCCGCCACATCGCCGAAGTAGGGCTTGGCGGTGCCGTTCAGCGCGGCGATGATCTCGGTCCGGCGCTCGGCCACCGCATCGGCGTCCCCGGCCACCTCGTCGAGCAGGCGTCCGGTCCGCGACGCGGCATTGTCGATCTCGTGGATATCGGCGCCCAGCTGGCTGCGGCCCGACGCCATTCCGCCGCTCGCGGTGCCCGCGCCGACCCAGTCCGGGGTACCGGGGGTGTCGACCAGCAGCTGCTTCACCTCGGGTGCGGTGGTGGCCTCCAGCGTCGCCATCGCGGCGGTACCCACCAGCACGCCGTCCAACGGCATGGCCGGGTAGCCGTGCGGCGCCGACCAGGTGCCGGTGAGGTATTCGGTGGCCCGCTCCGGGGTTCCGATCCCGCCACCGACACAGACCACGACGTTTTCGTGGGTACGCAGTTCGGCATAGGTCTCGAGCAGGAGATCGTCGAGGTCCTCCCAGGAGTGGTGCCCACCGGCCTTACCACCCTCGATATGCACGATCACCGGGTAGTCCGGCACCTCGTCGGCGATCCGGAGCACCGCCCGGATCTGCGCGACCGTGCCCGGTTTGAACGCGACGTGGCTGATCCCCACCTCGGTCAGTTCGGCGATCAGCGCGACGGCTTCCTCGAGCTCCGGGATCCCGGCGGTGACGATCACACCGTCGAACGGAGCACCCGCCGCACGGGCCCGCTGAACCAGCCGCTTACCGCCCAGCTGCAGCTTCCACAGATAAGGGTCCAGGAAGAGCGAGTTGAACTGCACCTGCCGGCCCGGGTGCAGCAGTTCCTGAAGATCGGTGACGCGGTCGGCGAAGATCTGCTCGGTCACCTGCCCGCCACCGGCCAGTTCCGCCCAGTGCCCGGCATTGGCCGCGGCCGCGACGATCTTGGCGTCCACCGTGGTGGGGGTCATGCCCGCCAGCAGCACGGGTGAGCGACCGGTGAGCTTGGTGAACGCGGTCTCCACCACGATGCGGCCGTTGGGCAGCCGTACCGGGCGGGGCGCGAACGCGGTCCACGGCCGAGCGACCTCCGGCGTAGCGCCCGGCGTCAGCAGGTTGCGCTGGCCCGCCCGGGTGGCCGCCGCGATGATGCCGACACCGCTGCCCTTCAGCGAATTACCGCTGACCCGGGAGAGCAGGTCGCCGGGGCCCAGGTCCAGGATCCATTCGGCACCGGTGGTCACCACCTCGTCCACGGTCGCGACCCAGTCGACGGGTTCGACCAGGATGTCGCGCGCCAGCTGCCCGGCGAGCTCGGTGTCGAGCCCGCACTGCCCGGCCCAGCCGGCGACCAGCTCGACGGTATCGGTGAGTGCCGGGTGGTGGAACGCGACATCGACTTCGAGGTCCTCGAAAACCGGCGCGAACACCGCACCACCGCGCTGTTTGGCCGAGCGCTCCCGGTCCTGTTCGGCGTGCAGCTGCGCACAGCGCTGCTGTACGCGGCGCAGCTGGTCCGGGGTCCCGGACAGCACCACCCGGCGCCGGCCGTTGCGGATCGACAGGACTGCGGCGACCATCGGGTCCACGCCCGCGCAGACCTCGGCGAGCACGGCGCGCAGTTCATCGGGGTCGACGTTGGATACCGCGACCATCGACGACCGGTCACCGATCGGCATCAGCCCGCGCCGTCGCGCGACCAGACCGGCGGCGGCGCCGACCAGCTGGGCGATCGCGAGAATCTCCGCGTCCTGCGCACCGGCGGCCCGCACCGCGGCGGCCGCCAGCAGTCCCTGCGAATGGCCGACCACCGCGACGGGCGCGGTTTCGGCCGGGTCCAGTCCCTGCAACCGCAGCGCGCGCAGGGCGGCCAGCTGGGTCAGCAGCACACCCGGCATGGATACCGCGGCCGAACGCAGCACCCGCTCCGGCGGTGCGTCCGATGTTTCGGTGTCGTCGTCGGCGAGGTCGTCCTCCAGCATCCAGGCGACGGGATCGAATCCCACCGGACGGACGGTCAGGAGTTGGTCCGCAACGGGTTCCAGCAGCGTGGCCGCCTCGTTGACCAGTGCGGTGAGCTCGGGCTCCAGCGCGGCGTCACGGCCGATCTCGGCCAGTTCGCCCAGCCAGCTGGCGCCCTGTCCGCCGAAGGCGAGCGCGTAGGGGGTGCCTTCCCGCAACCGGTCCAGCAACGGCGTGCGATTCGTCTCGGTCACGGTCCTACCTGCGGCCACATCCACCTGGTGTCCGGCTCCGGACGCAGTGCTCTCGTTGATCGTCAAGACGCTTCGACTTTCTCTCGTGGCGACATGTCTTCGGAGACTTCCCCGGCTCCCGGGCCGCGCGCGGGCGGTCCATGCCCGTCGGCCTGCTCTCAGCGAGAATGGCACAAAATCATGAGGGAATCCTCACGTTTCCCTGCGCGTGCGGCGCCTACCCATGAGTATTCATGCACTGATGTACCAGAATTGAGTCAAACATGATCCTCCCTCATGTTTGAACCCGCTGGTGAGGGCCGATCCTTACCCACACGAAACGTGAGCACCCCTCATATTGTCGGTTATGGAATCGTTATAATCGCAGGTGGGGTTACCGGCGAGTACAAAACACCCGCCCGCGTCTTCGCGATCCGGCGAGCGCCCGGTAGAGTTTGGACGGTCGTACCATCAAGCGCGAGTGGCGAAATTGGCAGACGCGCCAGATTTAGGTTCTGGTGTCCACGGACGTGGGGGTTCAAGTCCCCCCTCGCGCACCACGAAGTGGTGAACGCACCACTCCCGGCGGACCGTGCCCGAGTACCCCTCGAGTACGGTCCGAGGATCCGCGTTCGCCTCGTCCACCTTCATTATCGCGCCGTTGACCTGCGGCGACTTGCTGAGCGCACCCTACCCCCCGAACGCACATCGGGGGCCGTTTTCGGCACAACCGCCGACTTCCACCGCCACTACACCCCGGGCGACACACCGGTCCACCCGTGCCGCCCGCGACCGGCCGCGCGACTCCGACCCGCACGACCTCGGCCGAAGCGCGATCGGCGCCTTGTAGAGTCGTTCGGAGATGGGCCGTTTCGGGCCCACCGATGCGCGGCCTCCGTCCGAACCCGATTGGCCTCCGTCCGAACCCGATTGGAAGGGACGCATCCCGATATGACCGATCCCGCCCGCCCCGCCGACGCCTCCGGGACCTTCCGCCTCGGCGGCGACCTCCAGATCAACCGCCTCAGTTACGGCACCATGCAGCTGACCGGCCCCGGGGTCTGGGGCGAACCGGCGAACCGCGACGAAGCCGTCCGGGTCCTCCGGCGCGCGGCCGACCTCGGCGTGAATTTCTTCGACACCGCCGACAGCTACGGACCCGCCGTCGCCGAACCCCTCCTGCGCGCGGCCCTGCACCCCTATGCCGACGATATCGTCATCGCCACCAAGGCCGGTCTCACCCGGCAGGGTCCCGACCGCTGGACGCCCGTGGGTCGGCCCGCCTATCTGCGCCAGCAGGCGGAGATGAGCCTGCGCCACCTCGGCGTCGAGCGGATCGACCTCTTCCAACTCCACCGCATCGACCCGGATACGCCGTTGGAGGATCAGATCGGCGAGCTGAAGGACCTCCGGGACGAAGGCAAGATCCGCCATATCGGACTCAGCGAGGTCAGTGTCGCCCAGGCCGAAGCGGCCCGGCGGATCGCGCCGATCGTCTCCGTGCAGAACCTCTACAACCTCACCGACCGGTCCGCGGAAGAACTGCTCGACTGGTCGACCGACCAGGGCATCGGTTTCATCCCCTGGTTCCCGCTGGCCACCGGAAAGCTCTCCGGCGCGGGCAGCCCGCTCACCGAACTGGCGAAACAACACGACGCCACCCCCGCGCAGCTCGCCCTCGCGTGGCTCCTGAAGCGCTCCCCGGTCATGCTTCCCATTCCGGGGACGTCCAGTGTCGCGCATCTCGAGGACAACCTGGCCGGCGCGACGATCGAACTAACCGACGCGGAGTTCGACACGCTGACGAAAGCGGGCACGGCATAGCGCGGACCTCGCTACTTCCGCACCCGGACGCCGGCCGGCGTCCTCCGTGCCCGCAGCGGCCGATCCTCCAGAAGCATTGCCACAGGACATATCCGGTGACCCATCCGGCCCGGCACCGGCACTGAGCACGTACCCAACGGGGGTAGAGTAGTGGCGACCGGCACGGGGCCGGTCGCGGACACGGCGCCCGGAACGGAGGTGGCGAATGGCGGATACCGCGCATGCATCGGCCACATCTGTCGCCTCGTCGCCACGGGGCCGGCGGTCCCGCACGGGGACAGTCCTGATCGTCCTGGCCGCGCTGGCGCTGCTGGCCCCACTCCTGCACTGCGACCTCGTACCCGCCGGGACCGCGCATTCCCGGGCCCATGCCGCCGTCACCACGGCGGCCGAGCACCACGACCGTACCGGCGACTCGGCCGGGAGCCAGTGCACGGCCCACGCCGTGCACTGTGTCGCCCAAGTGGTGCTGCCCGCTCGGATCCCCGATCCGTTCACCGTCGCCGTACCGGTGGCACTCGCACTCACCACCGCCGCCCTTTCGCTCACGCCCGTCACCGGACGCTGGATCCGAGGGCCGCCCGCCGCGGCACCGGCCGGTGGTGGCCGCGAGATACTCACCCGCTTCTGTATAGCCCGACGCTGATCGGCAGGCGTCAGGCCGGTTCCGCTGCGACCGGCCGGAGTCCGCTGCCGTTCACCCGTCTCCGGGTCCCGTGTGACGTACCACGGTGCCCTTGTACAGAAAGCGACCCTCATGAACAACGTGGTGCTGCCCGAACGGACGGAGCCGACCGCCGCCGGAATCGTCCCCTTGCCCGGCGCCGCCCTGACTCCCCCGGCGCTGGTCGGCAATACACCGGTGCTGTGGGTGGGAGCCCCGCTGGCGCCCGCCGGGCGCGGCTTCTGGGCGAAGTTGGAAGGCAGCAATCCCGGGGGGATGAAGGACCGGCCCGCCCTGCACATGGTGCGGCGCGCACGGGAACGCGGCGATCTCGCACCGGGCGCGCGGATCGTGGAATCCACCAGCGGCACCCTCGGTCTGGGCCTGGCACTGGCCGGAGTGGCCTACCACCACCCGGTCACACTGGTCACCGACCCCGGTCTGGAGCCGATCGTGGAGCAGCTCCTGGCGGCCTACGGTGCCACCGTGGATACCGTTCCCGCTCCGCATCCCGTGGGGGGATGGCAGCAGGCCCGCCGGGACCGCGTGACGAGCCTGCTGGCCGCCGAGCCGTCGGCCTGGTGCCCGGACCAGTACAACAATCCCGACAATGTGGCCGCATACGAGTCGCTGGCCATGGAGCTGATCGAACAACTGGGCGGAGTGGACGTACTGGTCTGCGCGGTCGGCACCGGCGGACATTCCGCCGGCGTGGCCCGGGTCCTGCGCCGATTCGACCCGGGCCTGCGCCTCATCGGCGTGGACACCGTGTCCTCCACGATCTTCGGCCAACCCGCCGGGCCGCGGCTCATGCGCGGACTCGGATCGAGCATCTACCCCGCCAATGTCGATTACGCCGCGTTCGACGAGGTGCACTGGATCGCCCCGGCCGAAGCGGTGTGGGCCTGCCGGACGCTGGCCACCACCCACCATGCCACCGGTGGCTGGAGCGTCGGTGCGGTGGCCCTGGTCGCGGGCTGGGCGGCCGGGCAGCTCGATTCGGACACCCAGATCGCCGCGATCTTCCCCGACGGTCCGCAGCGCTATTTCGACACCGTCTTCAGCGACGAGTACTGCCGCGCACACGATCTGCTCACGGCGGACCCACCGGCCGGGCCGATCACGGTGTCCAGCCCGTTCGAGGCCGAGTTCCGGTCCTGGACCCGGTGCACGACGGTGGTCGATCCGCGCGCGATCACGACGCTCGAAGGGATCCGCCGATGAGCACGATCGCCACTTTCCGCAGTTTCGACGCCCCGGCCCGGCTGCTGATGATCAATCAGTTCGGCATCAACCTCGGTTTCTATATGTTGATGCCCTTCCTGGCCGGGTATCTGGCCGGGCCGCTCGGACTCGCCGCCTGGGCGGTGGGCCTGGTGCTGGGGGTGCGCAATTTCTCCCAGCAGGGCATGTTCCTGATCGGCGGCACCCTGGCCGACCGGCTCGGCTACAAACCCCTCATCGTGGCCGGATGTCTGCTGCGCACAGGTGGTTTCGCCCTGCTCGTGTTCGCCACGGGCCTGCCCGCGCTGCTGATCGCCTCCGCCGCCACCGGATTCGCCGGAGCGCTGTTCAATCCGGCGGTCCGGGCCTACCTCGCGGCCGAATCCGGCGCCCGGCGAGTGGAGGCGTTCGCGCTGTTCAATATCTTCTATCAGGCCGGGATCCTCGCGGGTCCGCTCGTCGGCGTCGCGCTGCTCGCACTGGATTTCCGGGTGGTGGCGGGTGCGGCGGCGCTGGTGTTCGCCGCACTGACCGTGGCCCAGGTGCTGGCGCTGCCCGCCCGCCGCGAACGTCCGGAACACGACCGCGTCCCGGTGCGGACCGCGTGGGCCGGGATACTGCGCAACCGCCGGTTCGTGGCGTTCTCGGTGGCGATGACCGGTTCCTATGTGCTGTCCTTCCAGATGTATCTGGCGCTTCCGCTGCAGGCCGAGACGATCACCCGGGACCGTGCCGAGCTGCTCGTATCCGCCCTGTTCGTGATCTCCGCGGTGATCGCGGTGGCCGGTCAACTGCGCATCACCGCCTGGTTCCGCGCGCGCTGGGGTACCGGACGCGCGCTGGTCGCCGGTCTGACGATTCTGGCGGTCGCGTTCCTGCCGCTCGCGGTGGTCCCCGTCCCCGCCCGGTTCGGCACCTGGGCTGCGGTGGCCGCCCTGATGCTCTCGGCGGCCCTGCTGGCCGTCGGGACGGCCGCGGTGTTCCCGTTCGAGATGGACACAGTGGTCACGCTCGCCGGAAATCGTCTGGTGGGGACCTACTACGGCTTCTACAACAGTGTGGTCGGCGTCGGTATCCTCATCGGCAATCTCGCCACCGGTGCGGTTTTCGGCGCTGCCCGCGCGGCGGGGGCCGAGTGGGCGGTGTGGACCGGGCTGGCCCTGATCGGATTCGTCTCGGCGTTCGCCTTGACCCGCCTCGACCGAGCCGGTGGCCGCAGCGGCGACGCGACGGAGCCCGTTCCCGTAGATACGGTGGCGGGTTCGGACCGGCCCGGCTCCGATATCGCCGGGGCCGCCGGGCGCCGCGGCTGAGGGCACGGCGGCTCACGGGCCGGGTACCCGTTTCCGGTTGCCCCACCGGATGACCCGGCCACGGTTCCGCGGTGCACAGAAGCGCCGTCCGGCCGGTTTCCTGGTGGCCCGGTTCGGCGAACCGGGCCGGCCGGCAGACGGCGCCACCCGACGGCCGCTCGTCAGGCGATGCGGTGCACAACCGCCTGTTCGACGAGCCCCCCGCCGCACCCGTCCCCGTCTCCCAAGATCAGGAAATCGTCGTATACACCGCGGGCGGGCCCCTGCGTTTCGACCGGGCCGGTGGGCACCCAGAACCCACCGACCCGCGAACGCGTCGACAATGTGTGCACGACACCGTCGGCGCGGGTGAGGCGCGCCCGGCGGAATTGCGCTGCGGCGTCACGGGTGACATCGATTCCGGTGACTGCTGTCGCGCCCTGCCCGTCGATCACGAACCCGTCGACCCACAGCGCGCCGTCGGGAGCCCGGTATTTCGTCGCGCAGACGCACCGCGACGAATCCACCGCGCAGACGGTGACGAACTCGACCCCGTTCGCCACCGCGGAACGAAAACCCCAGCTGCGATCGCGCACTCCGTGGCCCACGGCGGCGATCACATCGCCGTCGAGCCGGACGACTCCCTCGACGGCACAGGCCTGTTGCCGACGCCCGCCCGGCCGCCCCGGAACCGAGAGCAGCGGGTTCGGTGCGTAGTCGGCGACCGCGAACAGCGGCGTGCCGACCAGTTCGATCCGAATCGCGGGGTGGTCGACCGTCACCCGGCCGACCGGATCGAAATCGACAACTTCTCCGCTGAAGGTGTCTTCGCCCAGCGGTTCGACGATCTCGATGACCCGTCCCGCGAGGGAGATACTGACGCGCGCACGCCGCTCGCCGGGCGCATTGGGCGAGGTACACACGTGCACAGCGCCGAATATCTCGGCGAGCGGATCCCAGAACCTGAGCTGGGCGCTGTCCCGCCAGACCGGGTCGTCCACGCCGAGGGAGACGGTGGGGACCGGCCCGGCCGAGGCAGCCGATCTCTGCCCGGCCGACGTGACAGACGACATCGGAATCCTTTCGAGTCTGCGGGCCATCGTGCCCCGATGCGTCCGCGGCGGTTCGGCGCAAGTTTCCGGTGCGTACCGCCGGCCGGACAACACTTTGGCTCGTCTCTGCCCGGTACCCGAATTCGGCGCGCACCAGAACGTAATTTCGCGCAGGGGCCGTCTCCGCCCCCAGCGGGCCATCCGCCCCGGTCTCCGAAGCGGCCTCGATACCGGACCGACGCGGCGCCCGGGTTGCCCACCCACCGAGCGAACAGGGCCGGTCCGCCAGGGCCGTGTTCCCGAATCGAGATCTCCACTCCGAGCGCGGACGGCCGCCGAGGTCCGGCCACCGGCCGGTGCCGGGAAAGCGGCGCCGACGGGCGGCAGCAAACAGCGGCTACCGCACAGCACGGCAATCCGGTACAGCCCCGGTCACGGTTGCGGCACAGTTCCGACTCCGGCCCGTATCCGCACGGCCCGCCCGGCCCGGCGCAGCCGTTGCCGCTGAACTGCGGTGATAGCTACGATCGATCAGCTCGAAACGGGTGGGGGACTCGACAGAACGGAACCGAACCATGAGGCCACGAGCGCGCATCCGGCGCGTCGGCCCCCGACTTCTCGGCGCGACCGTCGGGGCCGCCGCTCTCTTCTTCGCCGCCGCTCCCGCGGCCGCACTCCCCTGGACCCAGGTGACGCCGGTCGCCGCCGGGCCGAATCCACAGGTGGAGCTGAACAGCTATTGCGAGGAGCCCGGCGAGATCGGGCACCTCGCCGACGGCACCACCGTCTACTGCTCGGCAGTGCAGGGCTCCGACGCCTTCGCGTGGTCGTACTACAGCGAACCCCTGGCGATGGGTCCCGATCGCGATTACACCTGCGACGAGGCCAGCTGCGAGTACGAGGACGGAACCACGGTCCCCGAGGAACATCGGTGCGGGGTCCAGTGCGGCGAACCACCTCTCACCGGGGAAACCGAGCCCCACTTCGCTCCCGGCTTCTGAGAACCCCACCCGGCGGCAGTCCGGCCGAACCCGGTCCGCCTCCGGCCGGACTGCTATCGTGATCAGGGAATCTTCGACACAGAGAGATCGACCGTGGTTGGTGAACTCGACATCTCCGGAGCCACCCGGCTCTGACGGCCACCAGTAGGGCGCATCGGGCGCCGCTGTAGTGGCCGTTTCGTCGTTCACTTTTCCATCTTCGTGGCTGCATTACGCGCCCGAACGACAATCGAGGTCTCTCCCTATGTCCGAAACTTTCGTCGTCTGTTCGAACCTGTCGTTCTCCTGGCCGGACGACACCGCCGTGTTCACCGATCTGTCCTTCAGCGTGCCCGCCGGGCGCACCGGCCTGGTCGCGCCCAACGGTGCGGGCAAGAGCACGCTGCTCCGCTTGATCGCGGGTGATCTGATACCCGGCGGCGGCAATGTATCCGTCGACGGCGTACTCGGCTATCTCCCGCAGACTCTGCCGCTGACCGGCGAGATGACGGTCGCGGAGATATTGGGTATCGCGCCGATCCTGGCCGCGCTCGACGCCGTGGAATCCGGTGATACCGCCGAGGACCACTTCACCACTATCGGGGCGGACTGGGATATCGAGGAACGCACCCGCGCCCAGTTGGACCGCCTGGGACTGGGCGATCTGTCGCTGACGCGGCGGCTGCGCACGCTCAGCGGCGGCCAGGTGGTATCGCTGGGGCTGGCGGCCCAGCTGCTCCGGCAGCCCGATGTACTGCTGCTCGACGAACCGACCAACAACCTCGATCTCGAGGCCCGGCACCGGCTCTACGATCTGCTCGCCGACTGGAAGGGCTGTCTGCTGCTGGTGAGTCACGACCGGGCACTGCTGGACCGGATGGACCGGATCGCCGAACTGCACGCCGGTGAGATCCGCTTCTACGGCGGCAGTTTCACCGAGTACGAGGAAGCGGTGCGCGCCGAACGCGAGGTGGCGGAGAAGAATATCCGCACGGCCGAACAAGAGGTCAAACGGGAAAAACGCGAACTCCAGCAGGCGCGGGAGCGCGCCGCGAAGCGGGCGGGCAACGCGGCCCGGAACCTGGGCAACGCGGGCCTGCCCAAGATCTTCGCCGGGACCATGAAACGCAATGCCCAGGAGTCGGCCGGGCGGGCGAACGAAACCCATACCGCCCGCGTCGACGCGGCCAAGGACCGGCTCGACCGGGCCGAGCGCGCGCTGCGCCCGGAGCAGCGGGTCGCGCTGCAACTACCGGATACCGATGTGCCGGCCGGTCGCACCGTGTTCACCGGCGAGCAGATCCGCTACCGGTTCGGCGAACAGGAGATCTTCGCCGGTGCCGGTGCGGACCTGACGATCCGCGGGCCCGAGCGGATCGCGCTGATCGGCCCCAACGGTGCGGGTAAGTCCACGCTGCTTCGGATCGTGCACGGTGATCTGGCGCCGGAGAGCGGTTCGGTCACCCGAGCCGAGGGCCGGGTCGCCTATCTGTCCCAGCGACTCGATCTGCTCGACCTCGACCGGACCGTTGCCGAGAATCTGGCCGCGTTCGCCCCGAACCTGACCACCCCGCAGCGGCTGAACCTGCTGGCGCGCTTTCTGTTCCGCGGTTCCCGGGTCGATCTGCCGGTGGGCGCTCTCTCCGGGGGCGAGCGGCTGCGGGCCACCCTGGCCTGCGTCCTGTTCGCCGAACCGGCACCGCAGTTGCTCCTGCTGGACGAACCGACGAACAATCTCGATCTGGTCAGTGTCGGACAGCTCGAGGGCGCGCTCGACGCCTATCGAGGCGCCTTCGTGGTGGTCAGCCACGACGAGCGCTTCCTCGCCGAGATCGGGGTGCAGCGCTGGCTGCGGTTGTCCGGCGGCCGGCTCGGTGAGGTCGCGGGTCCTGGCGGGAGCGACTGACCGCACGGCGGTGGGCACCGGCCGGGAACGGCGCATATCCCGTGGCCGGAAAAGCCGCGCGACGGGTAGGCAGGTGTTCCGGTCCGGCGAGTCGGGCCGGGCCGGAACACCGATGGTCAATTCAGAGTCGTCGCGAACTTCGCCACCATCCCCACCTGCCATCTACACCTGGGTGTTCGAACCCAAGGGCGGACGGTTCACCGGCACCATCCTCTGGCACTACGCGAGCACCGGCAGTATCGATCCAGCCCGGCTGACGCCTGCGGTACTCGATATCGGCGAGGCGATGGTCCTGAAGTTCTCCTTCGACTCCGGCGCTCTTCCCGACGAGCAGACCCTCGCCGATATCGTCGACCGAGCGATCCTGCCCGCGGTGGGCAGTCTCGGCCGACCGCCGGTTCAGCGCGCGCGACCCTGCCGTCGCGGGGATTTCGCCGGTTACGCCGGATCCTGCCGCGGCTGTGGCAGATCCGTCCCCTGCGATTCGGCGGCCACCGGTCGCGGCCGGGCTTCCCGATCCATCCGGGCGAACACCAGATGCTGCTGACCGTAGGTCCACAGGTTGTTCGCCACCCAGTAGAGCAGGATCGCGATCATCAACAGGGGCCCGCCCAGCAGCGCACCGAGCGGGAAGACCCACAGCATCAACTTGTTCATGATCGCCAGTTGCGGGTTCGCCGCGGCCGCGGGATCCTGCCGGGCGATCGATGCCCGCGCGTTGAAGTGGGTGGCCAGACTCGCGACCACCATCAGCGGGATCGCCACGACCGCGATACCGGCGATCGTGGGAACAGAACCGTGCGCCGCGAAGGATTCCAGCACGGTATCGGGACTGGCGATCGCCGCGGAGATCGGCGCGCCGAAGAGCCGGGCGGCGAGGAAGGACTGCACATCGGCGATATCGAAGAAATAGTTGGGGGTCGTGGCATTGGCCTCCGGGGTCATACCGAGTTTGCCGAAACCCGTTCCGGTGCGGTTGAACGATTGCAGCACGTGATAGAGGCCGAGGAACACCGGCAACTGCACCAGGGCGGGCAGGCAGCCCATCAGCGGATTGAAGCCGTGTTCCTGCTGCAACTTCTGCATCGCCGCCGCCTGGGCGGCGCGATCACCGGCATGCTCTTTGCGCAGTGCGTCCAGCTGCGGCCGCAGTTCCTGCATCCGGCGCGCGGTGCGGATCTGTTCTATGGCGGGTCTGAGCAGGAGCAGGCGGATGGTGAAAACCAGGAAAACCACGGACAACGCCCAGGCGAAGCCGCTGTCGGGGCCCAGCAGAGCTCCGAAAACCGTATGCCACAACCAGAGGATCGCGGAGACGGGGTAATAGATGAAATCGAGCACGAGAGCACCTCTTCGCTGTACCGCGCGGAAGCCCGCGGCGGTGCGGGTCGGGCGCCACGCCGTATGGGGTGGCGTCGAAGGACAGGTCGACCGGTTGGCGTGACGCCGGAGCGTTACGCGGCGGCCGGAACCTGTCCGGGTGCTCGGGGCAGCCGGGGGCGGCCCGGGGTGTCCGGTGCGCTCTGCCTGCGGAACGCACCGCGGAGCCGTCGTTCGTCGCGCGCGGGCCCGGTACCGGCTTCGACCGGGATGTGGAGCCCGCAGCGCAGGCCGTGGTCGGCGAGGCCGAGCAGCACGGCGACCGCGACAGCGGCACCGACAACGGCGGTGGGACCGTCGCTCAGCAGCGAAACGGTCATGGCGACGGCCAGCACGGCCACCCACATGAGCTGAACGAGGTTCACCCCACGTGCGAGAACCGACCAGATCCGTGCCATATCCGGCAGCATACCGAGCGATCCCGCGGATCCGGCGACGTCACGCCGCGGAACTCATACCGCGATGCGTTCGAGGCTGCCCGATTCCATCGCCACCCACAGCGCACCGTCCGGACCGACGGTCACTCCGTGCGGTTCGGCTCCGGGCAGTTCCGTCTCGGTGATCGCACCGCCGGTGGTGATGCGACCGAGCCGGGTGGTGGCCCATTCGGTGAACCACAGCGCACCGTCAGGGCCCGTGACGATGGCATGCGGTTTGGACTCCCGGTCCGGTAGCGGGAATTCGGTGATCGCGCCGTCGAGGCCGATCCGGCCGATCTGCCCGGCACCTATCTCGACGAACCAGAGCGCGTCGTCGGGCCCGGCGGTGATCCCGACCGGCAGCGCGCCCGCGGTCGGTAGCGGGTAAGCGGTGGTGGCACCACTGCCGGGGTCGATCCGGCCTATCGCATTGCCCTGATTGAGGGTGTACCAGAGGGCGCCGTCGGCCCCCACGGTGATCATCGACGGCATTCCCACCGCGTCGAACCGTGTCAGCTCGCCGTCCGGGGTCAACCGCCCGATCGTGTCGGACTGGAGTTCGGTGAACCAGACGGCGCCGTCGGGCCCGGCGGTGATGCCGTACGGGGATCGGGCCGGAAACCAGGTCGCATCGCCTTCCCCAGCGATGCGACCCAGCCGGTTACCGCGGAACTCGGTGAACCACATGGCTTCGCCGGGTCCCGGCACGATCACCGTCGGCTGCCCGTCGGACGGATCCGATACGAAGGTCCGGACCTCGCCGTCGAGGTATCTGCCGACAGCACCCTCGGCCGCCATGGTGAACCACAGGCCACCGTCGGAGCCGGTGGCCAGCCCGTACGGCGATCCGGAAACCCGAACCACTCTCATTCCTCCTCGTACCCCCGGCCCGATCGCGGCCCGGCCGGCCCGTGCGGCCGCCCGGCTCGGCACTGTACCCACCGGACCGCGCAAGCGGTACGGAGTATCAGGCGGAGGAGAGCTGAGCCTGCCACATCCAGTGCAACTGTTCGAGTCGGGCCGCGATTTGGATGAACAGATCCTGGCTCACCGGGTCCGCCTTCTCGGTGGCATCGATACGTTCCCGCAGGCGGACGATGACGATACCCAAGTTCTTGACGATGGCGTCGATGACGTCGGTGTCCTGCTGCCAGCCGTCGGGAAACGCCAGGTCACCGGCCTCCTTGGCGACGGTGGCGGCACGGCCGTCCGGGCTGACCCCGATGGCGGTCGCGCGTTCGGCGGCGTCGTCGGTGAAGTCACGGGCCGCGGTCACCAGCTCGTCCAGTGCGAGGTGGACGGAGCGGAAATTACGGCCGAGCACGTTCCAGTGGGCCTGTTTGGCGATCAGCGACAGATCGATGAGGTCGATGACCGTGGCACGGAGCGCCTCGCCGGTGACGTGCTGTTGTTCCGGGTCGAGGGTGCTCTTGATGGGGACGTTCATCGTCGAATGCCTTTCTTCTCGTTCGCCGGACAGGGGGCGACTACCCGCCCGCTCGCGGTCGAATCACCGACCGGCCCGGCTGTGCGGGGTACCACTCGCCGCCCGCGCCGGCACGTTTCACCGGCACAGGCCCGGGTATGGCGCGGAGCGGACCGGAATCCGCGACGGAAGGAGCTCGATATGGCGCAGCAGCACAACCTGACCGGACGGCGAATCGCTGTTCTCGCGACCGACGGCGTGGAGCAGGCGGAGTTGGTCCAGCCCCGGTCGGCCGTCGAGGACGCGGGGGCGAGTACCGCGCTGATCTCGCTGCGACCCGGTCGTATCCAGGCCATGAACCACGATGTGGAGAAGGGTGACACCTTCCCGGTGGACCGGGTCGTCGGTGAGTGCGGCCCCGACGACTTCGACGCGCTGTTGTTACCGGGCGGCACCACGAACCCGGACAAACTACGCCAGGACGAATCGGCGGTGGCCTTCGTCCGGGATTTCTTCGCCACCGGTAAGCCGGTGGGGGTGATCTGCCACGGCCCGTGGACCCTGGTGGAGGCCGATGTGGTGCGCGGCCGCACCCTGACCTCCTATCCGAGTGTGCGCACCGATATCCGCAATGCGGGCGGCACCGTCGTCGACGAGGAAGTGGTGAACGACCACGGCCTGGTGTCCAGCCGCAATCCCCGCGATCTGCCCGCGTTCTGCGCAAAGATCGTCGAGGAATTCGCCGAGGGGAAACATCCCGTACATCCGGAGGGTGCGGCGGCGTCCCGCTGACCGATCGGCACAGCCCGCCGATCGCGGTGCACCGCCGCCGCTCCCCACCCGAGGCGGACGCGCGCTGGTGGCCGACCCACTTTCGGCCACCAGCGGACCACCCGGCGAGGGAGCACTTCTCGCCGGGCGGGGCGTCCGGGTCAGATCACCCCGTGCAACGGCGGCGGACTACCGTGCAGGAGAGTCCGGCCGATGTGCTGGTACTTCCACCGGACCGGATCGTGCAGGGTGTGGGTCCGGGCATTACGCCAGAAATGATGCAGATTGAGATCGTCGGCGGCACTGCGCGTCCCGCCGGTTTCGAACAGCGCGCTGGAGACCTCGGTGGCGGCCCGATCCGCCAGGACCTTGGCCGTCGCGACGGCGATCGAGGCGTCGGCCACCCGTTCCGGCGCACCGAGCGCAGCATCGACCGCGGCACCGGCCACGGCCAGTGTCGCCTCGGCCGCGGATACGGCCACGGCCAGTTCACCGAACCGCTGGATGAGCAGCGGATCGTCGACGGCCCGGTCCACTTTCGCCTCGAACCACGGCCGGCTGCGGTCGCGGGCGAATCCGGCGGCGGCGGTGAGTGCCCCGCGGGCGATCCCGGCGTCGATGGCCGCGTGCAGCAGTTGGGCGGAGGCACCGTAGGCGGTCGGTTCGTCCACAGCGGCGGTGCGGGCGACGAGTTGAGCACGTTCGACCACGACATTGTCGAACGACACGGTCCCACTGCCGGTGGTGCGCTGACCGAACCCGTTCCAGTCGTCCACGATCCGGACCCCGGGGGTATCGGACGGAAGGAAGACGACATATTGGCCGGGCGGTAATCCGGACCCACCGGTGGAATCGTCCAGCCTGGTCAGCACAGCCAGGAAGTCGGCGAACAGCGAACCGGTGCAGTAGTACTTCACCCCGTCGATCCGGAACCGCTGCCCCTCGGTGAGCGGCCGGACCGTGGTGGCGATATCGGCGACCGTCGCACCGCCGCGTTCGGATTGCGCGTTCGCGATCTGGGCACCGTCCAGTACGGCGGTCAGATAGCGGTGTTGCTGTTCGGCCGAACCGGCCAGCTTCAGCAGGTTCACGTAGACGAAATGGCTGTGCGGGATCTGCGCGATATTGGGATCGGCGATCGCGAGCAGCCGCACCACCTCGGCGACCGCGCTGGGCGGCAGCTCGGCGCCACCGTGGCTCGCGGGCACCGTCACGGCGAGCAGACCACTGGCCGCGAGTTTGCGCACCTCGGCGAAGGGCAGCGCGCGCTCCCGGTCACGCTGGGCGGCATCCACCGCGAATTCGGCCGCGAGCGCCGCGGCGACCGTGCGGGCCTGCTCCGCCGAGGTGATGCGGGCGGCTCCGACGGCGGTCATCGCCCCGCCACCGCGGCGGGTCGTCGCGCGGCCTCCAGTTCACGCACCAGCGGCAGCACCTTCGCGCCGAAGTACTCGATCTCCTCCTGGAAGTGCAGGAAGCCGCCCAGGATGAGGTCCACGCCGAGATCGCGGTAGGCGACGATCCGCTCGGCGACCTGCTCGGGCGTACCGATCAGCTTCGTCCGGAAACCGTCGTTGTACTGGACCAGATCCTCGAAGCTCGAATCCGCCCACATCCCTTTGCCGTCGCGAGTGGCGGCACCGGCCTGCTGAACCGCGTCCCGGAAACCCTCGACCGCGGGTTTGTTCGCCTTGTCGATGATCTCGCGCAGGGTGTCGTGGGCTTCGCGTTCGGTATCGCGGGCGATGATGAAACCGTTGAGACCGAATTTCACTTCGCGGTCGTGGGCCCGGGCGACAGTACGGAGGTCGTCGAGCTGTTCGGTGACGCCGTCGAAATCCTTGCCGTTGGAGAAGTACCAGTCGGCGTAGCGGCCACCGTTGCGACGCGCCGCACTCGAGTTACCTCCTTGGAACAGTTCGGGATTCGGTCGTTCGGGGGTGTTGAGCGGTTTGGGTTTGAGCGTGAAATCGCGGATCCGGTAGAAATCGCCACCGTAGTTCACCTCGTCCTCGGTCCAGATCTTGCGGATCACCTCGAGGAATTCGGCGCTGCGCCGGTACCGCTCATCATGTTCGAGCCACGGTTCACCGAGCGCGGTGAACTCCCCGGCGAACCAGCCGGACACCACATTGATGGCGAACCGGCCGCCGGAGAGATGGTCGGCGGTGGCGCCGAATTTGGCGAGAACGGCGGGATGCCACAGACCGGGATGTACGGCCGCGATCACCTTCAACCGTTCGGTGGCACCGAGCAACGCCAAACTGAACGAGGTGGATTCGTGCTGGAATTCCGCCCCGTAGGACGCGGTGTAGCGGACCTGGGAGAGCGCGTAGTCGAATCCGTTGCGTTCGGCGGTCTGCGCGAGCTTCTTGTTGTACTCGAAATCCCAGCCGGTGCGTTGTTCGATCTCGCTGGTCACCAGACCGCCGCTGACATTGGGCACCCAGTAGGCGAACCGAACCTGGTCGCTGATCTTCTCAGTACTCATTGAGCCTCCCTCGAACGGTTGGATGCGGTCCGCGGAGGCCGCAGCGAAGGCGGAGGTATCGCATCATCGAGCCTCCCTCGAACGGTTGGATGCGGTCCGCGGAGGCCGCAGCGAAGGCGGAGGTATCGCATCGTCTGGTCGCCGGGCGCCGCAACTGCTGCGCCCGGCGCGAGAACAGTTCACCAGCGCGGCCGGAGGTGGTACGAGGTTTTGAATCTGCGGGATCGCATCCCGGAAGGCGGGCGTGTGCCAGCGGCGGCCGCCCGCGACTCGCGACCCGCACCCGGGCACCGGCGACCCGCGGTCGGTACCCGGGCTCGCAGCCGGTGCCCCGGCGGCACCGTGGCCGCCGGGTCGCCGGGGTTCGGTGTGGCGGTCAGGCGGAGGTCGCAGCGGCTGCGTCGTACTGCGACCGGCTGAACCGCCCGGCCGGCCGGAACCGGCCCAGTACGGTGGCCGCGTCCTCACCGGTGACCTGCGCGATGAGGTCGTGCGCGTCGGCCACCGAATTCACCGAGCGGGCCGCCTGCGGGCGGTGCAGTGTGCCCACGAGCGCCGAGGCGAACCGCGGATCGGCCGCCGCCGCGCTGAAGAACTGTCCGCCGATCTCGGCGAATTCGGGATCACTGAGGAACAACCGGGTGACCTTGGCCGCGTCCTCGGCGCGGGCGTCGAGGAACGCCTCGTACTGTGTGGTGATCCACGCGTCGTCGAACGCCCCCTCGTGTGCCGCGGCCGCCGCGACCAGGCGCTGCGCCTGGATGAGTCCGCTCTGCGCACCCTGCCCGGCGATCGGGTCGTACGCCACGGCGGTATCCCCGAGCGCCGCCACCGGCCGGCCGCTCGTGGTGTGCCCGACACCGCGCCGGAACAGCGGCCGGACGGCACCCTTCAGCCAGGAGTGCGGATCGTCGGCGATCACCTTCGTGGCGAGTACTTCGGGCAGGTCCCAGTCGAGGTAGTCGCGGTAGAGGTCGGTGACGATCCGGTGCGCCGATTCCGCGGAATCGGCGGCGGCGAAGCGCTTCTCCCAGTCACCACCCGGCCGTGCCCAGCCCAGGAACGCCCAGGCCGGCCCCGCGTCCTTGTGCAGGTACGGCCCCCACCACGCCTCGCCTTCCTCGGCGACGATGGAGAAACCGCTGCGGCCGCCACCGGCCGGGCTGCGATGGGCGAACACCGACTCGTCGTGCGGTAGACCCGTGACCGTGACGGTCAGCAGGCTGCGCTGCGGCGCGTCGTACACGGTGCGCGTCTCGTCCACCGCGAACAGCTGGGAGAGACCGCCGCGGCCGGTCGCGACCAGGGTGAGATCGTTGTCGGCGGCGATCGGGTCGAGCCGTTCGGGCGTCACCTGGTCGACGACGAACCGGCCGCCGCGCTCCAGGAACGCGGTGAGCCGTTCGTCGGCCTTGAGCCGGGTATCGACGGCGAGCCCGTGGAAACCGTCGAACGCGCCGTCGAACGCGATCAGTTCCTCGCCACCACCGGCGACGCGGACGGTGAGACCGCTGTGCAGCGGGGCGCGGTCGAGATAGGTGGGCAGGCCGAGCGCTTCTTCGGCGGCCTGGGCCTCACCGAAGATCAGCGCGGTCCCGGTGGCGGGTACTTTGTCCCGCAGGTCACGCTGGTCCTTGTCGCTGTAGACGGTGACCGTGAACCCGGCGTCGAGCAGGCCGAGCGCCGCGGTGACGCCGGTCTGTCCGGCCCCGATCACGGCGGCGCTGCGGTGGGAAGTGTTCTGCGTAGTCATAGCGTCATGGTCACGATCCTTGCCGCCGTACTGCACCTTTACACTCACCGCGAGTTGATGCCGGACAATGCCGCATTGCAGCCGTTTTCGTGGCACCATCGACGGTTTCGGCCGGGCCGGGCGCGGTGCGCGCGCCCTACCATCCGTTCATGACGTTCGACCTCGTACCGCTGACCGGCGACCGCGCCGAGGGTTACCGGCAACTCACCGAGCGGGCTGCCGCCCTGCTGACCGGCGAATCCGACCGGATCGCCAACGCCGCCAATCTGAGTTCGCTGCTCTACCACAGTCTGGCGGAGGTGAACTGGGCCGGTTTCTACTTCTATGACGGCCGTGAACTCGTCGTCGGACCGTTCCAGGGCAAACCGGCCTGTGTGCGGATCGCGCTGGGTGCGGGTGTGTGCGGGACCGCCGCACACACCCGCCGGACCCAGTTGGTCGCCGATGTGCACGAATTCCCCGGCCATATCGCCTGCGACGCCGACAGTCGTTCAGAGATCGTGGTGCCGCTGGTCCACGAGGGCGACCTGCTCGGCGTTCTCGATCTGGACAGTCCGCGTGCCGGCCGATTCGACGAGATCGACCGGCACGGGCTCGAATCGATCGCCGGGGTGTTCCTGGCGTCGCCGACGCGAATCTGAGGGCCCGGGCGGCTACCTGCCCCGGCCCCGGTGCCGTTCGGTGTCAGGTCCGGATGCGGTGATACCGCCGGCGCCGGGGCGCCCGGCGGCCGGCCTCGTAGCGCACATCGGGGAGTAGTTCGTCGGGGACGAACTCGATGATCTCGCGCCGCGAGCCGATCACCAGTTTGCGCAGTACGGCCGCCAGTTGCGCTTCGGTGGTCCGCACCGAGGTGCCACGGCGGTCGGCGATGGCGACGTTGGTCCAGCCCGCGGCGGCCAGGACGGCGACCACGCGTTCGGCTCCGGACAGTTCGTTCCACGGATCCCGGCGGGTGGACCGGGCCGGTACGGACACCCCGGTGGCATGCCGATCGCAACCGCCGATCGCCACCGCGCGCGGCCCACGCAGTGCCGGTC
This sequence comes from Nocardia sp. NPDC001965, assembly GCF_053594175.1. NCBI lineage: Bacteria > Bacillati > Actinomycetota > Actinomycetes > Mycobacteriales > Nocardiaceae > Nocardia > Nocardia sp. NPDC001965. The sequence continues at coordinate 39,546 of NZ_JBSFDZ010000026.1, forward strand.
TCACAGCGGGGCCGTGAGTTCGAGGTGGATCCCGTCCGGGTCGTCGAACGACAGGATCGCGATACCGAACTGGTCCATATCGATGACCTCGCCGTGGCTGATTCCCGCTGCTCTCAATCGTTCGGCCGCGGTGAACAGGTCCTGCTTCGAATCCACCGAGAAGCTCAGGTGATCCAGGCCGACCCGCTCCGAGTCGAACGAATCACCGGCCGGCGCGACCGGGCGCAGGCCCAGCAGCATCGCTCCGGCCCGGAAAACGCAGCCACCGTAGAGCCGGTACGGATCGGTGCGGACCTCCGGATCTTCCGGACGGCCCGGCGATTGTGCGACGATTTCGAATCCCAGCACGTCACGGTAGAAATCGCGGGACCGGTCGATATCGGTCACGGTCAGGCGGATGTGGTGGGGGCCGTGTGTGGCGAGGACGGACATATGCACTCCGGAAGGGTGTGGTGCTGGACGTCGACGTGGGGACAACCGACCGGTCGGCCCGGTGAGTATCTCCACCGGCTGAGCCTATGGCCCATCCGATCGGGACAGGAGCGTCGGAGCCGACATCTTTCGTACTATTCCCGACATGAACGTGACCATTTTCGTCGTGGATGGTGTCGCCGATTTCGGTCTGTCCGCCCTGCTCGAAACCTTCACCACGGCGAACGCGCTCCGCGAGACGCTGGGCGCGTCGCCCGAACCGTGGCAGGTCCGGGTCGCCTCGCTGGGCAGCGCGATCCGCACCGGTCACGGTCACACCGTGCCCACCGTCGCGCTGGACGACCTCCCACCGAATCCGGGACTGCTGCTGGTACCCGCGATGAACGTTCTCGGGGCCGAGGAGCTGATCCGCCTGGTGTCGGCTCCGGAGCACGCAGCCTTTCTGGAACGGATCAGCGATGCCCACGCGGCGGGCGCATCGTTCGGCGCCGCCTGCACGGGCACCTTCCTGCTGGCCGAGGCGGGCGTGCTGAACGGGAGCCGGGCGACCACCAGCTGGTGGCTGGGCCCGAGCTTCCGCCGCCGCTACCCGCGGGTCCTGCTCGACGAAAGCGCGACGCTGTGCCGGGGCGATCGAGTGACCACCGCCGGTGCAGCGCTGTCGCATCTGGATCTGGCACTGTCGTTCGTGCACTCGCAGAGCCCCGCGCTCGCCGATCTCGTCGCCAGGTACCTCGCCGCAGGGAACCGGAAGACCCAGGCCGACTTCGCCGTTTCCGAGGTCGTAGCGGCCGGCGATTCGGTGACCGCTGCCTTCGAACGCTGGGTCCGCGAACATATCGGAGAGGGATTCCGGATTTCCCGCGCAGCAGCCGAACTGGGTGTCACCGAACGCAGCCTGCAACGGGCCACCCAGGCCGAACTCGGCAGATCACCGCGCGATTTCGTGGACGATATCCGGCTGGAACACGCCGCGCAGCTACTGCGCACTACAACCCAGACGGTCGATACGGTGGCCGCGCGGGTCGGATATCTCAACGGCGGCACCCTGCGCAACCTGGTCCGGCGGCGGCGCGGGATGTCCATGGCGGAATTCCGCGCCACCGGCAGGGTGTGGTGAGCGGGATCGCGATCAGGTGACGAGTTCTTCGGAGATGTTCCGCGACACTGCCTCCGGCAGTGCCGTGGACCCGGGACCGCCCACCCGGTACCGCGCGCCGCGATGCTCCGCCGGCAACCGGTCGCCGCGCTCGAACAGCGCGTTGCGCAGAGTACCCGGTACGTATTCCGTAGCGTAGGCACCACGTTCGGTCAGGACGGGTATCACATGCTCGATGATGTCCTCGAAGGTCCCGGGCGTGATGGCGTAGGCGAGATTGAACCCGTCCACATCGGTGTCGTCTGCCCACTCCTGTAACCGGTCGGCCACCGTCTCGCCGGAACCGACGAACACCGGACCGATCCCGCCGATCCCGGCCCACCGCCCGATATCGCGGACGGTCCACTCCCGGCCGTCGTCGTCGAATTCCTGGAACGCGGCCACCGCCGAGCGGATCGCATTGCTCTCCACCTCGCCGATCGGATCGTCGAGGTTGTAGCGGGACAGGTCGATCCCCATCCAGCCGGACATGAACACCAGCCCGCCCTCGACGCTGGCGTAGGACAGGTAGTCCTCGTGTTTGCGCTGCGCCGCCGCATCGGTGGCGTCGGTGATGATCGTGGCCAGCGCGTAGATCCGAGCGGCGTGCCGGTCGCGACCAGCCGCCGCGAGCGCGTCGCGGATACCGGACACCGTCTGCGTGAGCACTCGTTTCGACGGTGCGGCGACAAAGATCGCCTCGGCGTTCTCGGCGGCGAACCGCACACCGCGCGGGGAGGCACCTGCCTGGAAGATCACCGGTGTGCGCTGCGGCGACGGCTCGGACAGGTGCACGCCGGGAACCGTGTAGTGCTTTCCGCTGTGGCCGATGTGATGCACCTTTGCGGGGTCCACATAGATATTGCGCACCGGGTCCCGGACGACGGCGTCGTCCTCCCAGGACCCCTCCCACAGTTTGTAGAGCACTTCCAGATATTCGTCGGCCCGGTCGTAGCGATCGTCGTGGTCGAGTTGGTCGTCGTCCCCGAAATTCCGGGCCGCCGAGGGCAGATATCCGGTGACGACGTTCCAGCCGATCCGACCGCCGGTCAGATGATCGAGGGTGGACAACCGGCGGGCGAACGGATACGGATGTTCGAAACCGGTCCCGGTGGTGATCCCGAAGCCGAGATGTTCGGTCACCGCGGCCATCGCCGACACCAGCAGCAGTGGATCGGCCACCGGTATCTGCGCGCCGTGGCGCAGTGCCGCGCGATCGTCGCCGCCGTACACATCGTAGGTACCCAGCACATCGGCGATGAACAGTCCGTCGAACCGGCCGCGTTCCAGCAGCGCGGCCAGTTCGGTCCAGTAGCTCAGTTCCTTGTACCGGTGCGATCGATCGTCGGGATGCCGCCACAGCCCGGGAGACTGGTGGGCGACGCAGTTCATATCGAAAGCGTTGAATCGGATCCGCCGGGTCATCAGCGTGCCTCGTCCGCGGGCTTGCGCTCCCCCGCGCTCCAGGCGAACGGCAGCTGGGTGCCGTTGAGCAGATGGTCGCCGATGGCCCGCGCTTTCTGGATGGCCGGGTTGTGCACCGAGATGGTGCGCGCGTTGCGCCAGTGCCGGTCCAGCCGCAGCCCTTCGGAGGTGATGGAGGCCCCGCCCACCTCGAACAGCTGCGTGGTGGCGGCCAGCACGGTATCGATCACGCCGAGTTGCGCCTGGGCGGCGGCCAGTTCGGCGTCGATCAGGCCCTGCTCCTCGGTGGCTCCGGCGGCGAGCACCTCGTCGAGCACATCGGCGACGGCCAAGACGCTCGCGCGAGCGCCGAACGACGCGGCCGACAACCGCCCGATCACCTGCTGTACCAGCGGATCGTGGCGGGGCAGATCGGCGGCGGAATGGGTATAGCCGCGACGACGGGCGGCGACCCACTCCCGGGTGTCGCGTTCGGCGCGCTGCGCGATCCCGGCCAGCACCGCGAGCTGGAAGAGCTGCAGGTAGGAGGTCGAGTACGTCGCGCCCGCGTCACCGTAGCCGGGTCCGAGGATCCGCTCCGGCGGCACCGCGACACCGGTGAACTCGGTGGTGCCGCTGGCGGTCAGCCGCTGCCCGAAACCGTCCCAGTCGTCGTGCCGGCGTACCCCCTCGGCGTCGGCGTCCACCAGAACGCTGACGCGTTCGCCGTCCCGGTCGGCGGCGACCAGGATGTGGTCGGAGTACAGCGATCCGGTGCTGTAGTACTTCGTCCCGTCGAGCACCCAGCCGGCGCCGGACTGCGTCAGGCGCGTCCGATACCGGCCCACCGCGCCGACACCGGGTTCGGTGATCGCATTACCGACCAGCGTCCCCTCGGAGACCTTGCGCAACCACTGTTCCCGTGCCGGCCCGGCCTCGGCGAGGAGCTGGTCCTCCACGAAGACGAAATGCACGCGCAGCGCCTGCGGCAGATTCGATTCGGCCGCCGCCAGTTCGATCAACTGCCGGAAAAGCTGGCGCACGCTCGCCCCGTAGCCGCCGTATTCGACCGGCACCCGGAGCGCGCCGAACCGCGCCGCGCGCAAGCGGTGCACTTCGTCGTGGGCGAGCCGGCGGTCGATCTCGCGCTCGACCGCGCCGGCCGCGATATCGGCGTAGATCGGCGCGAACACCGCGTCCAGATCGGTATCGGAGACAGGTTGTGCGGTGGTAGTCATCCGCCCACGATCACCGATGCCGCGGGCCCGCTCACCGGTTACACGCAGCCGGATCGAAACACCGGCGGGCAAAAAATCCCGCCGATTCCAACCGGTGACAGGACGGGCGCGACCGGTCAGGATCACAGATCGGCCCGGCGAGGAGCTCGGCCACCGCACTACCCACTCCAGAGCCCCTCGAAGGAGAATTTTCGGTGAGTCTGTCGTTCCACTGGTTCCTACCCACCTACGGTGATTCGCGCGGCCTGATGGCCGGTGGCCACGGCACCTCGATGTCCGGTGACCGTCCCGCCTCGCTGCGCTACCTGAACCAGATCGCGGGCGCGGCCGAGGAGAACGGTTTCGAGGCCGTACTCACCCCGACCGGCGCCTGGTGTGAGGACGCCTGGCTGGCCACCGCCATGCTGGTGGAGACCACCGAAACCCTGAAATTCCTGGTGGCGTTCCGGCCCGGCCTGGTGAGCCCGACGCTGGCCGCGCAGATGGCCGGTACCTACCAGCGGCACTCCCGGGGCCGGCTGCTGCTGAACGTGGTCACCGGCGGCGAACCGCACGAACAGCAGGCGTTCGGCGATTTCCTGAACAAGGAGCAGCGCTACGAGCGCACCGGTGAATTCCTGCACATCGTGCGCGAACTGTGGGAGTCGCGGGAACCGATCAGCTTCGAGGGCAGGCATCTCCAGGTGCGCAACGCGCTGCTCAACAACCATCCCGACCCGGTGCCGCCGGTCTTCTTCGGTGGTTCCTCCGCCGCCGCCGGCCCGGTCGCCGCGCAATACGCCGACACCTACCTGACCTGGGGTGAACCGCTGGTCGCGGTCGGCAAGAAACTGGAATGGATCCGCGGCCTCGCCGCCGAACGCAACCGCACCCTCGACTACGGTATCCGCCTGCACGTCATCACCCGCGACACCTCCGAAGCCGCCTGGGCCGAAGCCGACCGCCTGCTGCAGGGCATCGATCCGGCCGATATCGAACGAGTGCAGGCCAACCTGGCGAGCAGCGAATCCGAAGGCCAGCGGCGCATGCTGGAGCTGCACGGTGGCCGTACCGACCGGCTGGAGATCGCACCGAACCTGTGGGCGGGTGTCGGCCTGGTCCGCGGCGGGGCGGGTACGGCCCTGGTCGGGTCGCACGAAGAGGTGGCCGAACGGCTCATCGAGTACTCGCGGCTCGGTATCACCCATTTCATCCTCTCCGGCTATCCGCACGTCGAGGAGGCGTACTGGTTCGGCGAGGGCGTCCTGCCGATCCTGGAGCAGAAGGGTCTGTGGCGCCGATCGGTCGACCGGCCGGTAGCCGCCACCGGAACCCCGTTCGCCACCGCCTCCACCAGCTGAATCACGCCACACCCGCTCGCCCGGCATGGCTCACCGCTTTCGGCGGAACCCGGCTTCCGCGAGCGGGTGGGTGGGTGTGTCCGCGGATCCCGCGCCGGACATCCCGACAGCACGCTGGTCGATTCGGGCCGTACCTTCACCTCATCCCGACCCGTAGTTCGCGCAGCGGTGGCCGGCACGCTACCGCGTGGCGACGACGGTACTGCGCCCGGTCATACCGTCGCCCGTGCGGACCTACTAACCCTCTTCGAAACAGCCCGTACGCGGAGCCGTAACCAACAGAGCCAACCCAGCGCGCACGTATCGACAACCTGCTGAGAACAGTCGGCAATCAGCTACGGCACCACCGCGAGACGGTCACGGTTCCTGCTGCGGGCCGGGGTATCTGCGGATATGATGCCTGCCGGGTATTTGCCCACTTCCCGGGAAGAGCAGACGGCTCACCGCGAAGTTCTGCTCACAGATCGCAATCGCTTCGACCGAAGGAGAGCCCGGGCCAGCAGCGCACCCTACTATTGTGCTGTCGGCCGGCTGTACGGGCCGAAGTCGTGTGGTCTCTCGCCACACCGTGAAAACCGACGGTTTCCTGTCCTCGATCTGCAACCGCCGGTCCGAGAAACAGAACTCGCCGCCCGTGTGTTCCCCCTCCTTGTCGGTAGGCACTGGTCCGGCCGACACCCCTTCGTCGAATTCCCTCGGTAACTATCGATTCGTTTGGAGTTTCTCTGTGTCTATCCACCAGCCGCTGGAAACGCCTCAGTCTTCCCCTGACGGTTGCCCGATCGTACCCAGCTCGGTGATCGACGACGGCCCACGAGTAGCTTTATATACAAAGGAATTCGCCGCGGATCCGCAACGCATATACCTCCAGCTGCGGGACCGGTACGGATCACTGGCACCTGTGGAGATCGCACCGGGTGTTCCGGCCACCCTCGTCGTCACCTACGAGGCTGCGAAGCGGATTCTGCACGATCCCGAGCACTTTCCGGCCGACCCCCGGATGTGGGAGGCGAATGTGCCGCTCGACTGCCCGGTCCGGCCGATGTTGCAGTGGCGGCCGAACGCCCTCCGCAATTCCGGATCCGCGCATGCTCGGCTGCGGTCGGCAAACACTTTCGCCATCAACGGAATCGACCTACACGGCGCGCAGGCATTGGTCGAGAAGGTCGCGGTGCCGCTGATCAACACCTTCTGCACTACCGGACACGCCGATCTGCTCGAAGAGTTCGTGCATCCGCTCGTCTTCGAGGTCCTCAACACCTTGGTCGGTTGCTCGGCAGATATCGGGGCGCGCGTCGCGCAGGGCATGGCCGCAGTATTCGATACGTCCGCTGATGCCGAAGAGGGCAACACGATCTTGGAATCGGCGCTGCACGAACAGACCGTGCACAGGATCGCCGAGCCCGGCAACGACATCACTACCCGGATGATCGAGCACAGTGCGAACTTGACCGAGGAGGAGGTCATTCACCAACTCGTCGTCATATACGGGGCGGGTATCGAGCCGACAGTAAACCTCATCTTGAACACGTTGCGCCTGATGCTGACCGACGACCGGTTCGGCGGGGAGATGGTCGGCGGTAGCCTCTCGACTGTGGACGCGCTGGAAGAGTTGCTGTTCACCGACCCGCCTCTGGCGAACTTCTGCTTCAGTTATCCGCGGCAGCCGATTCTCATCGACGGCGTGTGGTTGCCGGCGCATCAGCCTGTGCTGATCAGCATGTCAGCGTGTAACAACGACCCCGCAGTGCGAACCGGAGATTTCACCGCCAATCGGTCCCATCTTGCCTGGGGCGCCGGGCCGCACGCCTGCCCGGCGAAGGACATATCCTCCACTATCGCTCGGGTGGCAATAGATCAATTGCTCGATGGACTACCCGATATACAACTGGCGGTCCCTGTCGGCGATCTGCAGTGGCGGCCCGGACCCTACCATCGCTCCCTGGCATCCTTGCCGGTTACCTTCGCACCTGCTCCGCCGATGACGGTATGAAGTGTGTCCGCGGACTCGTTCCGGCCAGGACGACGCATCGAATGGTTCAATGGCCGATTCCGGGACCGCAGCCGCGAATGCCGGTGGAAAATCAACGCCAGAAGGATATCGGAGGCATATGTCATGGGGCGCGGCAAGTCCTCCCGCGCCCCACTCGCCGCCTCTGCTGTCTCCGGGCCTCGACCGGCGGGCACCACCCGCCGAACCCACTATCGGCGGGCGGCGTTCGCGGCCGTGATGAACTCGATCTGAGCGGGTGACGGTCCGCAGAACTCGCTCTCGATCTGGTCGGCCTCACCGGCCTGCATCCGGTAGAGGCTGTCGCGCAGACCCTCGTCACCACCGTGGAACCCTGCCAAGAGTTCCATCCACCGCGCCGCCATGCGCTGCGCCTCCGGGGTGGTGGGGTCCATTCCCGCCGCGATCGCCGCGTCGACCTTCGGGATGAGCTCACCCCATTCCGCTTCGACCTGCCGGATGTGATCTTCTCCGAGTTCCTCCCGGCGCCGCGCGAGCTGCGTCAGCTGGCCCTCGTCGAAATACTCTTTGAATGTGTCGTCGACCATGACGGTCCTCCTGATCAGTTCCAGGAAGCGATCCGTGGATGCGTCCGGCCCGCTGTCCGCCGTGGCGGCTACCAGTGCCGCGACCAGGGAATGGAGTTCCCGGGTCGCGGCCAGTTGCGCGGCCAGGTAGTCACGATGCGCGGACAGTACCTGCGTCATCGCCACGGTGCCTTCGAGCAGGTCGGTGATCCGGTCCAGCCCCAGGCCGAGCTGACGCAGGGCCAGCACCTGATAGAGACGCTCGACATCGCCGGCGGTGTAGAGCCGGTGGCCGGTACCGGTCCGCCCCGCCGGCTCCACCAGGCCGATGCGGTCGTAGTGATGCAGCGTCCGCACCGTCAGTCCGGCCTCGGCCGCGAGTTCACCGACCTTCCATACCCGCTCGGTTCCGTGCTGGTCCATCCGTTTCATCCCACTTCCACCGGTGCACCGTGCGCCGGTGTAGCCGACGGTAGAACCTGACCTTACGTCAGGTTCAAGCCGGAAAACGTTCTCCGGGGCCGAGCGCGGAACGGAGTATTCGACGAGGTTCCTCGATGAGATAACTGCCGTTGCGCTCACGCAGATGTACGTCGGCCCGGGGGCGGGAGGCGGCGATCGTACGAGCATTCGGCAGATCGCTGTGTGAGATCTTGTTCTCGGTCTCGGTGGCCGACTTGCCTCCGGCCAGATGCCGATCTCGCAGGCGCGGCGCGATCACGGCGTCCGCGGCGTCGAGGTACCACACGGTGTCGAGGAACCTCCGGACCTCGCGCCAGCCGGGTTCGTCGAGCAGCAGGTAATTCCCCTCCACCACCGCGATTCGTTGAGTTGTGAACACAACTGCGTCGGGTACTGGGTCGTTGCGCACTCGATCGAAGGTCGGCCAGGACACGCAACTGCCCGGCGGCGCCGCGCGCAACGCAGCAAGCCGGGATACGAAGCCGGCCACATCGAAGGTGTCCGGCTCGCCCTTTCGATGCAGGCTGCCGGTCGCCGCCAGTGCCGCGGAGGTCAGATGGAAGCCGTCCATCGGGGCGACAGCTGCCGACTCGTGGCCGCCGGCGTTCAGCGCTTCGACCAGACCCGCCGCCAAGGTCGATTTCCCGGCCGCCGGTGGGCCGGCGATACCCAATACGAAACGTCGATCGCCGGGCAGGCGCGCCGACAGGCACGCGGCGAGCTGCCCGACGGACATCTCGCGCCCGGCAAGCATCTCGAACTCTTTTCGCATGGCCTCGATTCGTCGACAGTAGCAAGACCCGGTCCGCTGGATCGGGCCGTCGTGTCCGGAAAACCCGGCCGCATACGGCGCTACTCTCACCACGTGACCACTTCCCCGCATCCCGGCCGGACCGCCCCCGGCGCCGCCGTGGCCGATGCCGTGCGCGAGGACATCCTCGCCGGCCGGCTGTCGCCCGGTGACCGGCTGCGCGAAGTGGACCTCGCGGAACGGTTCGGGGTCTCCCGGGTACCGGTCCGGGAGGCGCTGTCGCAGTTGCAGAGCGAGGGCTTCGTCACGCTGGTGCGATATCGCGGAGCCACGGTGTCGGCGCCGTCGGGGGCGGCGGCGCGGGAGTTGGTGCAGATCCGGCGCGGGCTGGAGGTGCTGGCCGCGCAGCTGGCCGCGCGGTCACGGGGCGGGGCAGTGGCGGCCGAGCTGCAACGGGTGGTGGAGCTGGGCCGGTCGGCCGATCTCAGCCGTGCCCACGACGAGCTGCCGCCGTTGATCCTGCGGTTCCACACGCTGGTCGCCGAGGCCTCGGGCAACCAGCAGTTGCGGGCGATGTTGGAGCAGATTCTCGAGCGGGTGTCCTGGATCTTCGGGCAGCGGCTGGAGAGCCGGACCCATATCTCCTGGAGTGACCATGCCGCGATCGCCCAGGCGATTCTCAACGGATCGCCGGTGCAGGCGGGCTATCTGATGGACGAACACATCGCCCGCGACGAAGAGCTGCTCGAGGATATGGACACCGAGGGTTCCTCGACCTGAGCAGGTCGGAACCGTCCCGGAGCGGGGCGACAGAAAAGTCAAGGTTGTATACAAGAATTCTTCGCATTCCGCAGCCACTTGCATAGTTCACCGGCACGGAACCTTGAGCAACATCAGCGAAACAGTATTTGTATACAAATTCTGTTGTTGATTATTTCTTCTGCCCGAGGCCAGGTCCCATGTCCACAGACGCTGCCCCGACCCAGTCGCCGCCGCTGGCTCCACCCACTCGCCTACCCTTCTGGCGCACAACGCTCTTCGGTATCCAGCACGTGCTGGTCATGTACACCGGTTGCGTCGCGGTCCCGCTGGTCTTCGGCGCCGCCCTCGGGCTCGACACCTCGACCATCGCCACCCTGGTGAACGCCGACCTCCTGGTCGCCGGAGTCATCACCCTCGTGCAGGCCCTCGGTATCGGAAAACTGCTCGGGGCCCGGATGCCGGTGGTGGCGGGTGCCTCCTTCACCGCGGTGACGCCGATGATCCTGATCGGTGAGGAGTACGGACTGTCGGCCGTCTACGGCGCCATGATCGCGGCGGGGATCTTCGGCATGCTGGTCGCGATCCCGTTCTCCAAGCTGGTGCGGTTCTTCCCGCCGATGGTGCGGGGTGCGGCGGTCACGATGATCGGCTTGTCGCTGATCGGCAAGGCCGTATCCATGACCTTCGGCGACGAACCGGCCGGTGGTGCCCCGCTGGCGCTGGCCGTCGGGGTGGTCGTGCTGATCGTGGTCCTGATGCGGTACGGCCGCGGCATCGTCGCCCAGTCCGCGATCCTGATCGCACTCGTGCTCGGCACTCTCGCGGCCGCCGCGCTCTCCCTCACCGATTTCAGCGCGGTCGGCACCGCCGACTGGTTCGGGTTGCCGGACCCGTTCCTGTTCGGCACCCCCACCTTCCCGATCGCCGGAATCATCTCGATGTGCCTGGTGATGCTCGTGATCTTCACCGAATCCACCGCCTACCTGATGGCCACCGCCGATCACCTGGGCCGCCCCCTGGAACAGAACCGGCTCGCCCGCGCGCTCGGCGCCGACGGCGCCTCGGCCGTACTGGGCGGATTCCTGACCTCGTTCCCGGACACGATCTTCGCGCAGAACGTCAGCCTGGTGCGGATGACCGGGGTGTCGAGCCGCCGAGCGGTCGCGGTCGCGGGTGGATTGCTGGTGGCGCTCGGACTGGTACCGAAGATGGGCGAAGTGGTCGCCAATCTGCCGGGCGCGGTGATCGGTTCGGTGAGCCTGGTCATGTTCGCGACCGTGGCCGGGGTCGGCATCGCCACGCTCGCGAAAGTCGACTACTCGCGTAACGACAACCTGCTGGTGGTGTCGCTGGCCATGGGTATCGGCATGATCCCGGTGGTCGCGCCCGAGGTGTACGAGGGGCTCCCCTCGTCGGTCCGGACCATCGCCGGCGGCGCCATCACCAGCACCGTGATCGTGGCCTTCGTCCTCAACCTCGTCTTCAACCACCTCACTCCTGCCCGCACCCCGAAGGAGACCGTCGCATGACCGGTATCGCCCTGTTGACCGTGCCCACCACCGATCCCGGCGATACCGCCCCGTTCGAAGCGCTGACCGCTGCCGGATACCGCACCGGCGATCTCGTCTCGGTGATCGGCAAGACCGAGGGCAACGGCTGCGTCAACGATTTCAGCCGCACTCTGGCGACTGCGATCTGGGAACCGCGTATCCCGGAAGCCGCAGTCACCGTGTTCTCCGGCGGCACCGAGGGGGTGCTCAGCCCGCATGTGAACATGTTCGTCCGCGACGACCGTCACCATCGGGGTTTCGATCGCGGCCTGGTCGCGGCCGCGCGCCGCAGCCGGGTACTGGGCCCCGGGGAGATCGGGCGGGCGAACCAGATCGACACTGTCACCGATACGGTGGGCAAACTGGTCGCCGAACTAGGCGTCACCCCCGCCGATGTCCACCTGGTGCTGGTGAAATGCCCGCTGCTGACCTCGGACAAGATCACCGCGCTCCATGCCGCGGGCGAGACGCCCGTGGCATACGACACCTACGCGTCGATGGGCTGGTCGCGGGCGGCGAGTTCGCTCGGTATCGCCGTCGCGCTGGGTGAATGCGATCGGGAGACCGCACTACACGCCCTGGCCGGCGAAGCCGATGTCTGGTCGGCCCGGGCCTCGGCGAGCGCGGGCGCCGAACTCGACGACTGTCACGTCCTGGTGGTCGCCGAGAGCCCGACCGCGGCCAACCCGCTGCGCGCCCTGCACGGGCAGATGGCCGATGCGATCGACCTGGCCGCGGTGCAGCAACTGCTGGCTCAGGTGGCGGCGGTGGGGGGCACCGTGCGGCAGATCTTCGCCAAGGCCGAAGCAGATCCCCGTGGCTCGGTGCGGGGCCTGCGGCACACCATGCTCACCGACTCCGATATCAACGCCACCCGCCACGCCCGCGGGGCCGTCGGCGGCCTGCTGTCGGCCCTCAAGGGTGACGGCGCGGTGTACGTATCGGGCGGCGCCGAACACCAGGGCCCGCCGGGCGGCGGCAGCATCACTGTCATCTACGAGATCCCCGCTCCCGAAGGGACGGATACGCCATGAGCACTACGACGTTGGTCCAACCCGAGAAGAACTGGGCGATAGAGGAGTTCGAGAACGTCGCGGTCCCGGCCGACCGCCGGCGCGGCCTGGCCTCGGTCTCCGCGGTCTGGTTCGGATTCCCGATGGTGCTGACCTGTGCCATCTTCGGCGGGCTCATTGTGTACTCGCTCGGGTTCTGGCTCGGCTTGCTCGCGATCGCCGTGGGCAATATCTGCATGATGCTGTACGTCGGCGCGCTCAGCGTGATCGCCGGGCGCACCGGTAAGAACTTCGCGCTGTCCGCCGCCGAGACCTTCGGTAAGGCAGGGGCGTTCATTCCGTCCGCTTTCCTGGCGACCGTGGTGATCGGCTGGTTCGCCTTCCAGACCGGGATGGCAGGTGCGATCCTGCACGACACCCTGGGCTGGCACGAACAGTTCACCGCACTCGCCGCCGGTCTCGGCTTCATCGCGGTCACCCTGCTCGGAATCCGGGCGCTGTCGGCGATCGGCATGATCGCGGCACCGGTCTATATCGTGCTCGGGTCGGCCGCTGTCGGGCTCGCCGTGGCCGACGGCGGCGGTTCGCCCACGTCGTACCAGGGGCAGGCCGGCGCCGCCGCGATGAGTTTCGGCGCGGCGGTCACCCTGGTCATCGCCTCGTTCATCGACTCGGGCACCATGACCGGCGATTTCACCCGCTGGTCCCGCAACGGCCGCGAGGCCTTCCTCGCCGCGGCTTCCGCTTTCCCGGTGGGTAATTCGATCGCCCTGGTGATCGGCGGACTCGTGGTCGCCCTCGGCGGCAGCGCCGACCCTGCCGCCGACGGCGGTAACTTCCTCGGTCTGCTGGTCGACCACGGTGGTGTGCTGGTTCCGCTGGCCGTGGCCTTCGTTTTCATCAATCTGGGTTCGGTCTGCGCGCACTGCCTCTACAACGGCGCGGTGGGCTGGAGCCAGCTCTCCGGCGGCCGGATGCGTCGGCTCACTCTCGTCCTCGGTGCCGCCGGGGTCGTGCTGGCAGTCGCGGGTATCTGGTCGTATTTCGAACAGTGGCTCGAGCTGCTGGGTGTGATCGTGCCGCCGATCGGCGCCGTGGTCATCTTCGACCAGCTGATCCTGCCCCGGTTCGGGCCGGCCCCGCACGACCGCCGTGCCCGCTGGCACTGGCCCGCCTTCACCGCCTGGGCGGGGGGCGCGGTCGCCGCGCTGCTCACCCATCATTTCGCACCCTGGCTGTCGGATGCCGTCCTCGGCTTCGCGGCCGCCGCGATCATCCTCACCCTCTGCGCGATCCTCACCGCGCGACGCGAGAAGGAGCTCACCGCATGACCCCCACCACCGTGGACGCGACCCCGTACACCTGGCCCTTCGACGGCCCGATCGACCCTGCCCGCACGGCGCTGCTGCTCATCGACTGGCAGACCGATTTCTGTGGTCGCGGGGGCTATGTCGACCAGATGGGCTACGACCTGTCCCTCACCCGCGCCGGTCTGGAGCCCACCGCCCGGGTCCTGGCCGCCGCCCGCGAAATCGGTCTGACAGTTGTCCACACTCGCGAAGGCCACCGCCCCGATCTCGCCGATCTCCCCGCGAACAAGCGCTGGCGTTCGGCGCGGGTCGGCGCGGAGATCGGCAGTGTGGGCCCGTGCGGACGTATCCTGGTGCGCGGCGAACCCGGTTGGGAGATCGTCCCCGAGGTCGCGCCGATTCCCGGCGAACCGGTGGTCGACAAACCCGGTAAGGGCGCCTTCTACGCCACCGACCTCGACCTGCTGCTGCGCAGCGCGGGGATCACCCATATCGTCCTCACCGGTATCACCACCGACGTCTGCGTGCACACCACCATGCGCGAAGCCAACGATCGCGGCTACGAATGCCTGATCCTGTCCGACTGCACCGGCGCCACCGAACGAAAGCATCACGAAGCGGCGCTGAGCATGGTCACCATGCAGGGCGGGATCTTCGGTGCGGTGGCCACCTCCGATCAGCTGCTGGCGGCGCTCGGGAAACAGTCCGTCACCGCATGAGAGTCGTCCTGATCCACGGGGTGGCCACCGACAGCCGGGTATGGGCGGCCACCGTCGCCGCACTCGGTCCGGCCGTCGAGGTGCACGCTCCCGACCGGCCCCAGTCCGGTGATATGGACACCGAGATCGCGGCCCTGACGCCGCTGTGCGAGGGCGCGATCGTGGTGGGCGTGAGCGGTGGCGCGACCCTCGGCCTGGAGATGGCGGCCCGCGGAGTCGGATTCGCGAGCGCACTACTGCACGAACCGGCGGCCGGATCGCTCGCGCCGGGATTGCTCGACGATGTCGCACGGGCGTTCCGGTCGGCAGGTGTGGCGGGGTTCGGCCGCGCGCTCTACGGAACGAGCTGGACGCCGGACCTCACCGTCGCCGCGCACGAAACCGTCGCCGGGGAATTGGCGATGTTCCGCGGGTTCGAACCCCGGCCGGTGGCCACGCCGGCGGATCGGATCACCCTGACCGTGGGACAGCATTCGCCGCCTGCTCGGCATCGATCGGTCCGGGATCTCGGCGCCGCGCTGGGCCTCGAATGGCGTGTGCTCGCCGGCGCCGGGCACGCGGCGCATCTCGAGACCCCGGACCGGCTGGCGCGGTGGATCCGGCGCCGGAGCGGCGCCGGGCTGGGATCGTATTGCCTCCCGCCTTTTCCGTGACCGGCAGCGGCCGTTGCCGCCGGGGCGATTCAATCCGCCGGCGGTACCTGCCTCGATGCCTCGTAGAGCTGCCACGGCGACGACACCGCGTCCCCTCTGTTGTCGACTTCGACTTCGGTACCGTGCCCGGTGACGGACGAACCCGCTTGCCGGATCAGGCCCGGCCCCGTGTCGATATCGTCGACGAGGTAGACGTGGACCCGTTCGGTGGCGTGGACGTCGAGACCTATTCCGTAGGAGTGCATCGCCGTGGCCGACTCGCGCGCGGCCCGGCCACCGGCGACCCCGCACGACATCTGGATCAGATCTGCGGTGGGTGCGCCCCGGACGGCCTCTTTGAAATGACTTTTCGCGGCGAGCAGCAGGCCGTAGTTGTCTCCGTCGATGCGTACGGGCACCCACCTGCTCCACTTGGTGAACGGTATCTTCTTCGCGAACTGAACGTAGTAACCGTCCGCGTTGCCGTGGGCCCGCGCGAAGATGAGGTCCTTCGCCTTGCCCGACCACGGCGCGGAGACATTCCCCTTGTACATCCATTTCGGTCTCCGTACCGACCCACCGCCGCGCACGGCCTGACGATAGAAACCGTTCATGGTGTCGAGCGCGTATCGGGTGAAGGTCAGGGGTTTCTTCGGATCACTCAGTTTCAGCGGAAAATGCACGCCGACGATCTTCTTGTCACGACCCAGGATCGGAAAGCTGCGGACCTGATCCGGGCGAAACGTATGAGGCATTCTGCTCACCGGGCTCACTCCGGTCAGCGTCGGTGTGTCCGGGCCGATCCGGCTCACAGCGGTGGCACTTCTGTTGTCCACCACAAAGAATTGGTCGGCGATCTTGCCTAGATCGCCGGCCATCCCGGTCATCCGATGGCCCACCGCGTTGCTGCCCGAGGTCACCGCTGTGCTGAGCCGCTGGGAGACCATACCCAGCCGAGTGGCGACCGTCATCCCGGCACCCGAAGCGCGGCGGTCGACACACGGCACCGCGCAGGGCTGCCCGGATTGATCAGAATGTGGACTCGGGCCGGCACGATATCCGGCAACACGGCACCAACGACAGGCAACCACCGACCCGCCACCCGGCGCCGGTGCACCGCGGCCGACGCCACCACGACACACGGCACATCGTCCGGAGCGGAGGCGATGAGCGGCCGGCCCTCGACATCACACGCGCTCTCCACCACTGCAGCGCGCAAGGCTGCGACGATGTCGTCTCCGTCCCCCCGGCCGTCGGCCGCCAGCCGCAACACCGCGTCGACCGGATCGGTGGGCAGCGAATCGTCCGCGGGCAGGTAATCCGGATTGGGTTCGAACGGACCGGCAATGCCATCGGGATGCAGCGACCAGCCCCCGAGCATCGGTTCGGCGGGCGGAAGCCGGTCGGCTTCGGCCCCGGACCATCTCGGATCGACGAGTACCACCCAGTCGCCCGATCGCACAGTCACCGAACGGAACTCGTCCATGACCGGCCCTCCCCATCGAACGCTCGATATCGTGCACCGATTCGGTTCCGGCATCATCACGGCCGCGCCGAACGGCGATTTCGATAGCTGTTGCTGCAGTGCCGCCATCAGTATCTCAGAATACCCGCAGGTCGGGAAGGCTTCGGACGGCCGGCCCGAGCGGAACTGTATCGGATGAAGGCCGGACCGTCGCATGGCCGAGCAGCACCGGGACCGAGCCCTGCGGGTCATATCACCGGTGCCGACTTCGCTCTCCACACCTGCTCCAGATTTATGGCGCGAATTCCCATTGTTTTCCGGATCCGATTCACCTTTCCCCCTGTTTCCACCGAAAATCTCGAAACATCGACTTTTCATTCTCCTGTTCTCAGCCCGCCCCGCACCTGCGGCCAGGATCCGTATCCGGCCCGGGACCCGGTCGCGACACCGATCCGGCGACCCGTCCGGCCTGTCCGGATGCGCGGCCCAGGAGCGGGCGGACCAGCGCGGTTCCCGTTCGGATACCGGCCCGGGCCGCCCTCCCGGTCCGGCGCTGCCCGGCCGCGCGCTGTCCGTTTGTGCGCGCAGCACGAGAGCGAGCGGATGTTTCATCACGCGGGCCCATATGCGCGGCGCGTAGCTCGCCCTACGATCGAATTGCCCGCTCCTGATGGGGCACGAAACGAAATTCCTCGTTCGTGCGACACCGTGACCAGAATTCGGAGCCGATCGGAGCTCAGGCGGCAGAGAAATGCGTTTCCGGAGAGGTCCCCGACCGGTTTGCTGTTTTCCCGGTCGAACCCTCCCGGTTCATTCCCCAGGAATCTCTCGCGAAAGTACGACAGAAAAATGCCCGTTCAGCTGTATCGCGCGCCGGTGGATGAATGCTCGTCGGTCCAAGGCTGCGCAGACGAATCCGGCACCCGTGCGCAGCGCGATACGCACGGACCGGCACATCACACCGACAGCGATGTCACCGCGCACCGGACACAACCCCGCCCCGCTACGACATCGCTGCCCAGCCCTACCGAATTGCTGTACGCGGTCGGCGGCCGGAAAGCCGAGGGGCCGGTGTGCAACCTCGCCTCGGCGCTGTCGGAGTCCTACCGGCTCGAATCGGGGCTCGCCGGATATCGGGCGCGATCCCGCCGCCGGGTGCTGATCGCCGAGATCAATGCCTGGAGTTCGCGGCATCTGCCCGCGCCGACGGCGGGTGTGCGCGTATACGAGCGCACCCTCGGCGAACTGATCGATGTGATCGCCGCCGGCGCCGCCCGCGCGTTCCACCTGTTACGCCACGACGACCCGGCCGGCGAGCGCATGCACGCGGAATGGACGCGCCTGGCGGAACTACAGATCGTCTACCGCGATCTGGTGCACGATATCGAGACCGGGCGCTGCTGCCTGCCGGGTGAACAGCATCATCGGAGGACTCGCCGGCGCACCCCGTCCGAGACGGGAGGAGCGGCGTGAGTGGGTCGGATCGGGACGTCCCCACCGAGCTGGGCACGCTGCGCGTCCAGGTCACCGGGACGGGTCCGGCGATGCTGCTGTGGCCCAGCCTGCTGATGGACCACACGCTCTGGGACGCGCAGGTGGCGTATTTCGCGCAGCGGTTCACCACCGTCGCCGTCGACCCGCCGGGTCACGGCGCGAGCACCCCGCTCGACCGGCCGTTCACCTTCGAGGAATGCGCGCACTGCGCCGGCCGGATCCTCGACACACTGGATATCGAGCGGGCGCATATCGTGGGGAATTCCTGGGGCGCGATGATCGGCGCCACCTTCGCCGCGCTCTACCCCGAACGGGTGCTGACCGCCGTGCTCATGAACGGGACGGCCTCACCCGCCGGAAGGCGCCAGCGCCTCGAATACGGAGCCCTGCTCGTACTCGCCCGGATCCTCGGCGGATTCCGGGGACCGCTCGTCGGCTCCGCGCTCGCCGCCTTCCTCGGCCCGACGACCATGCGGACCAGACCGGCTGTGGTCGAAAAGGTACGGCGCACCGTACGCGCCGACGATATCGGGTCGGCCCGGCACGCGGTGCGCAGCGTGGTGGTCCGGCGACCGGACCAGCGGCAACTACTCGGCCGGATCCGCACACCCACGCTGATCGTGGGCGGCACGCAGGATGCGACCTTCCCGCCCGCCGAGGTCGAGGAGATGGCACGGGCGGTTCCCGGCGCCGAGCTGTCCTTCCTCGAGGACGGCGCCCATCTCCTCGCGATCGAGGTACCGGATGCGGTGAACGCCCTGATCGACGATTTCCTCCGCCGCCACGAGCACTGACCGCCGATCTGCCCGCGGGTCAGGCCCGGTCGGCCGTCCCGGTGGGCGCGGTACGCCCACGCTGCGCCGTGGAGATCAACCCACGCGCCGCCTCCCCGGTCACCGACTGTCCGGCCAGGGCATCGAACGCCCGCCCGTACACATCGATCTCCCGGGGCTGGGTGATGGTGAGCTCGGCGGCGGTGCCCTCCACCATCACCAGGCGGTTGTCGAACATGGCGAAATTCGTGGAAACCACCAGCGCCTCGGCGGTGACCGGAACGATCCCGATGGTCACCCGCGGCATACCGATGATGGAGGACAGCCGGTCGAGTTGGCCGAGCATGACCGTATCGTCACCGACCGTGGTGTAGAGCGCCTGTTCGGCGATCAGGAAATGGAACAGATGGTCACGCTGGTACAGGATGCGCTGGCGTTCCATCCGTTTGGACACCGCGCTGTCGACATCGTCGGAGATGCGATGGAATTCGATACCGCGACGCAGTTTGGCGGCGGCGTAGTCCGCGGTCTGGAGCAGACCGGGCACGATCTGCGGCTGGAAATCCCGGATATGGGTGGACGCCGCTTCCAGTTTCAACGATTTCTGTTGCCGACGGCCGAGGCCGGTGCCGAGAACCTTGCGCCATTCGAGGTAGGCGACCTCGATGGTGTTCGAGGTGGCCAGTAGATCCGGTAGTTGGTCCTCGGCGCCGCAGTGCCGGCAGTAGGCGCGGATATCGTCGTCGGAGGGTCTGATCCGCGCGAACTCGATCTTGCTCACTTTCGATTCGTGCCAGCCCGCGAGCTGGGCGAGTCTTCGGTTGGTGAGCCCGGCCTGGCGCCGGAGCTCCCGGAGCCGGGCCCCGAGAGCTTCTCGCGCGTTGTGCACTTCGTTCATCTGTCGACATATTCCGTGTAGGGCGTTGCCATGTCCCAGAGCCGGTGCTTCACGCATCGGGCGTACTGGATGATCCCCGAATCCGTCGTAACCGCCAGACCCGAGGGTTTGCCGTGGTCGTCGACCAGGTTGTAGACGACCCGCTCGTCGTCGATCAACCACCAGTCGTCCGACGGCACGTCACCGGCCAGATGCCGGGGTACGTACCGGATGTCCTCACCGGCATCGGTGTTGGTATCGGTCACCGAGAGCAGCCAGCGGTGATAGGCGGTGTGCGGCACCGTCACCACCCGGACGCGGCGCACGGTGACCCCGCGGCCGGTCGTCTGCCGGATCAGCGAGTTCCAGCGGTCCTTCTGGTCGTCCGGTACCGCGGGCCGGCCGTCCAGGAACCGGCCGAACCGGCCGGTCTCGGCCGGCACCGTATAGGCGTCCCGGACTTCCAGGTGAAACGCCTCGGACACACACCCGCGCAAGAGCGCGGCCCAGTCCGGCGGCTCATACGGAAGATAGAGCACCGTAGAACGTCCTTCGGGTCTTCGGGACTTCGATCGCTACTTCATCGGGTGCCAGATCGAGCTGCTCCAAGATCTCACGTTCGGCGACCGGACGGCCGGCGAGAGTGAACGTCCCCCGGCCGGTATCTTCCATGGGCGCGCCGAGAAAGGTGTCGGGTTCGGCGTAACCCAGCAGCAGATGCGGGATCTCGACGGTTGCCGGTCTGTCCGTCTCCCATCCCTGCACCAGATAGCTTCCCTGATCGGTCGTGTACAGACTGGGGCATCCACCGAGATCCGAGCCCCCCTTACCGAGAAACCGCAGACGCATACTCAACCCCTGTTCGATGGTTAGCACGAGTTTTCTCGCACTTCGAACATGATGCACTTCTGGGCTGTGCTGCGGGAAACAGCGAACTCGGTCGTGCAAACTCGTGCTCACCGCTCGCCATGATCGGTCCGCACTCCTTAACGTCGAACCAGCCGTCGTACCGATACCCGTACCAGGGGGCAGGTATTCGGGGCAGACCACAGACCAAGGGGTGATCATGCGATTCGAGGTGAAGGTGAGCAGTTACGGGGACCGTTGGCTCATCTCCGCACCTGCATTCGGCGTCCGGAAGATCGTGGACGACGAATCCGCCATCCCGAAGGAGGCGTACCGGATGATCGCGCGCTGCGGAACGGCGCCCGCCGTCTTCGAGATCGATCTCGTGCCGGGCGGGTCGCGTCCCGATTCGTCTCCGCTGGGCAGCGATCGGCCCGCTCCGCTGGAGGTCGACGGGCACAGCCGTTTTCCCCGCGGCGCATCGGTTTCCGAACTCCGGGCCGGGACGCGGCGCGCGGACGACCCGATCGTCGACGACGGTTTCTGATGCTGTGCCGCGGGGGTGGTGTATCAGATGATCAGGTTGTCGTGTTGCACCCAGTATCGAGGCTGGACGTATCGTGACCGGCGCGTTCGGTGGGTGGCAGGCGCAGCAGTCGCACGAACATCGTCGGCACCATCTGGGTGTGGGTGATCCGATACCGTTCGATCAGTTCGAGGCACTGCCGCGGTTCGAAGCGTTCCATCACGATCACGGTGGCGCCCAGCCGCTGCCAGGACATCGAGAACACCAGCGGCGCCGCGTGGTAGAGCGGTGCCGATGACAGATACACCGCGTTCTCGGTGCTCCCGCCCACCAGCAGCCCCCGGGCGATCTGGACCGGGGCCGCGGACGGATCACCGAGTGCAGTGGCCGGGAGTTTCGCGGACAGGCCGGCGAACCGGTCACAGGAATTCGGTGAGTACCCGGTTGAAACGTTCGGGTTCCTCGGAGAACGGGGCATGACCGCTGTCGGCGAAACGCGCGACGGTCGCGCCGGGCAGCCGGGCGGCGATCCATTCGTCGAGCGGGCCGGGGAAGATCTTGCTCTGGGCGCCGTAGACCAGCAGCGCCGGCACGGTGACCTCCGGCAGGACGGGCCGGAGATCCGCGAAGGCCATGTCGTACCAGATGGCGCAGGCGGCAGCCGTGGACATCTTCATGGTCTCCGCGTAGATCGCATCGATCACGTCCTCGGGCGGTGTCTGCGCGAAACACGCGGCGATGAAGGGTTTGATCACCAGCGGACGGGCATACCGGACCGCTTGGACGAACAGCGCCAGATCGTTCTCCGAATAGCCGCCCTGCAACGGGAACTCCCAGTCGGGTCCGTCCAGGAAGCGCGGCGACTGATCGATGAACACGACCGAGCGCAGATCCGCGCAGCCGAACTGCCGCACGTACTCGAGCGCGACGGCGACCCCCATCGACCATCCCGCCAGCGAGACCTGCTCCAGTGCGAGATATTTGACGAGACCGTGCACATCGCGGGCGTATTGCGCGAGCGTATGCCCGTCCTCGGTCTTGCCCGACGAGCCGTGCCCGCGCAGATCGACGGTGATCACCCGGTGCTGCTCGGCCAGTACGGGCACGTTCTGCGCCCAGAAGGTGGAGTTCATGGTCCAGCCGTGGATGAGCACGACGGGCCGGCCGGAGCCGTGATCCTCGTAGTACAGCGGCACCCCGTCGGGCAGTTCCAGGTAGGGCATCGATACCTCCGGTTCGTGAGCGGTGAGCTCTACGATGACCGGGCCCGGCCGGTGCGGCCCAGCCCCGGCCCGACGGTTGCAGCAACGTTGCAACGCCGCGCCGGGCGTTTGTCCGCGTCCGCGCCCCGTGCTATTTCTCGTGGTACGACCCGGCGAGGCGGTGAATGCCGGTGCGGGACCGCACTATCCCGAGGCAGGCGCATGATGGTGACTGGTAAGAGCCGGACGATGCGCCCGGACGTGCGGGCGTCGTGGGACCGTGCCCGGCATCGCGGTCTGCATCCGGACCGGCATCTGCCCGAAGTGGGTCTGAGCAGCGCCGAACTCAGGTCCGGGCCGCGCGACCGGCGGCTGGCCGCCGCGTGGCCGGTGTTGTTCGCGAGTCTGGAGACGGTGGCCGCCGCACCGGGGCATGTGCTGTTCGGTGGTGACGCGGACGGACATCTGCTCTGGGTGCACGGCGATGCCACCGCCCGCCGGACCGCTGAACGCGCCAATCTCGTACCGGGCGCGCGCTGGCACGAAGCGGACGCGGGCACCAACGGGGTGGGTACCGCGCTCGCACTGGGCCGGGCGTTCCAGGTACGCGGACCCGAGCACTATCTTTCGGTCGCCGCCGATTTCACCTGTACGGCCGCACCGATCCGCGATCCGCGCAGCGGCGCGGTGATCGGTGTCGTCGATGTGACCTGCCCGATCGGCAGCACGAACGAATTGGCCGTACCGCTGGTGACCGCGGCCGCGCGGCTCGCCGAGGCCCATCTCCGTGATCTGGCCGCCCGTCGCGACGCCGAACTGCGGATCCGTTTTCTCGACCGGCTGCTCCACCGGTCGGGTGATCGCGCGGCCCTGGTATCTCCGGACGGCCATATCCTCTACGCCGCTCCCCCGGGCTGGCTGCCGTCGGTGTGGCCCGGGCCGATCCGGGAAGGCGAGGCGGTACTGCCCGGTGGCCGCCGGGTCGTGGTCGAACGGCTCGTCCCGGATGGACCGTACGCCGTGCACGCTCTGTCCGCGGACGCCGCCGAGCAGATGCCGCGGGTGGTCGCGCTGGGCCGCAACCGGGTCGCGTTGTGGATGGACGGCGCGGTCCACGAACTCAGCCCGCGGCACAGCGAGCTGCTGGTATTGCTGCTGGCGCGTCCGGCGGGTTCGACAGCGGCGGAACTCGCCCACGGGCTCTACGGTGACAACGGCAAGGCGGTGACCGTACGTGCCGAACTCGCGCGTCTGCGCCGCATTCTCGGCTATCGCCTGTCCTCCGACCCGTACCGGCTGGATCCGCGGATCCGCTGCGTTTTCCCGGGGCCCGCCGAAACCGTTGCCGGCGAGGGGCACCAGGACTTTTCCGGATTGCTGCCGGGATCCACCGCGCCCGGCATCCAGCGGCTACGGCCGCGGATACCGCCACTGTCCGTGGGCCGTGACCGGCCTCCCCTGAACTGAACCCGCTGTCACTGTGGCGATCCCAGCCGGGCGCCGCCGTCCACCCGCACCACGATGCCCGTGGTGAAGCTGTTGCCGATCAGGAATTCGATCGCCTGCGCGATATCGTCGGCCGCGCCCACCCGGCCGACCGGTGTTCCCGCGGCGATACCGGCGAAGACTTCGGCCCGGGCGTCGCCGGGCAGGAAGTTCCACCAGTCGGTATCGATCACCCCCGGCGAGACCGCGTTCACCCGCAGCGGCGCCAATTCGAGCGCCAGGACCGGAACCGTCGCCTCCACGGCGGCGTTGACGGCGGCCAGCGCCGCTGTTCCGGGCATCGCCCCACCCGCGGACGCCGCGGAGACCAGAGTGACCGACGCACCGGGCGTGAGATACGGGAGCGCTGCCTGAACGACCGCGATATGCGGTAGCAGTTTTCCCGATACATGTGATTGCAGATGCTCGCCGGTCAGCTCCCGGAACGGAGTGGTCCCCGACGGACCGGTGACCGTGACGACGAGATGGTCGACCGATCCGATCTCGCCGAACAGACCGGCCAGCTCTGCCTCGTCGCGGGCGTCGACTACGAAACCCGCTGCCCGCGAGCCGAGTTCGGCGAGCGCGGCGGCCAGGCGTTCCTTGTCGCGGCCCGCGATGACGACCGCGGCACCCGCGGCGTCGAGCCGCCGGGCGGTCGCCAGGCCGATACCGGAGGTCCCGCCCACGATGACGACTTTCTTGCTCACGACTTCCTCCTGGAGTTCGCATCACCACGGTTTTCGAACCACCGTGCCTCGTTAATATATTCGAGGCACAGTGTCTTGTAAAGTGGCGGTATGACCCGAACCCGGGGCAGGCCCCGCAGCGAAGACGCCCGGCAGTCGATCCTGCGCACCGCGCTGGAACTCTGCGAACGCGACGGCTATCAGGATCTGACGATCAAATCGATCGCGGAAACGGCCGGAGTGGGCAGGCAGACCGTCTACCGGTGGTGGCCGGACAAGGCATCCATCCTGCTCGAATCACTGACCGATCTCGCGACCGGACATCCCGCGCTCGAGGCCCCGGACGCATCGGAACCGGTGCTCGACCGGATCGAAGAACTGCTGACGACCACTTTCGAACTCGCCCGCAGCGTCACGGGCCAGGCCCTGGTGGGACTGATGTCGGACGCCCAGCACGATCCGGACCTGTCCGAACGGCTCCAGGAGACCGTGATCGGCCCGCGCCGAACGGCCCTGCGCACACTGCTGCAACACGGCGTGGACGCCGGTGATCTCGCGCCCACCACCGCACTGGATCTCGTGGTCGACTTCGCCTTCGGCACCATGTGGTATCGGCTGCTCAGCCGGCACGCACCGGTGGACGCCGCACTCGCCCGGGAGATCACCGCGGCTCTCGCCGCAACGCTCGCACCGCGAGCGGAGGGGAGAGCAGACTACCCCCGGTAGCCGCGGCACGGTCGGCCACCGGGGGACGCACTCCAACACCATCGGGCCCGCTATCGGCCCGCGACAGCGGGATTCAGGGTTTCGGCACCGCCGGCAGGGCGATGGCCGGATCGATGAACTCGTTGGTCACCAGATCGGTGGCGGTGAGTCCATCGGCGATGCGGTCGCCGCGGTTGCGCAGGATCGGGGTCACCGCGTCGATCACCCGGTTCACCCGCGCCTCCTCGAAATTCCCGAGGGTGCTGTCCGGGCCGTTGCCGACGATCTTCTCGGCGACCTGTACTTTCACCGAATCGGTGTTACCGGCGGCGGTCATCGGCGGGCCGTCGGGGATGGTGTCGGCGATCCGCAACAGCGCCCGGTTCACCGGTTCGGGATTCGCGATGTAGTCGACCTGCGCCTGCTGCAACATCGGCACCAGCTTCGTCAGGCAGGGCCGCAGCGCGTCGAGTTCACCGGCACGCACCGACCAGGCGTGCGGGTAGATCTCGTAACCGGATTCGTGGACGAGCAGATAATCGGTGGGTTTGCGCCAGCCCTCGACATCGTGCTCCCAGCGGAACGGCTCATTGGACACATAGCCCTGCTGCATCACCCGACCGCGCTCGGCGACGAATCGGCTCGGGGTGCCGTCGAACGAGGCATCGGCCTGGTCCGGACGCACGTAACCGTTGGCGGTCAGGTAATCCATGAAGATCTTGCCCTCGCTGTACACCACGGGGGCGCCGGTGCCGGGAATGTCGCGCCACGATTCGACGTGATAGGTCGCCGGATCCCACATGATGATCTGCGGATTCACGTCGAGGGAGGCGAATACGCCGGTCACCGGGAATTCGGCCTGGGCGCGGACGGCGTCGTCGGTGGGGACGAAGCCCAGGGTGATCGACGTGTCCTGGTACATCTGCGCAGGCACCGGCTGGCCACCCAGGAACGGGCCGCCGAGCCGGACCTCGACATTCACACCGGTATCACCCAGCGGCCCGGCATAGGAGCCCTTGTTGACGTCGACGGTGCCGTCGGGGCCGACGAGCTGGAATGCGGCCGCCCGCTCCGGGGTGGCGTACCAGTCCGTCTGGATCACGACGGTCGACGGGCACACCCCGGCCAGGGGGCCCGCACCGGTGGGTTCCGGGACCGAACTCGCACCTCCGCAAGCGGTGAGCAGCGCGGTACCCGCGAGCGCGGTGAGAGCGGAAAGTGGTTTCTTCATGGTGCTTCCTGAGATGAGCAGTGGATGGGCGGACGGGAGAGATCAGTGGCCGCGGCGGCGGCCGTGGGCACGCTCCACGCGGACGGCCAGGAAATCGAAGAACCAGAACAGGATCAGTCCGGCCAGTGAGGACAGCAGCAGCGCGGTGAGCAGTTCCTCGGTGGCCAGCCGCTGCCGGTAGACGTCGATCATCCGGCCGATGCCGGGCTCGCCCTGGCGGAAGAAGAAATCCGCGACGATCGAGCCGATGATCGCCATCCCGCCGGAGATCTTGAACCCGGAGATCATCGCGGGCAGCGCCGTCGGCAGCTGGAGTTTGCGCAGCCGCTGCCACCGGCTCGCGCCGTGCAGGGTGAACAGATCGTGTTCGGCCGGCGCGACCGCCTTCAGGCCGAACAGCGTGTTGGTGACCACCGGGAACAGCGACACCATCACACAGACGATCACCCGGCTGCCGAATTCGTAGCCGAACCAGAAGCCGAACAGCGGGACCACCGCGAGGATCGGAATGGTCTGCAGGATCACCGCGTACGGATACAGCGAGTATTCGGCCCAGCGCGCCTGGCTCATCACCACCGCGAATCCCACCCCCAGCGCCATGGCGATCACCAGACCGCTCAGAGCGACCAGCACCGTGGACCCCAGGGCGGACAGGATTTCCGACCGCACCGCCGAATCGAGCAGTCCCTCGCTGACCACCTGGTCCGGTCCGGGCAACAGGAACCGCGACTCCGCCGCGATCAGATGATGACTCGCGAAGTACCAGATGCCCAGCACCAGCACGAACACCACGACGGGCGCGATGATCCGCACGGGCGCCGACCGGCGACGCGGTGTCCGCACGGACCGTTCGGGACTGTCCTGTGTGGTGACAGCACGAGTGGCGGTATCCGCCGCGACCGTGGTCATGCCGCGACCCCCTGTTCGGCGGCGTGCAGCGCGGCCGAGACCGCGCCGGCGATCTCGGCGAACTCCGGGGTGTAGCGCAGCCCCGGTTCCCGCGGAAAGTCCAGGGGTACCGGGATATCCGCCGCCACCCGGCCCGGCCGGCCGGTGAGCACGACGACCCGGGTCGACATGAACACCGCCTCCGGGACCGAATGGGTGACGAATACGCCCGCGAAGGCGTCGCGCCGGAAAAGGCTGCCGACTTCCTCGTTGAGCCGCTGACGGGTGATCTCGTCGAGCGCGCCGAACGGTTCGTCGAACAGGAACACCTCCGGTCGCAACGTGAGCGCGCGGGCGATGGAGGCCCGCATCCGCATACCGCCGGAGAGCTGGGCGGGTTTGTGTTTCTCGAAACCGCCCAGCCCGACCCGCTCGATGGCGTCCAGTGCCGCCGCACGACGCTGCACCCGGTCCACCCCGGCGAGTTCCGCGGGGAGCTCCACATTGCGCAGCACGGTGCGCCACGGCAGCAGGGTCGCTTCCTGGAAGACGTAGCCGAGGTGTTCGGTGGCGACGGTCACGGCACCGGAAGTGGCTTCCTCGAAACCGGCCGCCAGCCGCAGCAGCGTCGACTTTCCGCAACCGGACGGCCCGACGAGAGAGACGAATTCGCCTGGACGGACGGCGATATCGATATCGCGCAGGGCGGCGGTCCCGTTCTCGAAAACCATCGACACATTCCGGAAAGCGAGCGCCGGATCCGGCTCGGTCGTATACGTTGCCTCCCGCGGAAGGGTTGGCACCGGGATAGCCTTTGTGCTCATGGAACAGTTCTATCGGCTGCTCGTTGCCGATCGCGGTCCGTCGGATTACACCCCTGTTTCGTATACGATCACGAAACCAATTGCCCGTCCCGGGCCACCACCCGGCCGCCTTTGAGAACCAGTTTCCGCACCGGGACACCCACTACGGCCGCCGCCGGTGTCGCGGCCTCGACCGTGAGGAGATCGGCCCGCGCCCCCACCCGGAGACCGTGATCGGGCAAACCGAGAACCCGGGCACCACCGAGAGTGCCGGCGGCGAGCGCCAATTCGATCTCCGCATCGGAGAGCAGCCGGTCCCGGAACGCCACCGTACCGATCCGGCGCAACATATCGCCGTCGCCGTAGGGGGTCCACAGATCCCGGATACCGTCGTTACCGAGGGCGAGAGTCGCACCCGCGGCGTGCATCACGCGTAGCGGAACCACCGGCGCGTCGCCGACCGCGCAGGTCACCATGGCCACCCCCGCTTCGGCCAGCCGTTCGGCGATGCGCTGCTGTTCATCGGCCGGCAGCGCCCCCATCGCGTACGCGTGGCTGATGGTGACCCGCCCGCCCAGACCGGTGGCCTTCGTACGCTCGATGATCAGCTCGAATTCCCAGGCACCGAGAGTGCCGCTGTCGTGCAGATGGATATCGATCTTCGCGCCGTGGCGTTCGGCCAGGCCGAAGACGATATCCAGCTGCCCGGTCGGGTCGCCGTCGTAACCGGCGGGATCGATACCGCCGACCACCTCGACGCCCCCGGCCAGGGCCTCGTCCAGCAGCTCGGCGGTTCCGGGCCGGCGGATCAGGCCGCCCTGCGGAAAGGCGACCAACTCGACGTCCACCCGGTCGCGATGCCGGGCGGCGGCGGTCCGTACGGCCTCCACCCCGGCCAGCCCCACCGAGGGGTCGATATCGATATGGCTGCGCACGTGCGCCGTTCCTCCGGCGATCATGGTCGCGAGCAGGTTCGCGGAATAGTCGGCGCTGGGGATACCGAGTTCGGCACGCCGGTTCTCCCCGTTGGCGATCCGCCCGGCCAGCGAACGGCCACCGGTATTGGGCACCCACGGCCCACTCCACAGAGTCTTGTCCAAATGACAGTGGGTGTCGACGAATCCGGGCAGAACCAGCGCCCCGTCCAGGGCCAGGGTTTCGGCACCGGCAGCCTCCAGACCTGGGCCGATCTGCTCGATCCGCCCGGCCCGGATCAGGATGTCGGCGGTTTCCAGCGGTTGTCCGGGTAGCCACGGACGTCCGCCGCGCAACAACAGATCGGTCATGATTCCTTCTTTCACCAGATTCACGTGAACAACATTGCGATGCCCGCACCGGCACCGAAGACGATCACCAGAGCCCGGAACGCACCGGGCCGCAACCGGTCGGAGATCTTGCCGCCCACGACGCCGCCGAGCAGGCAGGCCGGGGCCAGGATCAGGACCGAGATCCAGTCGACCGGACCGAAGAGGGCCACCGCGACGGTGGCGGTGGTGGAGACGGTCAGGGTGAGCACGCTCTTCAGGCCGTTGAGCAGAGTGATCGAGGCGTCGATCCCGAGCGCGAGCGCGGTGAGCAGCACAATCCCCATCCCGCCGTTGAAGTACGCCCCGTACATCCCGCCGAGGAAGACTCCGGCGAAGAGGGTGAACCGGGAATCGCCGCCCTTCTCGGCGAGCTTGCGGGAGAGCACCGGCTGCGCGGCGAACAGGGCGGTCGCCGCCAGGATCAGATACGGCACCAGCGCAGTGAACACCTCGGGCGGCGCCGCGAGCAGCGCCACCACCCCGCCGAGCGCCCCGGCGGTGCCGATGACGATCAGCCGGGGCAGCAGGCTGCGGTGTTCGACCAGCCGGGAGCGCAGCGCGGCC
Organism: Nocardia sp. NPDC001965; assembly: GCF_053594175.1. Classification (NCBI taxonomy): domain Bacteria; kingdom Bacillati; phylum Actinomycetota; class Actinomycetes; order Mycobacteriales; family Nocardiaceae; genus Nocardia; species Nocardia sp. NPDC001965. The sequence goes on from NZ_JBSFDZ010000026.1 coordinate 69,690, forward strand.
GCGCCGCCCAGATAACCCGGCCAGACCGCTACGGCATTGGTCACGGTCGCGGTCACCGGCGGCAGTCCGGTGGCCACCAGGGCGGGAAAAGACAGCAGGCTGCCGCCGCCGGCGATGGTGTTGCACACCCCGGCGCCGAAACCGGCCGCCAGCAGCAGCACCGCGTACACGGGATCCATGGCGTCCTTCCGATCACAAGTGAGTCCGGATCGTATACGAAATAGCCGGGATATGACGTCAGTGTGCTGCCGGTCACCACGGAACCGCGCTGCTCTACCGGGCCCCACCGGCGATTCGACAGCATTCCTGGTATCCAGGTGGAGTACCGGGCGGTGGATCGTATGCGACCGCCGCCGATCCCACCCGAGCCGAGGACGATGTGGACAGCACCAACCCGCGGATGACCAAACAGCAGGTGTGCCGCGCCATTCGCGACGACATCATCCGCGGGGTGTTCGCACCGGGGCAGCGACTGACCGAGGACACGCTGGCCGAGAGCTACGGAGTCTCCCGGGTACCGGTACGGGAGGCGTTGCGCACGCTCGAGGCCGAGGGCTTCGCGTACTCACGCCCCTACGCCGGCACCTTCGTGGCCGAGTTGACCGAAGCCGAGGCGGCCGACCTGCTCGAGATCCGCGCCCTGCTCGAACCGTTGTGCGCGAGCCGGGCCGCGCACCGGCGCACCCCCGAACAGCTCGGTCGGCTCAAAGAGCTCACCGCACTGGGGCAGGAGTCGGTACGCTCCGGCCGCCTCGACGATCTGACCAGGCTCAACAGCCGCTTCCACGAGGTGCTGGCCGAGGCGTCGGGCAGCAGCCTGCTGGCCGGTCTGATCACCCAGCTCGGCTGGAAGATCGCCTGGGTGTACGCGGTCGAACTCCCCCGCCGCGCCACCGACTCCTGGGACGAACACGAGCGGATCTGCGGTGCCCTCGAGGCCCGCGACGCCGATCTCGCCCAGCGCCTGGTCACCGAGCACATCGCCCACGCCACCACCGCCTACCGGCTCCGGCACACCCGCCCGGCACCTTCGGGCGCGGGTTCGTAACCTCGCTGAAGCATTGCGCGGGCCCGCCGGAAACACCCGGGTCGTATACAACCGGTGTGACCTTTTCGGACCCGGAGGTGCCCGTGACGAACCCGGCGCCGTTCGGCAACACGGATCTGCTGCTCCGCGACGCGCGGATCGACGACGAGACCGCACCGGTCGATATCGCGGTCACGGACGGGGTGATCACCGCGATCGGCCCGGCGCTGCAGGCGATCGCCACCGAGGAGATCGACTGTGCCGGCCGCGTGGTGATCCCGGGCCTCGTCGAATCACATGTGCACTTGGACAAGGCGTTGCTCGACGGCGAACGCGCGAACCCCGACGGTACCCTGGCCGGGGCGATAGCGATCACCGCGGACCTGAAACGGGAGTTCACCCCGGCCTCGGTCGCCGACCGCGCCCGCCGCGTCCTCGAACAGGCGATCATCCACGGCACCACCGCTGTCCGGGCGCACCCGGATGTCGACCCCATCGTCGGCCTGCTGGGTGTGCACACCCTGCTGGACCTGCGGGAGGAGTTCCGCGGCCGGATCGACCTGCAGATCGTGGCCTTTCCGCAGGAGGGGATCTTCCGCGCGCCCGGCACCCTCGACCTGCTGCGCGAAGGATTGCGCGACGGCGCCGATGTGATCGGCGGCTGTACCTACAACGAAGATTCGGTCGCCGAGTGCCGGCGCCATATCGATCTCGTCTTCGACCTCGCCGCCGAGTTCGGGGTTCCGGTCGACCTGCACGCCGATTTCGCCGACGACACCGCCGACCCCCGATTCGCCCTGGCCGATTACATCGCCGAGGTCACCGATCGGACCGGGATGGCGGGCCGGGTCACCATCGGACACGCCACCTCCCTGGCCGCCCGTCCACCCGCGGATCGGCGGCGCGTGCTCCACCGGCTCGCCGACGCGGGAGTGGCCGTGGTTCCGCTGCCGGCCACCGATATGTTCCTGGGCGGACGCGCTGACACCGCGAATATCCGCCGCGGTATCGCACCCGTGCGGGAGTTGTGGGCGGCCGGAGTACGGACCGCGTACTCCTCCAACAACATCCGCAATGCCTTCACCCCGTACGGCAATGCCGATCTGCTCGATATCGGCCTGTTCCTGGCGCAGACCTCGCATCTGGCCGGTCCCGCCGAGCTGACCCGGGTCCTCGGTATGGCCACCTACGAGGCAGCCGCCGTGATCGGTATCGCCGACGGCTACGGGTTGCGGGTGGGCGCGGCCGCCGACCTGGTGGTGCTGTCCACCCACCGCGTCGCCGACGCCCTGCTGGACCGGCCCGATCGCTGCTATGTCGTGAAAGCGGGCCGGGTCGTCGCACGGACGACCCGGACCCGGGAACTACTACCGGCGACCCCGGTATGAGCCGCGGTCAGGCGGCGGCCCGGTCGCCCTGGTGGATCAGCGCATCGATCCGGCGCTTGTAATCGTTGAACTCCGGGGCGGTGGGCTCCCGCGCCCGGGGCAGCTCGATGGTCACCACCTCGCGCACATGCCCGGCCGTACCGTGCGCGGTACCACCGGCCATCACCACCACCCGGTCCGCCAGGTACACCGCCTCCTCCACGCTGTGGGTGACGAAGACGACCGTGACACCGGAATCCCGGTGGATACGGGCGAGTTCGGTCTGCATATCGGCGCGGGTGAGCGCGTCGAGCGCCCCGAAGGGTTCGTCCATCAACAGCACCGCCGGCCGGTTGGCCAGTACCCGGGCGATCGCGACCCGCTGTTGCATACCGCCGGAGAGCTGGTGCGGAAACGAATCACGCACCCGGGTCAGGCCGACGGTTTCCAGGCTGCGATCGGTGGTCTCCCGGATATCGTCGCGGGTCATCCGCGCCTGTTTCGGCCCGTAGGCGATGTTCTCCGCGACGGTGAGCCACGGGAACAGCCCATAGTCCTGGAATACGACGCCCCGGTCCGGGCCGGGGCCGGTGACCGGCTCGTCGCCGACCGATACCGCGCCCCGGGTTCCGGTTTCGAATCCGGCCAGGATCCGCAGCAGTGTCGATTTCCCGCAACCGCTGGCGCCGACCACACAGACGAATTCCCCGGCGGCGATATCGAGATCCACCCCGTCCACCGCGAAACCGGTTGCCCCCGGGAATCGTTTACCCAGGCCGTCGAGCACTATTCGCGCGGGCCGGTGTGGACGGCGGCGGGTGGAGTAGATCTTCATGGTCATCACCTGATCCGGAGAAGGGTCACGGGAGCAGCGGTCGCCGCCCGGCGACCAGGCGTACAGCGAGCATCATGATGCGGTCGGCCAGGAATCCGGCCAGCCCGATCACGATCATGACGGCGACGATGAGGTCGGTACGGGATTGTTCACGCGCCTGGGTGATCAGCGCGCCCAGACCGACCCGGATACCGACCGTCTCCCCCACCACCAGGATCACCCAGGACAGGCCGAGCGCGATCCGCAATCCGGAGACGATCGTCGGAACCGCGGCCGGTAACACCACCTTGTACAACATCTGTGCCGGTGGCGTGCCGAGCATGGCCGCCGCCTCGAACAGCCGGGCGGGTACCGCGCGCACCCCGGCGATGGTGTTGATCAGGATGGAGAACACCGCGGCCAGGAAAACCAGGAAGATGGTGGCCCGGTCCCCGAATCCGATGATCAACAGGGACAGCGGGGCCCAGGCGGTCACCGGGATCGGGCGGATGAGGTTGAGGGTGGGCTCGAGCATCCGGAAGACGAGCGGTGAACGCCCCATCACGATCCCCACCGGCACCGCCACCGCGGCCGCGATCGCGAATCCCTGGAGCACCCGGACCGTACTGGCGTACAGGTGCAGCCACAGCGTGCCGCTGTAGGAATCGTCGACGATCCCGCCCACCGCCAGATCTGCCAGCCGCCGCGCGACCTCCAGCGGGGTGGGCAGGAACTGCATCTGGATGCCCAACGGGAGGGTCCAGCCGCCGCCGACCCCGCGGTCCCACAGCAGCAGCACCACCAGCGGTACCGGCAGCGCCCACAGGAACGCCACCACCCGGGTCCGGTAGCGAGCGCGCCGCGATCGCCGATCGGGCGGGCCCGCGACCGCCGTGGTTCCCGGACCTGCCGGTTCGGTGGCCGGTTCGGCGCGGATTCCCAGCGTGGTCATCGCTCGGCACGAACTGTGTCGAGGAACTCGGTCCGGAAGACCTTGCTCATATCCGGCGCGGCGGGCAACTGGTCGAAGTCCACCATCTGCCGGGCGAGTTCGCTCACCCGCTGCCGGTATTCGTCGTCGAGTTCCCAGCGCAGCCGCACATTGTCGATGGCGATATCGGTGACCGCCCGGTCGAGACCGAAGGTCTCCACCAAACCGGCCGCCCAGGCTTCGCGATCGCCCTTCATGAAATCGACGGCCCGGGCGAAGCTCCGCACGGTGTCGCGGGCACGGTCGGGATGTTCGTCCAGAAAGCGCCCGTTACCACCGAGGACGATATTGGTGGCGCCGATCGGGGTCTGGTAGGGCGAGACGATCTCGTGGGCGCCGGCCCGGCGGGCGGTCGATACGCCCATTTCCGCGCTGAGGAAGGCGTCGACCCGGCCGGCGGTGTAGGCGCTCGCCATATCGGAGTACGCCAGATTCACCAACTGCACATCGGTGTCGGGGTCCAGACCGTGCGCCCGCAGGGTGAGTTTCAGCGCGATCTCCTGCGAAGACCCCGCCGGGAACCCGATCCGTTTGCCCCGCAGATCGGCCGGGGTCGCGATCCGCGGTGATCCCACGAAACCGGATCCGCCGTCGGCGGCCGACGCGATGATCTGCACATCCTGTTCCGCCGCGACTCCGGAGAGCATCGCCGGTGCCCCGAGTACCCCGATATCGATGGCACCCGAGGCGAGCGCGTTCTTGATATCGGGTGAATTCTCGAACAGCACGATCTCGTAGGTGGTGTTCTCCGGTGCGAAACGCTGCATGAAATAGGGGGCGTAGAGATGCGGCTGGCCGCGCAACGTCCCGATCCGGATCGCACCGGTGTCACCGCCGACGCTGTCGGGTGTGGCGATACAGCCGGTCAGGCCCGCGACCGCCAGCAGCGTCACCGCGATGATCGAGAAGATATGACGGAGTGGACGTTTCATGGTCGATCCTCACTGTGGAGCGATCCCCCGGCCGCTACCGCGGCACTGCCGAGGGCGAGACGGATCAGGGAACGGTCGGAGCCGGGTGCGCCCAGCAGGCACAGGCCGGTCGGGGTACCGGTGCCGGACCGCAGCGGCACCGTCACCGCGGGCAGACCGGCGATGGACGCGGCGCAGGTCAGCCGGAGCGTGCGGGCGCGGGCCCGCTCCCAGGCCGGGCGGCCGCCCGCGCGCCGGGGCGGCGGAGTCGCGACGGTCGGCAACAGTAGCGCGCGGTCGCCGAGGGCGGATCGCAGCCGCTGCGCCGCACCGGCCAGTACCTCGCGCGCGGTGTCCGCCCGCGCGGCGGAGACAGTCGCGGCGAAGGCGAACCTTTCGGCCACATCGGGTTCCAGTACACCGGGATGCGCGGTGACCCATTCCCCGTGGTTGCGCCAGGCCTCGAACGCCTGGACCACGCGGAAGGCCGCGAGCCAGTGCTCGGCGGGCCGCAGTTCGACCGGCACCGCACCCAGCGAGTCGGCCACGGCGCCGACAGCGGCGGCGATCTCGGGGTCGGCGTCCGCGCAGCAGGCCGGGTCGATCGCGTAACCGCCGGGAGCGGCGGTATCGGCATCCAGGACGCACTCCGCGACCGCCGCCAGCGTCGAACCGTCCCGGGTGATCCAGCCCACGGTGTCGAAGGACTGTGCCAGCGGCAGCAGACCAGCGGTGTCGACGCGGCCGTGCGTGGTCCGGATCCCCCACAGCCCCTGGTAGGCCGCCGGCACCCGGATCGACCCGGCGGTATCGGTCCCCAGCCCGATATCGGCGGCGCCCCGGGCCACCGCGACCGCCGGGCCGCTGGTGGAGCCGCCCGGAATCCGGTCCGGCGCGGCCGGATTCACCGGCATCCCGAACCCGCCGTTGCTGCCGGTCAGGCTGTAGGCGAACTCGTCGGTCCGGGCGATTCCGCCGATCCGCGCTCCGGCCGACAGCAGCCGGGCGACCGCGTCCGCGTGCCGCGGTGCGGGCCGCTGCTCTCGCTCATAGGCGGGCACACCCGCGCCGACGGCGAATCCGGCCACCGCGAACAGGTCCTTCACCGCCACGACCCGTCCGGACAGCGGGCCGGGTGCGACGGCGTCCACCAGTGGCGATCCGGTCACCCGCCAGACACTGGTATCGGTTCCCGGCTCCGCGGCGACTCCGGTCATCGCAACCGCTCCAGTACCCGGCGGGCGAAGGCGGTGTCGGCGGCCCGGCCGAAATCCGAGCGGCGCACCGCGGCATGGACCCCGCGTACCTGGTCGACGGCCTGCGAGATGGTGAAATCGGCGGCGGCACTGAGATACAGGTACGCCTGCCGGGGGTCGGCCTCGAACAGCCCACTCACCAGTTCCACCGCGTGCGTCACGCACAACTCCAGGGCGGTGTTCAGATCGGCGTGCAGTCCGGTCGGGATCAACAGTCCGTGCGCGGCGGCGAACGGCCCGATCCGGCCGCCGAACCCGCCGGCTATCTCGGTCGCCGGGATCAGGTCCACGGTCAGCCGGGCCCGCAACGGTGCTTCCAGCGCGGTCAGCGCGACCTCGCCGTCACCCTGGGCGAAATGCGGATCGCCGATATACAGCAGGGCTTCCGGTACCTGGACCGGCAGGAACAGTGTGGCACCCGCGGTGAGGAGCTTGACGTCGATATTGCCGCCGTGCGGCCCCGGCGGCACCGAGTTCACCCGCGTTCCGGTATCGGTGGCCACACCGATGATGCCCAGGAACGGCGCCAGCGGGAAGGTCGCGTGCCCGGCGCTGCCGGCGGTGTCGAGCGGCATGGTGGCGAACCAGCGGCCCTCGCCGGGAACGACCCGGCAGAACTGTCCGTAGTCGCCGTCGAAAACGGCTCGGCCGCGCAGAACTCCGCGGCCGTGCCGGGTCGATACGACACCGTAGGGCGCACGCATGGTCAGCGCGTCGATCCGTACGGCGAGCAGATCACCGGGTTGCGCCCCGGCGACCGCGATGGGCCCGGTGACGATATGCGGTCCCGCCCCGGGTTCGCGGGTCCGCCGCCCGGCCACCGCCACCGCGTCGGCGAGCACATCGTCGCGGGCCACGCCATGATTCCCGAAGTACCACAGCGGATCCGAACCCTGGTCCTCGAGGATGCCCTCGTGGCTGACGGTATCGATCACGACCGTGGACCCCGGTGCGACCGTGGCGACGGCGGTATCGGTCCGGCAGGGCAATCGGCCCCAGAGCACTGCGTCGGGTTCGGCCGGTACGTACGCCGTTCCCGGCTCGATTCCCGTGTCCTGCTGCAGGACCGGGAAGGCCGGGGCCTCTTCCTGCGATGCCAGCGTCGTCACCGCGACTCCTTATTGGTCCGACCATCTGATGCACCGACCATAAAAGGCACCGGACCGAGTCGCGACCGCGGCGACCGAACGTAACGACCGATTTACCGAGCCGCAACAGGACCACGAAAAGTGCTGGCCATCGGTAACTTTGTCGAATCATTCCGCACTCGGGAAAGTCTGCGGCGACAATTCGCGGGCGGCTCCGTAGAATCCGCATCGAAGCCATATCCCGGAATTGGTCGGACCACTGGATCGCACCACCGGGTTCACCGACAGCGGCCGTCCGGCCGGTTTCCAGGAGGGCCCGTATGACCCACGCATCGATCCCGCCGATGCGCCGCCGGGCGCGCAGTGTCAGCGCCGAGGTAGCCGCCCATCTGGAGAAGCTGATCGTCAACGGCGAGTTGCGGGCCGGCGACCGGCTCCCCCCGGAGCGGGAACTGGCGGCGAGTATGAACATCTCCCGGTCTTCGCTGCGCGAGGCGATGTTCGAACTGGAAGCGAAGAAATTGGTCGAGCGGCGGCAGGGCCGGGGCAGTACGGTCGCCGATATCTCGCGCGCGGCATCGGCACTGTACGGGAACCTGGCCGATCTCGATGTCGAACTCGGCTACGCCACCGAACTGCGCGATCTGGTCGAGCCGCGGATCGCCGGACTGGCCGCGCTGCGCGCCGTCGACTCCAATCTGCTCTCGCTCGACGAGGTACTCGCCCGATCCCACGAGAGCCTGTCGCCCGAGGATTCGATGCGTCTCGATATCGAATTCCACACCCTGCTGGCCCACGCGGCACAGAACCCCCTGCTGGTCACCCTGTGCACGATGACCACCGAATGGACGCAGCGCACCCGGGTCCTGTCCCACCGCACCGCGCTCGGCCGCCGTATCTCCATCCAGGGCCACGAGTCGATCTACCGGGCGGTGTCCGAACACGACGCGACCGCCGCGACGGCCGCGATGGAACGGCATCTGCGTGAGGTCCGCGAGATCAGCACCCCGAACAGCTGAGCTGCCGCCGGTCGCGGATCACCGGTTCCGTAGCGTGGCCCGAGGGCGGCGCGGACCAGGAAGGCGACCGATGACGGCGATCGACAGCGGGCAGACAGTACGTGCCGGGGACCGGGACATCTACTACACCGAGTACGGGGCCGGCCCGGCGGTGGTACTGCTGCACGGCGGCGGACCCGGAGCCTCCGGCCTGGCGGCGTATTCGCGCAATGCGGAAGAACTGTCTCGCCGCTTCCGGGTGATCGTGCCGGATATGCCCGGATACGGCCGGTCGACGAAGCAAATCGATCACTCCGACCCGTTCGGCGACCTCGCCGCCGCCGTCGCCGATCTACTCGACGCCCTGGAACTGCCGCGCGCCCATCTGATCGGCAGTTCCTACGGCGGTGCGGCGGCCCTGCGCCTGGCGATGGACCGGCCCAGCCGAGCCGACCGGCTGATCCTGCTCGCCCCGGGTGGTATCGGCACCACCCGCAACCTCCCGACCGCGGGCCTGCGGGCACTGCTGGCCTACTACGGCGGCGCCGGTCCCAGCCGCGAGAAACTGGCCACTTTCCTGCGCGAATACCTGGTCCACGACGGCAGCGCGATCACCGACGCCATGATCGACGAACGCTACCGGGCAAGTCTCGATCCCGAGGTGGTCGCGAATCCACCGCTGCGCCGGCCCTCCGGTCCCGGCGCCGTCCGGACGCTGTTGCGGATGGACCTCACCCGCGACCCCCGGCTGCGCCGGGTCGAACACCGCGCCCTGGTCGTCTGGGGCACCCGGGACCGGGTCAACCGGCCGACCGGTGCGCGCCTGCTGGCGGACCGGATGCCCGCCTGCGATGTGCTGTTGCCGGCAGCCACCGGACATTGGGCGCAATGGGAGCGCGCGCGACTGTTCAACGAGTCGGCCGTCGCTTTTCTGAACTCGCCGTAACGCCCCGGCGGCACCTGGGACCGAAATACCGGCTGCCCCCCCCGAGTTCCGGAAAAACGACGAATCGCTGTTCACTTTCCGATATCGTCGCGATCGCCGGGCGATTGCCCGGCGGGGGCCGGTGGCGTGCGAGCGACACGGGCCCCGTCTCGGCTCTGCGGTCGGACTCCGATCGCATCGCTTCCGTGAAGGAGCACTATGTATCCCGGCGCGCATGTCGATGAAACCCCCGATAAACCGGCCGTTATCGTCGCCGGGACCGGCGAGACGCTGACCTATCGGCAGCTGGAGGACAACTCCGTCCGGCTCGCGCGGCATCTGCACGCCGCCGGACTGCGCAAAGGCGATCACATCGCGTTGCTCTCCGGTAACGACCCCAAGGTCTACGAGGCATACTGGGCAGCGCTGCGATCCGGGCTTTACATCACAGCGGTGAACCGACATCTCTCCCCGGCCGAGATCAGCTATATCGTGAACGACTGCGGCGCGAAGGCGCTGATCGTCTCGGCCGGGCTGGGCGAGGCCGCCGAGGCGATCGTCGAGCAGACACCCGAAGCCGGGATCCGGCTGGCCTTCGGCGGACCGGTCGTGGGCTACGAGTGTTACGAGGACGCGCTGGCCGCGCAGCCCGCGCAACCGCTACCCGACCAGCCACGCGGCGCCGATATGCTCTACTCCTCCGGCACCACCGGACGCCCCAAAGGCATCGAACAGCCGCTGTCGGACCAGCAGGTCGACGATCCACCCGGCGACCCCTACACCGCCGTTTTCGGACCGCTCTACGGCTTCGACACCGAATCGGTGTACCTGTCCCCCGCCCCGCTCTACCACGCCGCACCGCTGCGCTTCGGCGGTGTCGTCCAAGCCCTCGGCGGCACTCTGGTCGTGATGGAGCGGTTCGACGCCGAGGCCGCCCTGGCCGCGATCGAGCGCTACCGGGTCACCCACAGCCAATGGGTACCCACCATGTTCGTGCGGATGCTGAAACTGGACGAGGCCACCCGCACCCGATACGACATCTCCAGCCTGAAAGTCGCGGTGCACGCGGCCGCACCCTGCGCCGTCGACGTGAAACGGGCGATGATCGAATGGTGGGGCCCGGTGCTGTTCGAGTACTACGCCTCCACCGAAGCCAACGGCGCCACCTTCATCGACAGCGAACAGTGGCTGCGCAAACCCGGCTCGGTGGGTCCGGCGGGTATGGGCGCCATCCGGATCTGTGGAGAAGACGGCGCGGAACTGCCGACCGGCGATATCGGCACGATCTACTTCGAACGCGACGAACTCCCCTTCGCCTACCACAACGACCCGGCGAAAACCCGGCAGGCGATCCACCCGGACCATCCGACCTGGACGACCACCGGCGATATCGGCTACGTCGACGCCGACGGTTTCCTGTACCTCACCGACCGAAAAGCGTTCATGATCATCTCCGGCGGGGTGAACATCTATCCACAGGAGATCGAGGATGCCCTCGCGCTGCACCCGTTGGTCTTCGACGTCGCGGTGATCGGCATCCCCGACGAGGAAATGGGTGAATCGGTCAAGGCCGTGATCCAACCGGCACCGGACGCGACACCCGGCCCGGAACTGGCCGCGGAACTACGTGACTACCTGCGCGAACGAATCGCCCACTACAAGGTGCCGCGCACTATCGACTTCGCCGACGAACTCCCCCGCACCCCCACCGGCAAACTGGTCAAAGGCAAACTCCGCAGTGTCTATGGCGTCGCCTCCGGCGCCGCGGGGTCGGGGCCCTCGTGACCCCGGTTCTTCACTCCTGCGCTCCTCCGCTTCGCTCCCCCGCTCCGTCGC
>NZ_JBSFDZ010000027.1:0-73263 GCF_053594175.1 Nocardia sp. NPDC001965
CGATGTACGCGGTAGTCAGTGGTGTACAGAGGGGTGATCTGCCTATCCGTTGCGCCCTCGAAAGCGCATGAGCCGAGGGCGCGAGTCTCGAGGGCGCAACGGCGGGACTTCCGGGGGCCTCGACCCGCGGCGCCGCAGGCGCCGCAAAATGAACACAGCTCAGACCAGGCGGTGGCCACCGTCGGCGTGCAGGACGGTTCCGGTGATGAACGGGTTGTGCAGGAGGGTGAGAACGGCGGCCGCGATATCGTCGGGCCGTCCGATACGGCCCACCGGTAGTTTCGCGGCCATATCCCGCTGTCGCTGCACCGGATCGCCGCCACCGATGTGTTGCCAGATGGGGGTGTCCACCCAACCCGGGGAGATGACGTTGACGCGGGTCGGCGCGAGTTCGATGGCGAGCGCGTAGGCCAGCGAGGCCACACTTCCGTTGACCGCCGCGACCATCGCCGAGCCCGGTCCCGGCCGGTAGGCGGCGATACCCGAGGTCAGCACGAGCGAGCCGCCGGGAGCGATATCGGCGTATTTGGCGACCAGCGCCGGACCGAAGAGTTTTGTGTCGACGAGGGATCGGGTCACGGCAGGGTCGAAGGACCGGATCGGCGCATACATTCCACGTACATCGGCGGCGGTGACGACCGCGTGGTCGATCCGGCCGAGGTCGGTGAACAGCGCCTCGACTTCGGTTTCCCGGGTGATGTCGACCTGGCGGGTGTGGACTTTTCCGGGGCCTCCGGCGAGGGTGGCCGATGCTGTCGCGAGCCGGGCGGCGGACCGGCCCGCGATGATCACTTCGGCCCCGGCGCCCATGAGGTTCCGGGCGAGCGCGAGCCCCATTCCGGAGCTGCCACCGATGATGACGACCCGTTCGGCCGCTGTCGTTTCTGCTGTCATGGCGCCAGTCGACCACCGGTGCGGCCCCCGGTCCATGTGGTAGTCGCACACCGTCGTTAGGCTCCGGCCAACACCGCTGGCAGTGTCGCTGCGGCTCGGCGGGCGGGGTGCCGATTCAGGAGTCGCGGGGTCCGATGAGCCCATCGGCCGGCAGCGTGTCCAGCACTGTCCGAACCACCGGATGACGACTGTCGCGCGCCCAGGCCGCGATATAGGTGACGATCAGCGGATCACCCGGAAGTGCCCGCCAGACCAGGCCCGGGCGGCGGGCCCGGGCCGAGCTCAGCCCGACCGCGTCGTCTCGGGACGGCAGTACCGACACCATCTGGGCATGCCCGAGCACACTGTCGCTGAGTCGCATCCGCAGGCCCCGGTCGTGTAGTTCGCCGAGCAGCCTGTCGTGGAGGCCGGGAGCCACCTCTCGGGGGAACAGGATCAGTTCGTGGTCTCCGAGATCACCGGCGGCCAGGGCCGGGCGCGCGGCGAGCGGATGGGTGGCGGCCATCAGGATCCCGAGTTCTTCGGCGGCTGCCGGTCGCTGGGCGAAGGCGGCGGGTAGCCGGACCGGGGCACGCAGTAACGCCAGATCGACCGTGCCCGCGACCAGCGCCTGCGCCTGGTCGGCAGTGGTACCGCTGATGAGCACGGTACGTGCGCCGGGAACGGCGGTCTCCGCGAGCTCGCCGAGCCGGGTGGGCAGCCAGGGTGGTGCGCCGTTGACCAGCCCGAGACGCAGACGCGGGGCATCGACGCCACCCGCCCGCCGGGCCGAGCGCACCGCCTCGTCGGCAGCCCGCAACACCTCGCGGCCCGATACCAGCAGTGCCGCCCCCGCCGGAGTCAGCTCGGTCCGGCGGCCACGCCGTACCAGCGGCGTACCGAGCTCACGTTCCAGCACCTTCAGCTGCTGGCTCAGTGTCGGCGTGGTGATGAACAACCGATCGGCCGCGCGACCGAAATGCAGTTCCTCGGCGAGTACCACGAAGTACCGCAACTGCCGCAGTTCCATCCGCGCGGACTATCGGATACATCCGGGTCCGGTACCGCGGCGCGATACCGGACCGGGATCACCGGCTCGCGCCGCCACGATGCCGCCGCAGTTCTGCGGGCGGATCACCAACCGCGTTCGGCGAGCCGGTGCGGCTGCGGGATCTCGTCGACATTGATGCCGACCATCGCCTCACCGAGGCCACGCGACACCTTGGCCAGCACGTCCGGGTCGTCGTAGAAGGTCGTCGCTTTGACGATCGCGTTTGCGCGCTCGGCCGGATTACCGGATTTGAAGATGCCCGAACCGACGAAAACGCCCTCGGCGCCGAGCTGCATCATCATGGCCGCGTCCGCCGGAGTGGCGATACCACCGGCGGTGAACAGCACGACCGGCAGTTTCCCGGTTTCGGCGATCTCCTTGACGAGTTCGTAGGGCGCCTGCAGTTCCTTGGCGGCGACGAAGAGCTCGTCGGCGGGCAGCGAGGCCAGCCGGGTGATCTCCTGCCGGAGTTTGCGCATATGGGTGGTGGCGTTGGACACGTCACCGGTGCCGGCCTCACCCTTGGAACGGATCATGGCCGCGCCCTCGGTGATCCGGCGCAGCGCCTCACCGAGATTGGTGGCACCACAGACGAACGGAACCGTGAAATTCCATTTGTCGATGTGGTTGGCGTAGTCGGCGGGGGTCAGCACCTCGGATTCGTCGATGTAGTCGACGCCGAGGCTCTGCAGCACCTGCGCCTCCACGAAATGCCCGATCCGGGCCTTGGCCATCACCGGGATGGACACCGCTTCGATGATCCCGTCGATCATGTCGGGATCGCTCATCCGGGATACACCGCCCTGGGCGCGGATATCGGCGGGCACCCGCTCGAGCGCCATCACCGCGACCGCACCGGCATCCTCGGCGATCTTGGCCTGCTCGGGGGTGACGACATCCATGATCACCCCGCCCTTGAGCATCTCGGCCATGCCGCGCTTCACGCGGGCGGTACCGGCCTCGCGGGTCGCATCGGGGGTCTGGGTGGTCTCGGGCGTGGTCACGGCAGCTCCTGTGTCTGTTGCCAGGTGTGGATCGTCGATGAACACCACGATTCTAGGTGGGGCGGCAAAGCGACTTCATAGCCAGTTGGAGCCCACTGGACTGACACCCACCTGCGGTTATTACCCGACTTCACGTATCCGGACCGGAAAAGAGCACCGCCGGACCGGTGTGGACACCGGCCCGGCGGGCACTGGAAACCGAATCAGATCGGGTTGACGACCAGCAGCTTCGCCCAGTATTCGGCGGCGCCGGGACCCAGAATCGGCAACAGGTAATCGAACAGGATGTAGGACACGTACTCACCTCCACACACCGAATCGACACATCCTCGGTGTGTCAAACCGTCCGCGACACTATCACGCCAGTGAGCCCGGTCACAGTCACCGGATGGAGCGGACCTCCGGATCACCGGCGGCGTCGGCCGCCTTCGCCGCTTCCGCGAGCAGTTCGTCCAACTGATACGGATAGACCATCTCACCCGCCGCGACCTGCGCCCGGATCTCCGCCGGCCCGCACCACCGATCACCGGTGATGGACCGCTGCTCCACATAGGTCAGATCCGTCGCGACCGGCTCGAACCCCGGTACGCGCAGCGCGAAGAACAGCTCCTCGGAACGGATCAGATCGCCGTTGAACGGGAACACCGCGACCCGCCGCCAGATCGGGCCGCGCAGGGCGGCCGGATCGGCAGTGAGACCGGTCTCCTCGTACAGTTCACGCACCGCGGCCTCGCGCAGGCTCTCCCCCGGCTCCACCCCACCGCCGACGGTGAACCAGAACGACACTTCCGGAACCAGCGGGTCGTGGCCGCGCATGAGCAGGATCCGGCCTTGTTCGTCCAGCAGCGCCACCCGCGCCGACACCCGCGTGGTATCGACCTCCAGACCGGTCGATGCCGCGGGCGTGGCCCGTTCGGCGATTTCGAAATAGGTGGGCACGGGCGCGGTACCGCCCAGGTGCAGCCAGCGCACGGGGCGGCGGGTACGCAGCGCGAGCGTGTCGCGCACGGCGTCGTTGTGGAAACGCCGCGCGATCAGCACCCGGGCCTCGGCATCGGCCAGTTCGGCGACCTGCTGCGTCGGCAGCCGGGCGATATCGACGGCCGACAATGCCGCCGCCAACTGGTTCTCCACCGTCTCCCGGTCCGCGCGACCGGTACGTTCGGCGCGATCGGCGAGCGCGGTGAGCCGCCGGGCGGCCTCGCCGGAATCGCTGTCCGCTCCGGCGCCGGACAGCGACACCGCGACCGCGCGGGCCACCACGGCCCGGCGGGCCAGTGCGGCCTCGAGCGCGTGCCAGGCCAGGTCGGTGCGCACATGCAGCCGGTCCAGCCGGTTGGCGGTGGAGTAGGCCCATACGCCCAGCGCCACCACGAGCGCGGCGATCAGCGCGAGGACGAGAACCGTGGTCGCCGAGAAAGTGATCATCCGGCCACCCGGACCCGCAGATCGCCGACCACCACGGTTTCGTAGACCCGCAGGATCTGCTCGGCCACCACCGGCCAGTCATAGGTACCGACCACCTGGGTCGCGGTGCGGACCAGGTCGGTGCGGCGCGTCTCGTCGGTGAGCACGGTGTCCAGTGCTTCGGCCAGCGCCGTCGAGTCGCCGATGGGGACCAGCAGACCGGCGGCACCGTCGCGCAGCACCCGCCGGAAGGCATCGAGTTCGCTGGCCACCACCGCGGTGCCGGCGGCCATGGCCTCGATCAGGATGATCCCGAAACTTTCCCCGCCCAGGTTCGGCGCCACGTACACATCGGCGCTGCGCATGGCCGAGGCCTTCTCCGCGTCGGAGACCTGTCCCAGGAAGCGCAGGTGCCCGGCCAGCGGACCGGCTTCCCGGCGCAACCGGTCCTCGTCACCGCGCCCGACCACCAGGACCTCCACCTCGGGGTGGCGGGCGGCCAGCGCCGGCAGCGCCCCCAGCAGCACCTGCATACCTTTGCGCGGCTCGTCGTAGCGCCCGAGGAACAGTACGGTGCCGCCCGGCCGCGGATAGCCGGGCAGCCGGGGTGCGCGGGCGAAAGCCTGCACATCCACGCCGTTCGGAATCTCCACCGCATCGGATCCGAGGGCCTCGACCTGCCAGCGGCGGGCCAGCTCCGATACCGCGATCCGGCCGCTGATCTTCTCGTGATAGGGCCGGAGCACGCCTTGAAAGGTCGCCAGCACCAGGGATTTGGTGGTGGAGGTGTGGAAGGTGGCGACGATCGGACCCTCGGCGATCTTCAGGGCCAGCATGGACAGACTGGGCGCGTTGGGTTCGTGGATGTGCAGGACATCGAACTCGTTGCTCTCGATCCACCGGCGGATCCGGGTGTAGGCGGTCGGCCCGAAGGAGAGCCGGGCCACCGAACCGTTGTAGGGGATGGCCACCGCACGGCCGGCCGAGACCACGAAATCGGGGAGTTCGGTCGTTTCCGCGGCGGGCGCCAGCACACTCACCCGGTGCCCGCGCTCCCGGAAGACCTGGGCCAGTTCCACCACATGCGCCTGCACGCCGCCCGGTACGTCGAACGAGTAGGGACAGACCATGCCGATTCTCATGGGGTGCGGTCTCCGCCGCCATCGATCGAATAGGTATCGCGCCGCGCCTGTTCGGCGTGGATCCGGTCCAGCCGGGCCTCGGACAGATCCGTTTCCCACAGCGGCTGCAACATATGCCAATCGGCCGGGTGTTCGGCGATACCGGCGGCGAAACAGTCGGCGAGCGCCTGGGTGGCGGCGACGACTCCGCCGGTGACGTCCAGCGGCTCCTGGGTGCGGACCATCCAGCTTTCGCGGCCCTGGTCGTCGACGGTGAACCAGACATGGACCGGCATCAGCGCGGCACCGGTCTCCACCGCGAGCGCGGCCGCGCCGGCCGGCATCCAGGTGCGTTCGCCGAAGAAGGTGACCGGAACACCGCGCCCGGTGAGATCGCGTTCACCCATCAGGCAGACGATCTTGTTGTCGCGCAGCCGCTGCGCCAGCGCCGTGAACGGCGGCTGCTCACCCCCGGTCAACGGGAAGACCTCGAATCCGAGGCTCTCCCGGTAGGCGACGAACCGCTCGAACAGCGATTCGGGTTTCAACCGCTCGGCCACCGTGGTGAAGGTGCCGTAGTTCTGGACGAGCCAGGTACCGGCCATATCCCAGTTGCCCGAATGCGGCAGGACGAACACCACTCCCCGGCCGCGACTCAACGCGGCGTCCAGATGTTCCCGGCCGATCACCGTGATGCGGCCGGACCGCACCAGTTCGGCGTGATCCATCGTGGGCAGCCGGAACGCTTCGCGCCAGTACCGGGCATAGGAACGCATACTCGCCCGGACCAGCTCGTCGGACACGGCCTCCGCCGGCATTCCGACCACCCGGGCCAGATTGCGCCGCAACTGGAGCGGCCCCCCTTTGCGGGCCGCGAAATCGGCGCCCCGGTCGAACAGGGTGCGCGCCACCCGGTCCGGGAGGGCGCGCACCATCCGCCAGCCTGCGGCGTATCCGCGATCGGTCGCGTTCGCCCGCCAACCCGTCACGAAGGCTGCTCCGTTCCCTTGTTCGCGGCACCGAGGATGTCCCGGGCGCCGGGCGAATTACGCACCGCCAGTACCCGCTGACCCACCGTCACGATGCTCAGTACCGCCAGAATCCACATCGCCACATGCACGGCCCAGGTGAGCCATTCGATACCCCAGTAGCCGCCGATACCTGTCAATCCGGCCCCCACCAGCACGATCACCAGCCGGTCCGGCCGTTCGATCAGGCCACCGTCGGCGGACAGGCCGCTGGCCTCGGCGCGTGCCTTGGCATAGGAGATGACCTGTGAGGTCACCAGTACCACCAGGGTGGCGACGAACAGCGGCCTGCTCTGTTCGTGATAGACCGCCCACCAGGCCAGCGAGCCGAAGATGGCACCATCGGCGACGCGATCGCAGGTGGCATCCAGCACCGCACCGTAGCGCGTCCCACCGCCCCGGGCCCGGGCCATGGCACCGTCCAGCATGTCGAACATGACGAACAGCCAGATGAGCATGGTTCCCCAGAACAGATGACCGGTGGGGAACAAGGTGACCGCGGCGGCGATCGAAGCGGCGGTACCGATCAGGGTGACGGCGTCGGGCGTGAGGCCGGTACCGACCAGCGCCCTACCCAGCGGAGCGGTGGCCTTGGCGAAGGTCGCCCGGCCGAAAATGCTCAGCACCTACCCCTCCTCTGCCTGATATCCGCGTACCGGGTCGGCGCCGGCGAACGAGCAGAAGCGGGTGTCACCCATCTACGCCTCCTCCCAGGCCGACGCGAGCAGCGCCCGGGTCTCGCGCAGCAGCTGCGGCATAATTTTGGCGCCGCCGATCACGGTGATGAAGTTGGCGTCGCCACCCCAGCGCGGCACGATGTGCTGATGCAGGTGGTCGGCCAGCGAACCGCCCGCGACCCCGCCGAGGTTGAGCCCCACATTGAAACCGTGTGGCCGCGACACCTTCTTCATCGTCCGGATGGCGCGCTGCGTGAACTCCATCAGTTCGGCGGATTCGGCAGCGGTGAGATCCTCGAGGTTCGCGACCCGGCGATACGGCACCACCATCATGTGCCCCGGGTTGTACGGGTACAGGTTCAGCACCGCGTACACCTGCTCGCCCCGGGCGACGACCAGGCCTTCCTCATCGGACATGGTGGGGATATCGGTGAACGGATGCCCGGTCGCACCCTTCGGGGCGGTGGTAGCGGCCTCCGCGATATAGGACATCCGATACGGCGTCCACAACCGCTGCAGCCGATCCGGTTCGCCCGCACCGCGATCCACGATCTCGCCGGCCGACCGGTCGGTCGTACCGGATTCCTCGGTCAGACCGTCCGGCACCGTGCGTTCACTCATGTTCCATACCCTTTCCCCACCCGGGCCGACCCGGTATCACTCGGGCGCACCGCCTTCGCCGTTCACCAGGGGGCGAACCGTTTCCGCGGTGGGCGAGGAATTGTCGCGCCGCTGGACCCAGTCCACGACCACGCGCACCGCCTCACCCACCGGCACCCCGTTGACCTGGGTGCCGTCCCGGAACCGGAAACTCACCGCGCCCGCCTCCACATCGCGCGCACCGGCCAGCAACATGAACGGCACCTTCTGTGCGGTGTGGTTGAAGATCTTCTTCTGCATCCGGTCGTCGCTGCGATCGACGTCGGCCCGCACACCGGCCGCGCGCAGCCGGTTCACCACCTCGTCCAGGTGCCCGACGAAAGTGTCGGCGACCGGGATACCGACGACCTGCACCGGCGCCAGCCAGGCCGGGAAAGCACCCGCGTAATGCTCGGTGAGCACCCCGAAGAAGCGTTCGATCGAACCGAACAGGGCTCGGTGGATCATCACCGGGCGCTTCTTGGTGCCGTCGGAGGCGGTGTACTCGAGTTCGAACAGATCCGGTTCGAAGAAATCGAGCTGGATGGTCGACATCTGCCAGTTCCGGCCGAGCGCGTCCCGGGTCTGCACCGAGATCTTCGGGCCGTAGAAGGCGGCGCCGCCCGGATCGGGGACCAGTTCCAGCCCGGATGCCTCCCCCACCTGGCGCAGGGTTTCGGTGGCCTCGTCCCAGAGTGCGTCGGAGCCGACGTACTTGTCCGGGTCCTTGGTGGACAGTTCCAGGTAGAAATCGTCCAGACCGTAGGCTTTCAGCAGGTCGAGCACGAACCGCAGCGTGCCGGTCAGCTCCTCGACCACCTGCTCCTGGGTGCAGTAGAGATGCGCGTCGTCCTGGGTGAAACCGCGGGCGCGGGTCAGCCCGTGCACCACGCCCGACTTCTCGTACCGGTACACCGAACCGAACTCGAACAGCCGCAGCGGCAGTTCCCGGTACGACCGGCCGCGGGACCGGTAGATCAGGTTGTGCATCGGGCAGTTCATCGGTTTGAGGTAGTAGTCCTGCCCCGGTTTGCGCACGGTGCCGTCGGCGTCGAGTTCGGCGTCGAGGTGCATGGGCGGGTACATGCCGTCGGCGTACCACTCGAGATGTTTGGAGGTCTCGAACAGGTGCGCCTTGGTGATGTGCGGAGTGTTGACGAACTCGTAGCCCGCCGCCACATGCTGCTGACGGGAGTAGTCCTCCATCTCCTTGCGGATGATGCCGCCCTTGGGATGGAAGACCGGCAGGCCCGAACCCAGCTCGTCGGGGAAGGAGAACAGGTCGAGTTCCAGGCCGAGTTTGCGGTGATCGCGCTTCTCGGCCTCCGCGAGCATGTGCAGGTACTCGTCCTGCGCTTCGGGGGACTCCCAGGCGGTGCCGTAGATCCGCTGCAGACCTTCCCGGTTCTGGTCACCGCGCCAGTACGCGGCCGAACTCCGGGTCAATTTGAAGGCGGGGATGAATTTGGTGGTGGGGATGTGCGGGCCCCGGCACAGATCGCCCCACACCCGTTCGCCGGTGCGCGGGTCGAGATTGTCGTAGATGGTCAGCTCGTTACCGCCGACCTCCATGATCTCCGGATCGTCGATTCCGGATTTGTCACCGATCAACTCGAGTTTGAACGGTTCCTTCGCCAGTTCGATTCGCGCCTGATCCACCTCGACCACCCGGCGCGAGAACCGCTGCGCGCCCTTGACGATCTTCTTCATCCGGGTTTCCAGCTTGGCCAGATCTTCGGGGGTGAAGGGCCGATCGACCCGGAAATCGTAGTAGAAACCGTCCCTGATCGGCGGGCCGATCCCCAACACCGCCTCGGGGAACTCCTGCTGGACGGCCTGGGCCAGGACGTGCGCGGCCGAATGGCGGATCACACTGCGGCCGTCCTCGGTGTTCGCGGCGACCGATTCGACCTCGGTATCGAGTTCCGGGGTCCAGGAGAGATCGCGCAACTGTCCGGCCGCATCGCGGACGACCACGACGGTATCGGGGCCCTTGGTGGGCAGGCCCGCCTCACGCACCGCGGCACCCGCCGTCGTCCCGGCAGGCACCCGGACGAGGGTGGCTGGGCTGCGGGGGGCTGTGGTGGTCACGGTGGGGCTCTCCTCGGGTTGCGCGGCCGGATCCGTTCCGGCTCGCTCGGGCTTCGGACCGCCCGCCCCATACCGGTTCACTCCGGTTCGGTGACGGCTCGTCCGTCTTCGGTGACCGGGCACAGCCCGGCCGCGACCATGCTATCGGCACGGCCGCACACGCGTGTCGATGGACCGGGCGAGGTCGTGCCCGGCGTCCGCCGGATCGGCCGGTCACCGGCCGACGCGGCGCGGAACCGGCCCGTCACCCCCGCCGCGCGTAGTCCGCGAGCAGTGCTTCGCGCTCCGCGGGGCGGCGTTTCGGGCAGCTCACACACTTCTCGCAGCCCGGCGCCTCGTACACCAGGCAGCAGGAGGCACGGCGGACGAAGGTTCGCCCGGCGACTTCGACGAAACGCGGTTCGGGCAGGGCGGCACCGATCGCGTCGGCGAGCCGGCGGCCGACCGCCGGCCGGGCGGCGTCGACGGCCCAGCTGGCCACCACATCGGTGACCACCGCCCACAGCGCCGGTTCCCGGACCCCCGAAACCACGGTGAGGTGATCGATGACAGCGGTGAGGGTCGCCCGCAGCGCCCTCGCGATGTCGGACTCGGCGATCCTGCCGTCCGGGGCCGGCTCCGCGGCGAGCGGCCCTTCCGGCCCCGCGGCGCCGATCTCGACCCGTTCCACCGACCCGTCGGCGCGCAGTGTCAACGCGAGCCGATCCAGCGTGGGCGCCGGTATCGGACGCTCCCGCGCCAGCGCCCGCACCACCGGTTCCACCAGCGCCGAGGCCGTCATACACCACCACAGCGTCGCGCCCACCCGCATCGAATCGGTACGCCATGACGCGTTGAGGTCCGCGATACGGGCGGCGAGCCACGATTCGTCCGTGAGCGACCGGCCGCATACCGGGGTCACGACATCAAGGGGCTGTGCAACCACTGCCAATCGACTCCGATCAAGTCACCGACGAATCCGAACGTCCCGAGTATCCAGAGGGTGGCCACGACGAGCGCGCAGGTCGCCAGGAAGGCGATCACCTGCACGAGCGGCCCACGCGAGATGTACCACGCCATCCCGCGCCGATATCTGTCCCGCAACCACACCAGCGCACGCCGCGCCACCGCGAACTCGGTGGCGAGAATGCCGATACCGGCGAATACCAGGGCCCATCCGGGCCCGGGGAACGGGATGGTGATCACCCCGACGACGAATACCACGGTGCCGACGACCGCCACCCCGACCCGGTAGATCAGCTCGAGCGTAGGGCGTCGCGCGATCCGGTCCCGATAGGCGCGCCAGAGGCCGGAGCCGGGCCGTCCGGGCTGCTCGGGTTCGGTGGCGGTATCCGCCGCCGCACTGTTTTCGGCTCCGGAACGATCCGTGACGGGATCGGAACGACTTTCCACGGAAACCAGCCTACGAGAGGTCGGTCCGGGGACAGACGAAAGTGACCCGCCCGGTTGTTCGGGACGGGTCACCTCCGGCGAGCTCACCGGGAGCTCTGCGCCGGTTCTCTCTGTAACTCCGCCAGTAACCCGTCGTTGTCCGCGATGGGCGCGATACCGTCTGTCCGCACCTCGATGACCAGGGCGCTGGCGATATCGAAGAACAGGCCGGAGACGGTGAGCCCGCGTTCGGCGACGGCCCGGCGGACCGAGGGATGCCGGCGCAGATTCTCCAGCTGGACCGCGATGTTCACCATGCTCAGCTGTTCGACCGGACCGAATCCCGCGGCTTCGGCGGCGCGGCCGACCACGTGCCCGGCCCGGTACCGCTCCAGGCTGGGCTGCCCGTGGACGAGCCACTGATCGATACCCGGGCCCGCGGACTCGCCGGAATGCAGCGCGCCCATGGCTCCGCAGGACGAGTGGCCGCAGACGACCACCGACCGGACATTGAGCTTCTCCAGCGCGAAGACCAGTGCCGCCTCCACCGAGGCATCACCCTGTTCGGGCACCAGATTGCCGACATTGCGAACGGTGAACAGGTCCCCCGGACCACTGTTGGTGATCACATTCGGCACGATTCGCGAATCCGAGCAGGTCAGGAAGAAGGAATCGGGATCCTGCCCGTCGCGCAGCTCGTCCAGATGCGGGCGGACCAGATGCGCGTGGCTGCGGTGATATGCGGCGATACCGCTGACCAGCGGGTCGGCGCTGTCACCCGATTTGTCCGACGAGCCGTTGCGATCCACCTGCCACGGACCCAGGACACCGTCGAGGGCGACCCGGCCCATACTGCGCGACGGCGGCGCCGCCTCCACATTGGCCATCCGGGCGGCACCGATCTCCACGAAATCGACCGTGCCGCCGTTGCTCTCGTGCTGCCTCGCCCATTCGGTGATGGCGTCGTACGCCGCGTGATCGAGGAAGTCGACCGTCATCTCCACGGTCACCGGCGCCCCCTGCGGAACCTTCGCGAAGGTCGACGACAGCGTGGGCAGCGACAGGAAGGTGCACGATCCGTCGATCTGGATCAGCCAGCGGTCGGTGCCGCCGAGCGGTTCGGCGGTGATCGTCACCCGGACTACCCGCCAGAGCAGCAGCGCGAACGCCAGCGCCAGGCCGATGATCACGCCTTCCAGCAGGTTGAGGAACACCACGGCGGCCAGGGTCACCGCGTAGACGAGCAGATCGCCGGTGCGGTGGGCGAGCCGGATATGCGCCAGCTTGACCAGCTGTACGCCGATGACGATCAGCAGGCCGGCCAGGGCGGCGAGCGGGATCTGCTCGACCAGCGAGACCAGGGCCACCGAGAACACCAGCAGCCAGACACCGTGCAGTACGGCCGAGGCGCGGCTGCGGGCACCGGCCGCGACGTTGGTGGAGCTGCGCACGATGACGCCGGTGACGGGCAGGCCGCCGAGCAGGCCGGACAGGACGTTCGCCGAACCCTGGCCGATCATCTCGCGGTCGAAGTCGGCCCGCGGCCCGGTGTGCATCTTGTCGATCGCGACGGCCGAGAGCAGGCTTTCCACACTGGCGATGAGGGCGAAGGTGAGGATCATCACCGCGACCCCGGCCCAGTCGCTGCGGGGCAGTTCGGGCAGTCCGATCGCATCGAACAGCGAACCGTCGATGGTGACCCGCTTGACGTCGAGCGAGAGCACCAGCGACAGCACGGTGGCCACCACGATCGCGGCCAGCGCGCCGGGGACGACCTTGACCCGTTCGGGCAGGTACTTCCAGCCGAGCATGATGGCGATGACGACGACGCCGAGGAAGACGGCCGGCCCGTGCAACTCGGCCAGCTGGGCGGGCAGTTCGGTGATGTTGGTCCACGCCGTGCTGTTGGATTCGCCACCCAGCAGGACGTGCAACTGTTGCAGTGCGATGGTGATACCGATTCCGGCGAGCATGGCGTGCACCACCACCGGCGCCACTGCCAGGGCCGCCCGCGCGATCCGGCTCAGGCCGAACAGGATCTGCAGGATGCCGGCCGCCACGACGATGAACCCGGTTACCCGCCAGCCGAATTGGGTTATCGATTCGGCGACGATCACGGTGAGACCCGCCGCCGGCCCGCTCACCTGGAGGACGGACCCGCCGAGTGCGCCGGCGACGATACCGCCGATCACCGCGGCGATGAGCCCGGCTGCCACCGGGGCACCGGAGGCGATCGCGATACCGATGGACAGGGGTAGCGCGACGAGGAAGACCACGATCGAGGCAGGTACATCGTGCCGCAGGATCGAGGTCAGCCAGGCCGGGGCGGGTCTGCGTCCGGACCCGGTGGGCTCACGCCCGTCCGGGCCCGAACCAGGTGCTGACTCGGGGGTATTCGTGCTCTGGGTGCCCATCGTTCTCCTTCGCGAACCCGGCCGGAGCCGAGGTCGGTGACGATCAACGTGTCCGCTCGGACACAGACCGCGAACCGGCAACTCGCGGTGAAGTAGGTACTCGGCACGACAACGGACCGAGGTGTAAACCGTTCCTATAGTAAGGGTAATGACTTATCAAAAACTGAGAAGGCACCCCACCACTGGCGATACTGCGCGCAACCGCGTCGCTCAACCTCTCTATGACCCACATCACTGCCGAAACGGCCTGTGGAGCAACAGATCACGAGTCGACCGGCGGCACCGGAAACGATAGCGGTAATCATCCTCACACAGTTCCCATCGATGCCGGTCGGCGCTGCAATTGCGCCAGCAGCCCGTCGGAGTCCTCGATGGATGCGATCCCCTCCTCACTCACCTCGATCAGCCGGGCACTGGCGATATCGAAGAACAGACCGGAGACTGTGAGCCCACGCTCCTCGATCGCGCGCCGGACCGACGGATGACGGCGCAGATTCTCCAGCTGAACGGCGATGTTCACCATGCTCAGCTGCTCGACCGGCCCGAAACCGGCCGATTCCGCCGCGGCGCCCACCACATGTCCGGCCCGGTAGCGGGCCAGGCTCGGCTGCCCGTATTCCAGCCACCGATCGATACCCGGCCCCGCGGACTCACCCGAATGCAGCGCGCCCATCGCCCCGCAGGACGAATGACCGCAGACCACCACCGTGCGGACATTGAGTTTCTCGAGCGCGAAGACCAGCGCGGCATCCACCGAGGCGTCACCGCCCTGCTCGGGCACCAGATTGCCCACATTCCGCACCGTGAACAGATCACCCGGACCGCTGTGGGTGATCACATTCGGCACGATCCGCGAATCCGAGCAGGTCAGGAAGAAGGAATCCGGATCCTGCCCGTCCCGCAGCTCGTCCAGGTGCGACCGCACCAGATGCGCCCGGCTGCGGTGATAGGCGGCGATTCCGCTGGCCAGCGGATCACCGTTGTCACCGGATCCGTTCGATGAACCGTTGCGATCGGCCCGCCACGGCCCGAGGACATCATCCAGCGCGACCCGACCCATTCCCCGCGACGGCGGAGCGTCCTGCACCCTCGCCATCCGGGAAGCGCCGATCTCCACGAAATCGACCGTGCCACCGTTGCTCTCGTGCTGCCGCGCCCAATCGGTGATCGCGTCGTAGGCAGCGTGGTCGAGGAAGTCCACGGTGAGTTCCACCGTCACCGCGACGCCCGGTGGGACCTCGGCGAAGGTGGTGGACAGCTTCGGCAGGGAAAGGAAGGTGCAGGAGCCGTCGATGCGCACGAGCCAGCGGTCGGTGCCACCGATCTGTTCGGCCGTCACCGCGACCCGTACGATCCGCCAGACCAGCAGCGCGAAGGCCAGCGCCAGACCGATCAGCACCCCTTCGAGCAGGTTCAGGAACACCACGGTCGCCAGGGTGACCACGTAGACGAGCAGATCGCCGGTGCGATGCGCGAGCCGGATATGCGCCAGCTTGACCAGCTGCATACCGATGACGATCAACAGGCCGGCCAGCGCCGCGAGCGGAATCTGCTCGACCAGTGACACCAGCGCCACCGAGAACACCAGGACCCACACCCCGTGCAGGATCGCCGAAGCCCGAGTGCGGGCCCCCGCCGCGACATTGGTGGAACTGCGCACGATGACACCGGCGACGGGCAGACCGCCGAGCATGCCGGTCAGGACGTTCGCCGATCCCAGGCCGATCATCTCGCGATCGAGGTCGGTCCGGGGTCCGGTGTGCATCTTGTCGACCGCGACAGCCGACAGCAGACTCTGCACACTGGTGATCAGCGCCACGGTGAGCACCATCATGACGACGGCGGCCCAATTCCCGTGCGGCAGTTCGGGCAACATGATCGCGTCGAACAACGAGCCGTCCAGTGCGACCCGCTGCACATCGAGCGAGAACACCATGGCGGCCCCGGTCGCCACCACGATGGCCACCAGCGCCCCGGGCACCACCTTGACGCGTTCGGGCAGCCGGTTCCAGCCCAGCATGATCGCGATGACGCCCACTCCGAGGAACGCCGCGGGCAGGTTCGCCGACCCGAGCCGAGCCGCCAATCCGGTGATGTTCTCCCAGGCGCCGCTGCTGGATGCACCGCCGAGCAGCACATGCACCTGCTGGAGCGCGATGGTGATCCCGATACCGGCGAGCATGGCGTGCACCACCACCGGCGCCACCGCGAGCGCCGCGCGCGCGACCCTGCTCAGACCGAACAAGATCTGCAGCACACCGGCGGCGGCGACAATGAAACATGTTGCCCGCCAGCCGAATTGATGAATCGATTCGGCGACGACCACGGTCAGCCCGGCCGCGGGACCGCTCACCTGCAGCGCGGAGCCGCCCAGCGCACCGCCGACGATACCGCCGATCACCGCGGCGATGAGCCCGGCCGCCACCGGGGCACCGGAGGCGATCGCGATACCGATGGACAGTGGTAACGCGACCAGGAACACCACGATCGAGGCCGGGACATCGTGGCGCAGGATCGAGGTCGGGTCCAGGGAGGGTAGGCGGAATCCGGACTCGGCCGTGGCTACGGACGAGCCCGATTCGGGCAGTGACACAGAGGAATTCGGGCCAGTGGTTGCCATTGGTCTCCTTCGCCGACTCGGCACGGGCCGAGGTCGGTTGACGATCAACATGTCCAGTCGGGCACAGACCGCGAACCGGCATCTCGCGGTGAAGCAGCTCCTCGGCACGGCAACGAGCCGAGTTTCAAACCATCGCTATGGTATTGGTAAAGGCTTAGCAAAGCTTAAGAATGAATCCGACGGCCGGTGAGCGCGCCACGACGAAGACCGAGCCGCAGCGATCTCACCATCGGAACCACCTCGAACCAACGAGCTCGACCACCAGAATACTGTTGAAAACCCATGCAGGACAGCTGATCGAAGCTCGACGAACAACGAGCGGACGAACCCTTCCGATGCACCGTCACAACCGTGTCCATGACGTCCCCATAGTGAGGGATGCCACAGTCCGGCTCCACATATAGTAAAGAACTACCCAAACTTGACAATAGGGGTAGTGAGACGAAAACGACAATCGCTACCCAATCGATACGTGTCATTGAGACTCGGTGAACCACGTCGCCCCGAGGTCACCCCCATGTGACCGGGCCGTCGCGACACAGTGCCCTTCGCGCCGGACAAACCCGATCCTATCCGAGAAAAACCAGCTCCGAACAGCGGAAACACAATGTTTACGGTGCGTGCGCAACCGGTATCCGAGTCCATCGCACACCGCGGGCCCAGGTCCGGGACGACCACGAGGTCCGGTTCGCCGGACATCTTCGCGACAGCCACCGGCAACCTCCCGGGGGTATCGTCCGCGGCGTGTCGGACCGGGGTATCGATTTCCAGCCGGACAGCGGCGATCCGAAACCGGTGACGCTGACTTCCTTACTGCCGGAAGGAATTTCGCGAGCTGAGATCTCCTGTCGCACCGCGGGCGGCCGGTGGGGCAGCCGTCCGGTGTGCGCCGCTCGGGCGCCGAGTTCGCCCACCTGCACACCGTCGGCGGCGGCCGGAACGCTGCCGAACAACTGACGCTCGGCCACGCAGAGCGCTACATCGAACGGGCGCGTGCGCGAATACGATAGCAGGACAACGAGTTCCGTCGAATCCGTGCATCGGTCGACCGCCGCTGCCCCTGGGGTGCGCG
Source organism: Nocardia sp. NPDC001965 (assembly GCF_053594175.1). Taxonomy (NCBI): domain Bacteria; kingdom Bacillati; phylum Actinomycetota; class Actinomycetes; order Mycobacteriales; family Nocardiaceae; genus Nocardia; species Nocardia sp. NPDC001965. The sequence goes on from NZ_JBSFDZ010000027.1 coordinate 17,369, forward strand.
GGGACAGACCTACCTCGGCGTGCTCGGCTTCACGACCGGTGTCGCAGGCATCCTCACCGACCGCCCGGCCGAATGGGGCCAGGATTGATCCACCAGCATGCCCAACGCTGCGATCGTGCGGTTCGATGCGGTACTTCGCCGACGGGAACCCGGCCCACCCTCTTCCCACCGGACCGGAATCGGATCAGGACCGGCCCCGGGGCCTGACCGGGCACCGTGTCCGCCGCGGGCCGCACAACCGGCCGGATATCAGCCGAACAGCGTGGCCAGCGCCGTACGGTCCACCTTGCCCCGGGGCGTGCGCGGGAGCCGCTCCACCACCTGGATCCGGTCGGGCATGCTCGGGCTCGGGAGAAGCGCGCGCAACCGCTTCCGGATCTCCTCGACGCCGGGTCCGTCGTGGGCCACCACCACCGCGGCCACCGGCACCTGGCCCCAGCGCTCGTCCGCGATCCCGATACACGCGGCCTCGGTGACACCCGCAACGGCGGCCAGGGCGGCTTCCACCGCCGCCGGTTCCACATTCAGACCGCCCCGGATCAGCATCTCGCCGTCGCGTCCGAACAGTCGTAGCCTGTTGCCCGACAACGCTCCCCGGTCCCCGACGGAGAACCAGCCGTCGACCGGGCCGTCCATCACGCCCGCCTCGGTCAGATAACCGGTGAAGACCATATCGCTGCGCACCTGGACGCGGCCGTCGCGGATCCGCACCTCGACACCGTCGAACAGTTCCCCGGCCGAGCTCTCGTCGGGATCGCCGAGGCCGCGGTCGAACGAGACGAAACTCAGCTCCGAAGCCCCGTAGAAATGAGTGAGGGTGGCCGCGGGCAGCACCTCCTGCAGGGCCGCGCGTCCCGGCCGTGGCCAGCGCGCCGCCGAGGACAGCACCTCACGCACACCGGCGATCGGACCGGACGCCGAACGCACCACGTCCCAAGCGATGGCGGGCACCGAGTACAGATGAGTCGGGCGGTCGGTCAATGCCGTGGTGACCGGGCGCAGATCGACCGCCGCGCCCCGGGTCAACGCGTGCAGCGCACCGTAGAGGAAATGCGTGTGGTCGAGCACGCCGGGCGTGGACACCCGATCGCCCGCGCCGATATCGAAGGTCGAGTCGGACCGGTCGAGGGTCGCCGCCCAGGACCGCTGATCACGGACGAACAGCTTCGGCTCACCAGTGGTGCCGGAGGTGATCCCGACCAGGAGCTCACTGCCGGGAAGCGCCCGGCCGGCCGCGCCGTCGGATTCCAGATCCGCGGCGATACGGATCGGCCCCGCCCAGCCCAGCCGGCGCAGCAACCGCAGATGCCCCCCGGCGGCGCATACATACGCGGGTCGGGCCAGTCGCAGTACCCGGTCCAGCTGCCGCGGCAGCAGATGCCGATGCAGCAGCACCACCCCGACCCCGGCGTACATCGCCGCCACGACCGTGACCAGCGAGTCGATATCGGAGGTGGGTAGCACCGCGACCCGCTCCACGCCGTCCAGTCCGGCCGCCGTACGACCCACCCGGTCCCAGAACTCGCCGTAGCCGATCTGTTCCCCGGTAGCGACCACGGCCGTGGCCGACGGGTCCGCGGCCGCCTGCCGCTCGATCCGGTCGGCGAGCAGTTCAGTCATCGTCCACTCCGCGGGCGGCCAGCGCGTCACCCATCGCGTCGGCGGTGCGCAGCGCCCGGACCAGTACGGGAGTCGCCAACGCGGTGACCGACCACTGCAACCCCCGGGCCCGCCGTGCGTCGGCGACCTCCCGCACGATCCCGGCGAGCAACGGCACGCAGCGGATGGCCAGCGCCAGCAACAGGCCGATACGCTCCGGGTCGACACCGATATGCCGCAGCGGGCCCAGCGCACGGGTGACAGCGTCCAACATATCGGTGACCCGGGTGGTCAGGGTGACCAGTGCCGCCAGTGCGACCGAGATCAGCAGCAGTCCGCACACCACCGTCGCACGCGCGGGCGAGGTCGTCAGCACCTGCACCACCGCGATGAGCGCCAGCATCCAGACCACCGGCCGCAATTGCGCCAGCGCCACCCGCCACGGGATCCGGGCGAGCACGAACAGGACCGCGGCGAGCACCGCGAGCAGCCCGGTCTGCGCGGGTGTCCGCACGAGAACGGTGGCCGCCACGATGATCACGACGAGCGACAGGAGTTTCACACCGGCGGGAGTGCGGTGCAGCAGCGATCGGCCGGGTAGGTACAGCCCGATCACTCGATCAGCTCCCGATAGGCCGGTACGGCCGCCGCGGGGGTGCCGTCGAAGGCCACCGCGCCGTCGTCGACGACGATCACGCGTTCGAAGCTGTCGAGCAGCCCGAGCTGATGAGTCACCACGATCACCTGCTGGTCCACCGAGTCCAGCGCGGCGGCGACAGCACGGGCATTGCGCAGATCCAGCAGGGTGGTCGGTTCGTCGGCGACGATCACCTCGGGGCGCCGGATCAGCACAGCGCCCAATGCCAGCAGTTGCTTCTGCCCGCCCGACAGCAGATGTGACGGATGTTCGGCATGGGCGGCCAAGCCGAAGCGGTCCAGCGTCGCGGCCACCCGCTCGGCGATCTCGGTCCTGCTCAGACCGGTGCGCCGCAGCGAGAACGCCAGATCCTCGGCGACGGTGGGCATCACGATCTGGGAATCCGGATCGGTGAAGACGAAGCCCACCTTGCGCCGGACCTTCGCGCCCTTGCGCGCCGCATCGATACCGTCCACCGTCACGGTTCCCGAGGTCGGTGCCAGCAGTCCGTTGATCATCCGGGCCAGCGTCGACTTCCCCGACCCGTTGGCGCCGATGATGCCGACCCGGCGTTCGGTGATACGCAGATCCACCTCGTGCAGCACCCGGCGTTCGCCGTACCGGTGGCTCACTCCGTCGAAAACGATCTCGCTCATCCCACCCGCTCCACGAGTACGGCGATTCCCTGCCCGCCACCGATGGCGCAGGCCGCCAGGCCGAGCGCCGGGCCGTCCGGCCGCAGCATCTGGCTCGCCAGCCGGACCAGCAGTACCGCACCCGAAGCACCCCAGGGGTGTCCCATGGCGATCGCACCACCTTCCGGGCAGAGCATCGATTCGTCCAGGCCCAGTTCGTCGGACACCGCCAGCACCACCGATGCGAAAGCCTCGGTGATCTCGACGATTCCGAGATCGGCGACCGAGTATCCGGTACGCCGCAGTACCTTCCGGATCGCGGGCACCGGCCCCAGCCCGGGCAGCGCCGGATCCGACCCGCTCACCGCCGACCCGAGGATCCGCAGCGCCGGCAGTCCGGCCGCCCGCGTCTCGCTCGTCACCGCCAGCACCGCCGCACCGTCGGAGATACCGCACGAGTTACCCGCGGTCGCGGTTCCCGCCGCGCCGAAGCTGGGCCGGAGCCGGGCCAGCCGCTGCGCGGTCATTCCCGGGCGGATGCGCTGGTCGCGGCTCACTCCGGCCACCGGAACGATCTCCGGGCCGAAATCGGTGGCCGCGGCCCGGCTGTGGGATCGCGCCGCGTAGGCGTCCTGGCGTTCCCGGCCGATACCGCGGATACGGGCGAGGTCGTCGGCGGCGGCACCCATATCCGGGTCCGGGAACCCGTCGGGGGCGAAGGGGGCACGGGTGTAGCGCACGGGTTCGCACCCGGGCTCCGGCGGCCAGAACCGCCACGGGGCGGTACTCGCGGATTCGACTCCACCGGCCAGGATCAGTTCGTCCCCGCCGCTGCGTACCCGCAGCGCCGCCTGCATCACCGCGTCGAGCCCGGAACCGCACTGCCGGTCCACGGTGACCCCGGGCACGTGCTCGCCGAGCCCGGCCCGCAGCGCCGCGACCCGGGCCGGGTCACCACCGGGACCGAGGCAGTTGCCGAGCACCACATCGTCGATCTCGTCGTCGACCCCGTTCGCGCGCAACGAGCCCGCCACGGCGGCCAGCACCGGCGCCGCCAGATCGGTCACCGTCGACCCGGCGAACCCGTGACCGGCCGTGCCGATCGGGGTGCGCCGCGCGGCGACGAGAACAGGAACAGCACTCACGCCAGCAACTCTTTCAAGCGGCCGCGGGCCACCTTCCCGGCGGTCGTCGTGGGAAGCTCACCGACCCGGACCCAGCGGCGCGGAACCGCCTCCCTGCTCAGCAGCCCACGAGCCCGGCGCCGCACATCGCCCATCTCGACGCCGTCCAGTTGTACTGCCGCCGTGATCGTTTCACCGAACACCGCGTGCGCGGACCCGATCACCGCGACCGCCACCACGCCGTCGATACCGCCGAGGACCCGTTCCACGTCCTCGGCGACGACCGTGGTTCCCCCGACATTGATCACCGCTTCACCCCGCCCACGCACCTCGAGGGCGCGGTCGTCTCCGAGCACTGCCAGATCGCCGACACAGAACCATTCGGGCGCCCCGAGCACCGTGTAGGGCGACCGGACGTGGAGCAGACCGTCCCGGATCTCGGCATCCACCTCGTCGAACAACCGCAACGGTCCGGGCACGCGGCGGGCCGCGACCAGGGAGACCTCGGAGGAACCGTAGTACTCGACCACACGCAGATGGCCGGCAGCGGCCAGCGCGCCGGGGTCCGGCGCTATCCCCGCCACGATCGCCGTACGCAGTGCGGGTGCGGTACGGACCACCTCCCGCAGGACCGCCGGGACGGCGTGCACGACGGTGGCGTGCCGTGGATCGTCGGTCACGCACGCCCCGCACCAGAGTGCGTGCAGCGCCCCGAACAGATGCATGGTCGCGTGCAGCGGGCCGGTGAGCAGCACCCGGTCGGCGGCCGTGACACCGGTGACCGCGGTGAACGCCGGGAAGCTGTCGTACCAGGAGGCGGCCGTCCGGGCGAGCGGGCGGGGCCGCCCGGTCGACCCCGAGGTGGCGACGAGCAGATAGGCCGAATCCGGTACTGCGGTCCGGGCCGGGCGCGCGGCGGTGTCTTCGACAGCGACCGGAACCCCACGGCGGGCGGCCGCGCAGACGCAGACGAGGGCCTCGGCCGGGGGGAGGGTGGACGCGTCGTATCCGGCCGGGCCCGGTTCGTACCGGTCGATCCAGCGGTCGACGGCGCGATCGAGGCCGGCGTAGGTCAGGATCCGGCCGTCGACATCGAGGGCGGGGGCCCCGCCGGCCCCGCCGAGCGCGCGGCTAGGCACGGATCAGTCCGGGATAGGCGCGGTGCACGCCCTTGGCCACTATGGTCGCGACGACCACCTTGAGCAGATCGCCGGGCAGGAACACACCGTTGGAGGTGATCGCCGGCCACAACCCGATATCGGTGCGCAGCAGCAGACCGACCGTGCCGAAGAAGTAGATCACCACGATGCCCCCAGTCGCATTGACGAGCAGCGCGGGTACCACCGGATATTTCGGCACCATCCGGACCGTGCACAGGCCGATGAACAGCGCCGCCGGGATCCAGCCCACCAGATATCCGGCGCTCGGGCCGGCCAGCGCCGTCAGTCCGGTGCGGCCGCCCGACAGCAGCGGCAACCCGATGATCGTGAGCGCGATGAACACCGCGACAGCGGCCGTCCCCTTTCGCGGTCCCAGGATCGCCCCGGCCAGCACGACGCCCAGGGTCTGCACGGTGATCGGTACACCGCTGAACCCGACCGTGATGGCGCCCGGTAACCCGAGTGCCGCGATCAACGCGGCGAACACCGCGATCTGTGCCATATCGCGCGCGGTGATACCGGCCCGCGGCATCCGCTCGTTTTCGACACCGCTCACCGCGATACCTCCGCCACACCAAGACTTGAACGACGTTCAAGATAGCAATCCCCGAGATCGCGGGCCTCGGCCGCCCCCGGTCCCCCTCGTCCGGCGCCCCCTCGCAGCCACGGGACACCCCTGCGACCGCCGCACGATTCCGGTCCGGACCCACCCCCGTCCACCCCGCACGACCCGGTCGTACGGTGATCGATGACCTGGATCGCCGCAGGACCGCCCGGAGGGACGACGATGACGCAGCCGATACCGACCGCGACGCACTGGGGAAACTTCCGAATCGGCCGCGATGACGGCGGCGGCCTCCGCGTCACCCCCGCCGAGCACGACCCCGATCCCTCGCCCATCGGCCGCTCGCTCACCGCACTGCACGACCCCGACCACCGCATCGGACGGCCCGCCGTCCGGCTCGGCTACTACCGGGACCGCGAGAACAGTGACACCTCGATGCGCGGCCGGGAAGCCTTCGTCGAGGTCGACTGGGACGAAGCGCTCGATATCACCGCCGCTGCGCTGCGGTCGGCCCGGAAGCGGGCGGGGAACCGGGCCATCTACGGCGGCTCCTACGGCTGGGCCAGCGCCGGCCGGTTCCACCACACGCAGGGACAGATCCATCGCTTCCTGCGCATGTTCGGCGGCTACACCGCCTCGGTCGATACCTATTCCTTCGCCGCGGCGGAGGTGACCATCCCCCACGTGCTCGGGATGAACGCCTATTTCGCGGCGCGGCAGTCACCCACGACCGACGAGATCGCCCGGCACTGTGCCCGGATCGTCTTCTTCGGGGGCGCACCGGTACGCAACGCACAGGTCAATCCGGGTGGCTACGGCGCCCACCGCTACCGCGACCATTTCGCGACACTGCGCGCCGCGGGAGTCGACATCATCAATATCGGCCCCGTCCGCGACGACCTCGATCCGGCTCTGGCCGCCCGCTGGATCCCGTGCCGACCGGGCACCGATACCGCGATCATGCTGGCCATGGTGCACACCCTGGTGGTGGAGGATCTGCACGACCGCGCCTATCTCGACCGCTACACCACCGGTTTCGACCGATTCGCCGACTACGTGACGGGCCGCTCGGACGGCGAGCCGAAAACCCCGGAGTGGGCAGCGAAGCTGTCGGAGGTACCCGCGCACGAGATTCGGGAGCTGGCCCGGCTGCTGGCCCGCGAACGCTGCATGATCGGGCTGCCCTACGCCCTGCAACGCGCCGAACACGGCGAGCAGACCTATTGGGCCGCGTGGGCACTGGCCGCCGCACTCGGCCATATCGGCCTGCCCGGCGGCGGGGTGCTGATGGGCACCGGCGTCGGCATGACCAACACCATGCAACGGCGCCATCTGCCCTTCGAGATCGCTGCCCTGGCCCAGCCCGCGAATCCGGTCTCCGACGTGATTCCCGTGGCGCGCCTCACCGAAATGCTGGAGCGACCCGGCGAAACCGTCGACTACAACGGCCGGGTCCTCACCTACCCCGCGATCGACCTCATCTATTGGGCCGGCGGCAATCCGTTCCATCACCACCAGGACCTCAACCGGTTACGTCGTGCGTGGACCCGCCCCCACACCGTGGTCGTCAACGAGATCAGCTGGACCTCGACTGCCCGCCTGGCCGATATCGTGCTGCCCAGCACAGCCGCCCAGGAGCGCGAGGATTTCGCTGCCTCCCGCACCGACCACTGGCTCTCCCCCATGCCACCGGCGCTGCCGCCCTACATGCAGGCGCGCGACGACTACGCCATCTTCGCCGCCCTCGCCGACCGGCTCGGCTTCGGGCACCGATTCACCGAAGGACGCACCGCGCGGCAGTGGGTGGAACACCTGTGGCAGGTCACCGCCGGCAATGCCGCGGCGGCCGGCATCCCGCTGCCCGGCTACGCCGAGTTCCGTTCCGGGCAACCGATCGATCTGTATCCGGTACTTCCGGAGAGCCGCCATGTCCTCGAGCGGTTCCGCGACGATCCGGACCGGCACCCGCTCGCCACCCCGTCGGGCCGGATCGAAATCTTTTCCGATACCGTCGCCGGCTTCGGCTACCCTGACACCCCGGGCCACCCCGCCTGGTCCGCTCCCCGCGAATGGCTCGGTAGTCCACGTGCACACCGTTTTCCGCTGCACCTGCTGTCCCACCAGCCGCGAACCCGCCTGCACAGTCAGCTCGACTACGGCATCACCAGCCGGGAATCCAAGATCCGCGACCGCGAACCCCTGCGCATGCACCCCTCCGACGCCGCCGACCGCGATCTGAGCGACGGCGATATCGTCCGCGTCTTCAACGACCGCGGCGCCCTCTTGGCGGGCCTCCGGCTCACCGACGCGGTCCGGCCCGGAGTCGTGCACATGGCGACCGGCGCCTGGTACGACCCACTGGACCCCGCAGACCCGGATCCACTGGACGTGCACGGCAACCCGAACACCGTGACCAACGACATCGGCACCAGCTCCCTGGCGCAGGGACCGTCGGTCAACAGCTGCCTGGTCCAGATCGAACGCTACGAGGGCGAACTCCCTCCCCTGCGGATCCGCCGGCCTCCGGAGACGGTTACCGCCGAGCTGCTCGGGCCCCGCCCGGACCACCGGTGACCCGGCCCGGGGCGGTCGAATCCACGAACAGAGCGGGCGGGCGCCGCAACCGGACTTCGCGACCGCTTCCGACGGCCGCATCCACCGAGGCGTTCGGCGATCACCTGGGAGACACCTGCGCGTCGAAGATGACCTCGTCCAGATCGCCCCGTACCTCATGGATTCGGAATTCGGTATCGCGGGCGAGAATCAGCTCCCGCTGATCGGGTATCAGCGCCCGCTCCCCCATCCACAGCCCGTGGCTGCCGGCCGGAATATCTTGCTCGATCACATGTGGATACGGCGGGCGGCCCGGTATCCGGGCCGGCGTCGCCCCCAGCGAGTAGGACCCGTAGCCTCGGTCCAGCTGTGTCGCGCCGACCACCAGTTCTCGCAGCTCACCTATCGTTGCGTAACGGCCTTCTATCCGCCTTCCCTCCGTATCGACCAGGTGATCGAACGTATGCAGGCCACGTTGTGCGTGTATCGAATCGGGAAGCGGAGTGGCGAGCCCCCGGTCCAACGTCTCCATGGCCTGCATCGCCCGCTGGAGATCGGGTGGTCCCCCGAGATTGTTGGCTGCGCGTTGATACAGGAAGTCCTTGCGCCATATCTCGTCCGGCCCGCCGTAGACTTCGCCCGGTGCGCGCGACTCCACCCGCGCCACTATTCGCGAGATCAACTCGCGCTGCTCTACCGTGATGTCCGGACGCGTGCTGATCGATACCAGCCGACGCACAGTCGGAACCGGATTCTCCCCCACGAGCTCTCGAAGCGCCTCGAATTCTCTTCTTGCTCGGGCGAGTCCGTCGAACCACGAGTTCGGATCGGCGTCGCGCAGCCTGTTGTACGGCGCAGAGTACTCGGTGTAGTAGAACACAGCCCGGAAGGTGTCCTGGTCGAGACCGTCTCGAAGCGGACCGAGAACCCGCTCTCCGTAGGCAGTCCCGGAATCATCGGTCGGAAAATGTATGAATCCGTTGCGAGTCGGCAGAGCGAGGTCCCCGTCCGGTATCGCGGCGAGGCGCGCCGTCGGTAGCGGATCACCGGTGCCCCAACGGATCTTCGGGCGGGCACGGACCAGCTCTTCGGTCGCCCTGCGTAATTCGTCGCCGAAACCTTCGGCTCGTCGGCGGTCGGCAACGAGCCGGAAATCCCGTGCGAGGCGAGCGGCTATCGCGCGAAATTCCGCTCCGAGTCTCATCGTTGTGGTAGTCGCACGGCCGAGTTCGGCAACGGACGGCAAGCGCGCGGCCCACCCCGGGTCGGCGACCACTCACCTGGATCGAGATCGGACGACCCACCAGACACCGGAACAGTGTAGGGCGGATCACGAACGCTCGCCCGGAAAAGCAGCGGCCCCCGGCCTCCCGCCGAAGACTCGGAAGGCAGCCCCGTCCCGCCGGATCGACCCGCTTACCGGCGCCTCAGCTCCGTGTCCGTGACTTGATCAGCGAGAAGAACGCGCGGATATCGGCGACATGTTGTTCCGGCACCTCCATCGCCAGGAAATGATTGCCGGTGTTGCCCTGCGGCCAGTGCACGATGTCGTTGTCGCGTCTCGCCAGTCGCAACATGAGGGTGGAACCGCCGCTGTAGACGCCGGTGGGCACCAGTTTCTGGCCGGTGGGCCAGACGAACCCTTCGGTGCCGAGCCCGTTGTACATAGGCCAGGACGAGCTGCCCGCGGATCCGGTGAACCAGTACAGGCTGATATTGGTCAGCAGCTGGTCGCGATCGATGACATCCTCGGCCCGGTCGGCCAGCGGCGTGAACTCGTCGAACTTGTGGATCAGCCAGGCCAGTAGGCCGACGGGCGAATCGGTCCAGGCATGGGCGAAGGTCTGCGGGGCGACGCGCAGCAGGGCGTGATGGTCGACGACGCCGGTCGTCCAGGTCTGCATCAGCTCCCATTCGGCGCGTTCCTCGGCATTCATGGTCGGCACGTCCGAAGCGCTCGGCATGCCGATACCGCCGTCGATATGGACACCGATAACCCGGTCCGGCGCGGCGATCGCGGTTTCCGGCGCGATATAGGCGCCGAGGTCACCGCCCTGCACCCCGTAGCGCTCGTACCCCAGTCGCGCCATCAGTTCGACCCACATGCCGGCCACCTTCGCGGTGGTCATCCCGACTTCGCGAGGCGCGCCGGAAAAGGCGAATCCGGGCACCGAAGGGATGACCACGTCGAAAGCGAGCGCGGGATCGAGACCATGGGCGCGGGGATCGGTGAGCGGCCCGATTGTTCGGCTGAACTCGACGAACGAATTGGGCCAGCCGTGCGTGAGCAGCAGCGGCGTCGCGTCCGGTTCCGGGGACCGGACGTGCAGGAAATGCACATCGGACCCGTCGATCTCGGTCATGAACTGGGGAAACTCGTTGAGCGCGGCTTCCTGGGCGCGCCAGTCGAACCCGGTGCGCCAATACTCGGCGAGCTCACGCAGATAATCCACGCGGACACCGCGGTCCCTGCCGTCGCCGGGGAGTTGTGCCGACCATCTGGTGTGGGCGAGGCGGCCGTTGAGGTCATCTATATCGGCCTGCGGGATGTCGATGCGGAAAGGTCGGATGGCGTTCTGGTTCGTCACGACCGCGACGATATTGCCCATGTAGGACAAGCTAAGTCCTAGATGTTCGGGAGAATAAAAATCGTGAACGACACCCCGGCCCGCTTGCTGAAGCTTCTCTCACTGCTGCAGACACCCCGGGAATGGCCGGGCAGCGAACTGGCAGAACGGCTCGGAGTCACCGACCGGACCGTCCGCCGCGATATCGATCGGCTCCGGGAACTGGGCTATCCGGTGGAAGCCTCGATGGGTGCGGCGGGCGGTTATCGGCTCATCGCGGGCACGGCCATGCCGCCACTACTCGTCGACGACGAAGAGGCCGTCGCGATAGCGGTGGGTCTGCGCGCCGCGGCGAGTTCGGCGATCGCGGGAATCGAAGAAGCGTCGGTTCGGGCGCTCACCAAACTGGAACAGGTGCTGCCCGCTCCGCTGCGCCGCCGGGTGCGCGTGCTCGGCGCGGCCACCGTGCCGGCCGCCGGTGCCGGACCGGTCGTCGACCCCGAGGTCCTGACTGCGCTCGCGGCCACAGTGACCAACCGGGAGTGCGTACGCTTCGTGTATCACGGCGGAAACGGCGCCGAGACCCGGCGGTTCGTGGAACCGGTCGGCCTGGTGAACGAGCGCCGCCGGTGGTATCTGGTCGCCCATGATCGGGAACGCGACGGCTGGCGCGTTTTCCGGGTCGACCGCGTCGAGCACCCCCTCGGCACCGCGGTCCGCTTCACCCCGCGCCCGCTGCCCGCCGCCACACCCGCCGAATACGTGGCCGGACGCCGAACCGATTGGGGGACACCGGTGTACCGCGTCTCGGTGACGATCGAGGCACCCACCGCAGTGATCGCGGGCCGACTCGGCGAGGGGCCCGGCGAACTGACCGCACGCGATACCGACACCTGCCGTTTGACGGGGGTCCGCGATGACTCACCGGATTGGCTGGCACAGCGACTGGTCGGGCTCGGGGTCGATTTCCGGGTGCACGATTCACCGGAACTATCGGCGCGGCTCCTGGCCCTCGCGGCCCGTGCGAGCGCCGGGGCCGGCAGCCCGCACCGATGATCCCGAGGCGTCCGCACCTACCACCTGAATACGAAAATCCCCCCGACCTGCGAAGATCAGGGGATTTCGGTGGTCCCAGCTGGGATCGAACCAGCGACCTTCCGCGTGTGAGGCGGACGCTCTCCCGCTGAGCTATGAGACCGGGATCAACCGTTCGGGGAGCTTTTCGAAGCCCTCCGAACGAGTAGGAACTTTAACACGCACCACCCGTTCGCCACCAAATCACCCGGTTGTCATTCCTCTACGAGACCCTCTACGAGACCTTTCTCCCGACCGACCCATCCCTTACGGAGGGCCCGAGCGGACTCGCAGACGATTCACGCGGCCGCCGACCGGCCCGGCACGCCCACAAAATGACATGCCTGTGATTTACCGGCCTCTACCAGGCGATTTGTAGGTTCCGCCGAACGTGGGCTAATGTTCTGTCTCGCACCACGGAGGACCGAACGGCCGCCGGGGATGCGAAATGCGGATGTAGCGCAGCTGGTAGCGCATCACCTTGCCAAGGTGAGGGTCGCGGGTTCGAATCCCGTCATCCGCTCGAGAGGTAGGGCCAGGCGCAATGAATGCCTTCCCCCTTTGCGCGGTGGAGTGGCCGAGTGGTGAGGCAACGGCCTGCAAAGCCGTGCACACGGGTTCGATTCCCGTCTCCACCTCGCGCGATTAGCTCAGCGGGAGAGCGCTTCCCTGACACGGAAGAGGTCACTGGTTCAATCCCAGTATCGCGCACCAGTTCAGAACAGCTCGAGAGGCACTCTCCGATCATTCGGAAAGTGCCTCTTCTGCGTTTCCCGGTGACTACGCCGCGTAGCGGAGAATCCCGGCGATCTGCATATCTTCGGGCAGATCACCGGTGCGGACCGCCAACACCCGGCCGCCGGTGCGCAGGACCCGGCGGCTGATCTCGTCCAGGATGCCGGGTGCGTCGGTCGTGTCCGGATCGCCGAATGTGACCGCGCCGTCGTCGGATACGGTGCCCGGGACCGAAGCGTCGATATCGACGAGCAAGGTGTCGACGGCCCCCGCGACGGCGGCCCGGGCGAGGTCGGAGATATCGGTGGCAGCCCGTCCCTCGCTGCGCCGCCGGTCGAGCAGTTCGACGAGTTCGGCCAGTTGCGCCGCGTAGTGGCGGTCCAGGATCGCACGTGAACTCTCGGCCAGCTCTTGATCCGAGGCATGCTCGGGATTGCCGGAAATACTCTCGTCGAGCAGGTTGTCGTAGCTGTTCACCGAACGGAAGAGGGAATCGGTCGGTTCGGTGGCGGCGAGGATCAGCGGGACAGTGCGGCCGGACAGGAAGTCGCGGAGTTCGGTATCGATGGCGCGGGCGTATTGGCGGACCCGCATCTTGCGGCCCTCCTCACCCTGCACCCGGCGTTTCGGGGCCCGATCACCGAGGCTGGCCTTCCCGGCGTGATCGGCCGCGCTGGTCGGCAGGCCGGGGACCCGCACCGTGTACGCGGGTTTGTCGGCGGTGACCTCCACCAGCCGGACACTGCCTTCGGCCAGTGCCAGCACGAACGCCGACTGCGGGAAGGTCACCGCGCGGAGCAGGCGCTTGAGGTAGAAGCGATCCCCCACCGTTTCGGAGGCGTTCAGTTCGTTGGGCAGCCGGTAGGTGCGGATCCGCGTCGGGGTGGCCAGCACGACGAGGGTGCGCGACTGATAGCGCCAGAACTCGGCATCGTCGATGTGGACGTCGAACTCCTCTTCCAGGGCGGCGCGGGCCCGGGGATCGGTGACCTGGTCGAGGGCGCGCCGGACCTGGTCCCAGAACGCGATCCGGTTACGGTCCGGGTTGGCCGAATCGGATTCGGTCGGGGTGTAGATCGAGACGCACCAGTCGTCGGTCAGGGCCGCGAGCGCTTCGATTTCGCCGCGGGTCGGGATATCGGTGTGCAGCACGAAATCCTCCACATCTGTCGGTCGGATCAGCGCGCCGATATCGGGTGGAACCGTGTCCGAACTCTCGGCGGCCGGTCGTGGCGGGCTCGTCTCCGGAGGTGCTTCGCGAACGTCGGCCGGTGGATCGATACTGCTTCGGCAATTACTCGGCAAATATCATTAGATCACAGGTCCGCGCGCTCCGATCCGGTCCAGCCGGTTCCACGGCGCACCGGCAGGGCGGGACCGGATCGATCGATGAACGGCCCCGGAACCGGAACAGTGACCGAGCCCCGGACGGCACGGGAGAAGGACGGCCGACACTCGGCGACCGGCCGGAGCGAGCGCCCGGGCGGGCCGGCCGGACAGCCCGGCACACCCGGCCACGGCTCCGGCGGCCACCGGGATTGTCGGCGGACGCGGTTAAGCTGGCCCGCACGAACTCGAGCCGGCCGGTACGCCGGAATCCCGACAGGGGGTGTGTGTGCAGACGGAACCAGCCCGCGGCATATGGCCGGACGATCCGGCAGCCACGGATACCGGGGATTCCTTCCCCGACGATCTGCGCGATCACCTGTCCTTCGAATTCGAGGAATGCGTCGACGAATTGGCCGGATTGATCGACGACTACGCCGTCGATCGTGAACGGGCCGGTACGATCCTGCGACTGCGGCTCGGGATCTCCGGGGATCGTCCCGAAACGCTGACCCGGATCGGTGCGCGGCTGGACTTCTCCCGCGACCGTGCGCGCCAACTGCACACGAAGGCCGTCGGTGAACTGCTCCGGCACACCGTGCGCGCCGGACGGCTTCCGGTTCCGGAGTACGCCCGGCGATACCCTGTCGACGCCCGGGATTCGGTACTGACGCGGGCGCTGCTGGCCGAAACCTACGCCACCGACACCGATATCGCCGTGAACGATCTGTGCTACCTGAAATTGCGTCTGGCCGGGCATACCGCCGCCGACGCGAAACGGGTCGCCGGATTCGTCACCCAGCGCATCGTGGGCTGGCGTAAGAAGACCAACCATCTGCTGTCCCGGCTGCGTGCCGACGGGGCGCCCGCCGGACCGCCCACGCCGTGGACCGAGCGGATCGACTGGCCCACCGGATCCCGTTCGCCCGCGCCACTGCCCACCACCCCGGCCCGCACCTTCGATCTGGACGACGACGGTCGTGGCCGTTTCTATCTGCACAAGGCCGGCCGCGATATCGGCTTCGATTCCGGACTGGAAGCCCGCCTGCTGCGTCTGTTGGATGCCGACGACCGGATACACACTTTTCAGGAGTACCCCGACGCGGTCGGGTACTCGGTCGACGGTGAGGACCGGCTGCACTTCCCGACCGTGGCCGCCGAACTGACCGACGGCCGCCGGGTCCTGATCGACGAACAGCCACTGGGATTCGTCGGTTTCCACGGGAACCGGGCGAAATCGGCGGCCGCGCGCGCCTGGGCGCACGACAACGGCTGGGGCTGGCTGCTGTGGACCGGAAGCACCCTGGGCGAAGCCGAACTCGGCGCGCGCCCGGTGCCCGGCGAGATCGAGGGACGGCTCACCGAACTGCTGGCGGCGGGGCCGGTCCGGCTCCCGGCGCTGCGACAGCTGCGGGCCGATACGGGATCGGAATTCCTCGACCTGCTCACCCTGGCGCTCCGGCACGAATGGCGCTGGGACCGTGCCCCTTTCCGCCTCACCGCGAGTCCTCGGGAATCGGCAGCGGCCGGCGCACCGGCGACTGCGAGCACCACCGCCCGCGCCGCGGCCACCGAGACCGGGTAACCGCGCTCCGGCATCGCGCCCGGCGACCCGCGCCGCCGCACTCCCGTCCCCGCAGCCCGTACCGGTTCCGGCTCTGCGCCGGAGCTTTCAGGGTTTGACCAGCATGGTCGCCGCGATGAACGTCGCCAGTAACAGCATCACGAACACGACGATCAACTGCCAGTTGTCGATGGTCTTGTGCAGGCGCCGGATCGTATCCTCCAGCGCACGGTGCACCCGCTCCTGATCGGCGATCCGGCGCTCCACCGCCGCCACCGCTTCGGCCTGCTCCCGGGCCCGCTGCGCAGTGCGCTCCATCCGGGCGACGGTTCGGGCGAGCTGCTGTTTCTTCGCCCGCGTCGCCTGGCGTGCCACGGCCAGCGTGGTGCGCTGTGTCATCAGTTCCAGGCGTTGCTGTTCGAGCATCTGTGCCTGGGTCCGGGTGTGCTTCTCCCAGTCGGTCACAGCCGCCCAGCCTTTCCTCACATGGTCGCGGTATCCGAACGCGACCTCACCTGCCACCCACTGCCGGAGGAATTCCCGTAACTCGTAAGGCTGTTCGCCCGGTGCGACCAGGCCGGTGGGACCGGTTTCCAGCATGCCGCTGACCGCACGGTACTCACACGAGACGGGAGCGAGGTCGGCGATACCGAGGGCGGGCAGCTGAGACACCCAGAAACCGGGAGCGCACAACCACAGCACGCCCGCGTAGCCCAGCGCGCGCAACCGGTCCGTGTGTTCCTGCGCGAGTTCCTGAGTCAGTGGGCCGGTGCGCACCTCGATCGCGAACTGCTCGGCGCCGCGCCGCCACCAGACATCGACGGTGATCGGGCCGCAGCGCCGATCCACCACCGCTTCGTCCGCGCCGAAGGCGAGCAGCCTGCTCGCCAGCCAGTACTTGAGCCGCTGGGCATCCCATTGCGCCTCCACACAACGAGCACAGCCGCAACCGTAACCCGATGTGGCCTTCTCCGCCGTATCCGTACCCACCGGACCGTCGGATATACCCAGGTCGGACAACATCGTCCGGCGTCCACACCGTATTTCAGTCCGCCGCTTCGTCTGCATGCGACCACCCATCTAACCCGTCCCACCATGTCGGCCCGACACCACGCCGACATATCCAGGGTGCTCCACAGATGCCGGTCACCGCCAGGTTTCTGCCCAGCAGTTACCCAGATGGGACCCGCGCAATCTTCGCACCCGCGGGTGTCCCGGTCACCGGATCGGACATCGCCAGGACCGTACGCACCAGGGTGCGCAACCACGCGTGCGCGGGATCGGGGGTGTTGCGCGGATGCCAGGCCAGCGAGATCGTCACTTCCGGCAGCGGTAACGGGATCTCGAACGAGCACAGCCCCAGCGCGGGCAGCGCGGTGGCCGCGACGACAGCCGGGGCCGGACACACGACCGCGCCGGAACGCACCGCCAGCAACGCTGTTGTCAGATCGGGGACAGTGGCAACGACACGGCGGGTGCGACCGTGCAGGGCGAGCCGATCGTCGATGGGCCCGCGGGCGATACCACGCGCCGAGATACTGATATGGGCGGCGGCGGCATACGCCGCGACGGTGGCTCGTTCGGTGACCAGTGGATGCCCGGGAGCGGCCACACCGATCAGACGGTCCCCGCGCACCCGCTCCACCCGGGTCTGCGGATCGGCCTGGGCGATCACCCCGACCTGCACATCGATCCGGCCGTCGCGCAGCGCGCTCACCGAAGCGGCCGTATCCCCGGGTACGAAACGCAGCGTCACCCCGGGTGCCTGGGCCCGGACCTCGGTGAGCAGCCGGGCGGCGAGTTCCGGTAGCACCGCGTCGTCGACGTGCAGCGCGAACCCGCGTACCAGGGCGGTCGGGTCGACGGTATCGGGTTTCACCAACAGCGCCCGGCCCTGTTCGACGAGTGCGCTGACCTCGAATCGCAATTCCAGCGCCCGCGGCGTCGGCACCAGCTGGCGCCCCGCCCGTACCAGCAGTGGATCGCCGTACACCCGGCGCAACCGGCCCAGGGTACGGCTCATCGCCGGCGGCGAGGTGTTGAGCCGCTCGGCCGCCTGGGTGACGCTGTTCGTCTCCAGGAGAGCGTGCAACGCCACCAGCAGATTCAGATCCAGATCCGGCACGGCCGGATCAGGTTCGCGAGGACGCGCCGGTGGTGGACTGCGTTTCGGGTTCGGCGGGCGCCGACCGTGCTTCGGTGGTCGCCGGTTCCGCGGACCCGGAGGGACCGGTCTCGGGCCCGGCAGTCTCCGATTCGGCGGTGTCGGTCACCGCCTGGGCGGCCTCGATTTCGGGGGCGGCCGCGGGCTCGTGCTCCGGTGCCGCTTCGACCGGCTCCGCGGCCCCGGCGGCCGCGGGCGCGGTATCCGATCCGGACAGCCCGGCCGACGGTTCGGCCGTCGGCGGTTCGGCGGCTGCCGCTTCCGCGCCCGGTGGCGCATCCCCCGGCGGTACCGGATCGGCGGACTGCGGTTCGGGCACCGGGTAGGCCGCCGCCGCGGCCTGGGCCGCACGCATATCGAGCCGGACCGTCGGGCTGTTGGACCGCGCGGCGATTCCCGCCGCCCGCTTCTCGGCCGCCGCGCGGCGGGCCGCGTCCGCGGCCCGCGCGGCTTCCGCCGGCGACTGCGGCGCGACAGCCGGTGGCGCGGTGTCCGCCGGGTGGCCGTTGGGAGCGAGCGGTGGCGTGTTCTGCGGGCGCGGCGAATTCGGCGGCTGCGGCGCGTTCACCGGCCACCGGGTGTTCACCGGCTCGCGCGCGTTCGTCGGCCGGGGCTCGTTCAACGGTGGCGGTGTTCCGGGCGCCGACTGCGTCCCTGGATTCTCGACCGGACGGCTCGGGTGGCTGCCGGGCACTTCGAGGATCCGTGTCCGCTCCTCGGACCCGGGCAGTGCCGATTCCGGCAGCTGCACGGTCGGGGAATCGGATGCGACCGGCTGTCCGCCCGACGTTCCGGACCGGGCGGCGCCGGTGTGGATCGGCTCCGTGGCACCGGTCTGCGGTGGCGGCGACGGCACCGCAGGAGCGCTGTGCGGCGTAGCGCCGGGGTCTTTCGCGACCGGTCCCCGTTTCCGGCGCGACACCGCCTTGTAGTCACCGGGCCGGGCCGGGCGCATCCACTGCGCGATGCGGGCGCCGAACGGCAGGGTGACTCCGAGATCGCCCAGCAATTCGTCGATATCGCGAAGGGCGTACGGAGTGACCGAGGCGCCGTGCGCGTGGTGACCGCCGGTGTGCTCCTGCATCCAGCGCAGCCGGGCTTCGATCCGCTCGCTCATGGTCTCCGTGGGCGGCAGCGGCAGGCTCCGGCTGAGCAGGGCCGAGGTCCAGTGCGCGCCCACTTCCGCGCCCACCGCGCTCAGCAGCGACGAGTTGTAACCGGCGAAGGTCAGATGCGGCACCTGCAACGGCAGGATCTGCCGGTACAGCCGGAAATTGCCGTTGTCGTCGGTGAGCTGACGCTGCACGTACGGGGTCAGGAAGGGCACCCGCTGCTGGAAACCGGTGGCGCAGACGACGATATCCGCGCGGACCAGCCGGCCGTCGGACAGTTCGGCGTACGGTCCGGCCTGGCCACCACCCAGCGCGGCCACATCCGTTTCGCCGCAGACGGTGATCCGGCCGGCCGCCACCTGTTCGGCGAAACCGTCCGCGGCCAGCCCGAACGCGGCCTCGTGAGCTTGTTCGAAACGCACCGGTGGGACCAGTCCCAGTTCCGCGGCACCGGAGCGCCGCGCCACGAGCGCTTCGACGAGATCGAGATTGCTCTCCCGGAAGGAACGGCCCGGACCGTGCAGCAGCCGTTCGAACCGGCCGGGCTCGGGACTCCGGAAATGGGCCGCACCGGTCCGGGTGAGCAACACCCGCTCGGCATCCAGTCCGGGGGCCAGACGGCGCGGCATCTTCCACAGCAGCCGGCGGGCCACCACCGTGGTCTCGGCGGCGACCCGGCTGATCTCGGTGGCGAGATCACAGGCCGCTGCGCCGTAGCCGACCACCACGACCGACCGGTCGCGCACCGCGTCCACATCCAGGAACTGGGTGCTGTGACCCAATTGGCCACCGGCACGCCCGAATTCGGTCGCACCGGCGAAATCGGGCACCGCGGGTTCGCTGAACACACCGTTGGCGATGACGAGGTGATCGCAGGACGTGCGATGCACACCGTCGATATCGCGGATCTCGAGCAGCCAGCCACCGTCGACCGGGTCGGCCGCGACCACTTCGGTGCGCAACCGGAGCCGATCGGTCAGGCCGAAGGCCCGCACGTAGCTGGCCAGATACTCCTGCATCCGCGCTCCGTCGAGCACCCGCGGATAGTCGGCGGGCATGGGATGGTCGGAGAAGTGGTATGTGTTCTTGCTGCTCTGCGCGCGTAAGCCCGGGTAACGGCGAGTCTCGCTCCACACGCCGCCGATATCGGGGGCTCGGTCGAAAACCTCGACCGCGAACCCATCCTCACTCAGGACCTTCGCGCAGACCAGACCCGCGATACCCGCACCGACGATTGCGATGCGGTTCCCGCTCCTCATGGGCGAGAGATTACGTCGGATGTGTCCGGCAGCAAAGCTGAAGGCTCCATTACGCCTGTCTTCGCAGGTCGCGAACGAACGGGTGCCGACCCGGAGGAGCGCTCCGGCGCCGGCTGGGGACCCGCCGGACCTGCGGACATGCCGGTGCCCGAACAGGCTGTGGTCTCATTGGGTTATGACCACTGTCACCGTGGACCGGGCCGGACTGTGGGACGCCGAAGCGCTCAGTGATGTCGCCGCCGCGACGTTTCCGCTGGCCTGCCCGCCGGGTTCGGATATGGACGATATCGCGGTGTTCCTGGCGGAGGTCCTGTCCGGTGAGCGGTTCGGCGAATACCTGTCCGATCCGGCGCGCACGGTCCTCAAGGCGGTCGCCGACGACGAGATCGTCGGCTACGCCATCCTGCACAGCGGCCCGCCTGCCGACCCCGCGGTCGCGGCGGCGGTAGCACTGGATCCCGTGCTGGAGATCAGCAAGATGTATGTGCTGCCGGGCCATCACGGCACCGGTGTGTCCAGCGCGCTCATGCACGCGGCGCTGGATCAGGCTCGCGGTGCCGGCTATACCGGTATCTGGCTCGGCGTGAACCAGCAGAACCTGCGGGCCCAGCGCTTCTACGCCAAATACGGTTTCCGGCAGGTGGGTACGCGAACGTTCACCGTCGGACGCCAGGTGCACAACGACTACCTGCTGCGCCTCGAATTCTGACGGGCGGCCTCAGCCCAGCATGCGCTGCTTCAACGTATCGACCTCCGCGGGGCTCAGGCCCAGGCCCTCGCCCACATAACGGTCGAAACTGCCGTAGCTGCGCGTCACCTGGTCGAAGGCCGAATCGAGCCATTCCTGCCGCACTCCACCCATCGGATCACCGGCCGCCGCGGCACGGTAGTGGTTGGACAGCAGGTAGTCCTCGGTGACGGTGGCCCGGTCCACCCCGAGCACGGTGAGCAGAACCGCGGCGGTCCAGCCGGTCCGGTCCTTACCCGCGGTGCAGTGGAACAGCACCGCCCCGGGCTCGGCGCCGGTGCCGGACCCGGCGATATCGCGCAGCACTCCGGCCACCGCCTGATTCGCTCCCGGGGCGGTGATGAACGCCCGGTACAGATCGTTGCCGCCGGCCAGGGTCGACACGAGTTCGGGCAGCGGGGCCGCGCCGATCATGTCGTACCAGTTGGCGCGGGCGCCGGCGGGTATCCGGTCCGGTCCCAGCGCACGCTCGTAGACGGTGCGCAGATCGTCGACCCGGCGGACTCCGAGCCGGGTCAGTTCGGCCAGATCCGCGGGGGTGAGGTTGTTCAGCTGATCGGTACGGAAGGCAACTCCGGTACGCACGGTGCGGCCGTCGGCGGTGCGATATCCGCCGAGGTCCCGGGCATTGGGCGCCCCGGCCAGTCGCAGGGAGCGATCTGCGGCGAGCACATCACCGGCCGCCGGCGGCGCCGCGACACTCGCCGATACGGCCGGACCGAACGCCACCAGGGCGCCCATCAGAACAGCGGCCGGTACCCGCGCCGAACGATGAACCATGGCGGAACTCCCATCGTGCTCGCCGGCACCCCCGCGCGGTGTGCCCGACTCAGCAAACCAATCCCGGAGTCCCGGGTCAACCCGAAAACGGCGCGTCGCCGCATGCCCGGGGCGGCGTGGCCCGGCGGTGGCGAGGTCCCGGCTACCACCGGGCTGCGCCGGATCCGGCCGCCGCCGGGCAGTACCGGATCCCGGCCGTACCGGGCAGCGCTCAGGCCGCGACCTCGAACCGCGACAGTGCCAGCAACCGGGAGATCGCGCGCAGGTACTTCTTGCGGTACCCGCCGTCCAGCATCTCCTGGGAGAAGATCTCGTCGAGTTTCGCTCCGGCGACAGTCACCGGGGTGCCCGCGTCGTAGAGCCGGTCGGCCAGTACGACCAGGCGCAGCGCCACCGCCTGATCGTTCACCGGATGCACTCCCGAGACGAACACCGCGGACACACCGTCGATCAGCGCACCGAACTTGGAGGGATGCAGCGTGCTCAGATGACGCAGCAGGGCGTCGAACTCGTCGAGTGTCGCACCGGGTGTCACCGCGGCCCGCTCGGTCAATTGCGCTTCGCTGCTGGGTTCCGGCGCGGGCGGGAGATCCCGGTGGCGGTAGTCCGGCCCGTCGACCCGCACGGTATCGAAGATGGACCCGAGCTTCTTGATCTCACGCAGGAAGTCCTGTGCGGCGAACCGGCCCTCCCCCAGCTGGCCGGGCAGGGTGTTGGAAGTGGCCGCCACCGATACTCCGCTCGCGGAGAGCTCGGTGAGCAACCGGGAGACCAGCATGGTGTCGCCCGGATCGTCGAGTTCGAATTCGTCGATGCACAGCACGCTGTTCGCCGACAACCGCTCCACCGCGTTGGCGAACCCCAGCGCACCGACCAGATTGGTGAGTTCGCCGAAGGTCCCGAAAGATCTGGGCGCGGGAGCGCTGTGGAAGATCGAGGCCAGCAGGTGGGTCTTACCGACACCGAAACCACCGTCGAGGTACAGGCCCGCGCCCTGGACCTGTTTCTTCTTCCCGAACAACGATTTCTTGTTCGCGGCCTTGTTGATGGCGGTGACCTTTTCCGCGAAGGCGCGGGCCGAGGCGACCGCCGCGGCCTGGCTGGGCTCGTTCGGGTCCGGGATGTAGGTGTCGAAACCGACCTCGTCGAACATGGGCGGCGGTACCATCTGGGCGACCAGCTGGTCGGCGGGGACCTCCGGACGGCGGTCGACGAGGCGCATCGGCATGGACGTAGCCTAATGACGTGGTATGAGCTGTCGGTATGCAGCGTATCCCCGATGCGATCCAGCTCACAGACCTCGACAACGACGCGCTCGCCGATCTGTACGCCTACCCGGGCGAACAGGAACAGAGTTGGCTGCGGGTCAATTTCGTCTCCAGTATCGACGGCGCGGTAACCGGCGCCGGCGGCGTCTCGGGTGCCCTGGGCACACCGGCGGACAAACGGGTGTTCCACCTGCTACGCGACCTGTGCGACGTGGTACTCGTCGGCGCCGGCACAGTACGCGCCGAGAACTACGGCGGCGCGCAGACCGACCCCGGACTGCGTCGGGAACTCTTCGCCCGCGGCATCGGCGGTCACGCCGACGGCACCCCGCCTCCCATCGCGATCGTGACCGCTTCCGCCGCGCTGGACCCCGGCCACCGCGTACTCACCACGGCGGGCACCCCGACTCTGATCCTCACCACGGCCGCGGCTCCCGCCGAGCGGGTCCGCGCCCTCACCGACGCGGGCGCGGAGGTGATCGTGATCGGTGACGAGGTCATCGATCCACCGGCGGTCCCGGCGGCGCTGGCCGCGCGCGGGTTGCACCGGATGCTGTGCGAGGGTGGCCCGCAACTGTTCGGATCCCTGGCGGCCGACGGCGCCGTCGACGAACTCTGCCTGACCACCGCACCCCTGCTCGTCGGCGGTCCGGCCCGGCGGATCTCGGTGTCCCATCGGGAATTCGGCCTGCGTATGACCCCAGCGCATCTACTCTTCGATACGGACGGAACGGTGCTCACCCGCTGGGTGCGTGCCTGAACCCCCGGAGGCGGGAACGGGCGGCCGCGCGGGTGCCGGACGTCCCGCTGGGGCGAATCCGATCCGGACCTGGCAGGGTGTAGCGCATGCGCTGGACTCGGGCAGTGGTGCCGGCCTCGGCACTTTTGATCATGATCGCCGGATGCGGTGCCGGTCCGTCGGACCGCCCGCACGTCGCCGTCGAACGTCCGCCTGTACCAGGCGATTCCACCACGTCGGCACAGGTCCCGCCGCCGCCCGCCGCCGAGGTGCCGAAAAAGGATCTGCCCTGGCGCGAGTGCAGCCGCGAGACGTTCGACCAGGCCGGTATGGGCCCGGGCCCGGCCGGCCTGGTCCTGGAATGCGCCGACTTCTCCACACCGATCGACAGCGCGGGCTCGGTACTGGGCAACTTCCGCGCCGGGGCGATACGGGCCCGGCTCCCGCAGACCCCGCCCGACGCCACGCCGGTCGTCCTGACCTCGGGCGTGGACCGCTCTTCCGGCGCCACTCTCGCCGGTCTGGCGACCGGCCCGGCGAACGCACTGCTCACCACACATCCGGTGGTCGCGGTGGACCGGCGCGGTATCGGCACCTCCCAGGCCATCGATTGCCTGCCCGCCGATATCCGCACCGGCCTACAGGACAACGCCCAGTTCAGCCCGGGCGGTGATCCGGTGGCGGGCATGTCCGATCTGTCCCGTAACGGGACCATCTCCTGCCGGGATTTCCTGCAGCCCTACGACGGTACCTTCGACGCCGCGCACGCCGCCGACGATATCGAGCAGTTGCGGCGGGAATGGGATGTCGACCATATCGCCGTTCTGGGAACCGGCAGCGGCGCACTGGTCGGAATGGAATACGCCCGCAAATACGGTGACCGGCTGGCCCGGCTCGTCCTCGACTCCCCCACCCCGGTCGGTGTGGACACGATCACCCGTACCGAGACAGCGGTTCAGGGCGCCGAGGCCGCACTGACGGCCTTCGCGCAGCAGTGCGCCGGAATCTCCTGCTCGCTCGGGCCGGACCCGCGCGCGGCGGTGACCGCGCTGATGCAGAAGGCCACCGACGGACAGCTGGGCGACATATCGGCAAACGCGGTACGCACGGCCGTCACCGGATTCCTCGGTAGCCCGCGGGCGGATCAGAGCGGCCGGGTCGGCGCCTTCGCCGACGCACTGTCGGCGGCCGGCCGGGGTGATCTGGGGCCACTGAAGGCGAACATCGGTGAACAGGAAGCCGCCACCGCGACCGACGGCCAATTCGTCAACGGCTGCACCGACATGCCGCAGAGTCCGCCCGCGGCCCAGGTCACCGATCTGACCGGAATCTGGGCGCAGAAGTATCCGGCGTTCGGGCGCGCCACCGCCCTGTCGATGCTGGCCTGCTCGGCATGGCCGGTCACCGAGGCGTCGCCCGCACTGGAAAAGTTCGAACTGCCGGTACTGGTGCTCACCGGCGTCGGCGACCCGGTCGCCGGAGCCGCCCAGGCCTCGGTGACCGGCGCGCTCGGCGCCGCGGGCGCCCGGACCTCGACGATGACCTGGCAGGGTTGGGGTCATCCGGTGAGCACCCATTCCGGATGCGCGCAGACCGCACTCGTGGACTACCTGAAGGACGGTCGGCTGCCCGGTGACGGCACCGCCTGCCCGGCCTGACCGCGGGCGGTCCGAACAGGGCCCGAGGCACCCCTGACCGGCGCGTCGAGGGTGGGTCCCGGCAACACCACGGCACCGCCCGGTGTACCGTGCCGTGGTGTTCCTTCGACAGCTCGAGCCCCGCACTGCTCGAACAACCGCCGACGTGATCCGGTTCGCGCTCTGGCCGCTGGCGGTCATGACCGTGCTGAACCGGGTGTTCATCAAGGCTGTCAACGGTTTCGTCACCGATGACTACAAGCCGGTCTACCAGGCCTCGCTGGACTTCCTGAACGGGCGTGAGGTCTACACGGCGAACTTCGATTCGGTGGATCCGCACTATCTGTATCCACCCAGCGGGACCTTGTTGATCGCGCCGATCGGGGTGATCGATTACGAGAAGTCGCGCTGGCTGTTCATCCTGCTCAACGCCGTCGCCATCCTGATCGCCTGGTATCTGCTGCTGCGGTTGTTCAACTACACGCTGCGCTCGATCGCCGCGCCGGTACTCCTACTGGCGATGTTCTCGTCCGAGACGGTGATCAACACTCTGGTGTTCACCAATGTCAACGGATGCCTGCTGCTGGCGGAGATGCTGTTCCTCATCCTGTTGTTGCGACGACGCGATGTATGGGCAGGTGTGGTCCTCGGTTTGAGTATGGCCGTCAAACCGACACTTGCGCCGCTGCTGCTCATCGCGGTGGTCCGTAAACAGTGGACGCTGGTCGCGACGGCGGTGACCGTGCCGGTCGTGCTCACCGCCGTCGCCTGGCCGCTCTCCCGGGACCCGGAACGTTTCTTCACGCGCACCGCGCCGTATCTGTTCGAAACCCGGGACTACTTCAACAGCGCCATACCCGGTAACGCGGAGTACTACGGGCTGCCGCCCTGGCTCACCTGGACCATCCGGATCACCATGGCAGTCCTGGTCCTGATCTCGCTGTGGATCCTGTACCGCTACTACCGCGAAGACGAGCTCTTCTTCGTCACCACCGCCTCCGGGGTGCTGCTCACCGCGTCGTGGCTGCTCGCGTCGCTGGGCCAGATGTACTACTCGATGATGCTGTTCCCGTTCCTCATGTCGGTGGTCCTGCGCAATTCCGTCCTGCGCAACTGGCCGGCCTGGCTGGCGGTGTTCGGCTTCCTGTCCTACGACAAATGGTTGTCGGACCGCTGGCCCGATATCGGCCGCAACCTGGAATACCTGCGTATCACCTTCGGGTGGGGCCTGCTGCTGGTCGTGGTGTTCTGTGTGCTCGGCGACCGCTACCTGGCGGCTCGCCGGGAAGGCCGGCTGCCGAACCTGGACCCGGCGTGGCTGGCCGCGGCACCCGATTCCCGGGACGGCGGTACGGACGACTTCGCCGCACCGACACCACCGGATCCCGCCCCGGTTCCCGCCGTATCGGTGGCCCCGGCACCGGACAGGGCACCGATAGCCGAGACCGAGCGCGTACACGGCTGATCCGGTACCTCGATCGGACCGCGTAGCGTGGACCCATGAGCTCCGAAACGGACGCGACCGATACCTCCCTGCCCACCCCGAAGATTCAGCTGAGCCCCCAGGAATGGCGGGCGAAGCTGGATCCCGCGGAGTACGCGGTACTCCGCGAAGCCGGCACCGAGCGGCCGTTCACCGGCGAATACACCGATACGAAGACCGAAGGGGTCTACAGCTGCCGGGCCTGCGGCGCCGAACTCTTCCGCAGCACGGAGAAGTTCGAATCGCACTGCGGATGGCCGTCCTTCTTCGATCCGGCCGCCTCGGACGCGGTACTGCTGCGCGAGGACGTTTCGCTGGGGATGCGCCGCGTCGAAGTGCTCTGCGCCAACTGCCACAGCCACCTCGGACACGTTTTCGAGGGCGAGGGGTACCCCACCCCCACGGACAAGCGGTACTGCATCAACTCGATATCCCTGCGCCTGCACCCCGCCACCGGCGCCACGGAGTGAAGCCGCCGCTTGCGCGGCAGTAGCGTCCGTGACGACCGCCCGGCCGACCTCCCGTAACGGGAGCACGCCGGCCGGGCGGCCGGGATCAGGGCAGCGCGGCGACGAGCTGTTCGAGTTCGACCCGCGGACCGGTGTAGAACGGGGTCTCCTCCCGGACATGCATCCGGGCCTCGGTGGCGCGCAGGTCACGCATCAGATCGACGATCCGGTGCAGCTCCGGCGCCTCGAACGCCAGAATCCACTCGTAGTCGCCGAGCGCGAACGAGGACACGGTGTTGGCTCGCACATCGGGATAGCCGCGAGCTTCCTTGCCGTGATCGGCGAGCATCTTGCGGCGCTCGTCGTCGGGCAGCAGATACCACTCGTAGGACCGGACGAACGGGTAGACGCAGATGTAGTTACCGGCCTCCTCGCCGGCCAGGAACGCCGGAATATGGCTCTTGTTGAACTCAGCGGGCCGATGCAGCGCCACATTGCTCCACACCGGGGTGCTGGCCCGGCCGAGATCGGTGGTGCGCCGGAAATCGGCGTAGGCGGCCTGCAGGTCCTCGACCCGTTCGGCATGTGTCCACACCATGAAATCGGCGTCGGCCCGCATCCCGGCCACGTCGTAGAACCCGCGTACCACGACCCCGCGGTCGGCCAGGCCGTCGAAGAATTCGCGGGCCTCCTTCAGCGCCGCCGCGCGGTCGTCTCCCAGGACTCCGGGCCGCACCTGGTACACGGAGAACATGAGATAGCGGATGGTGGAGTTGAGAGACTGGTAATCGAGTCGCGCCATGATCCCATCGTGCCACTCGCCGGATCGGGTACACGGCGGGGCCGGAGGTTCGGATATGCGCCCGCACCACATCCGGCGCGCCGTAGGACAGGCCTCAGGCCCGTGCAGCCGTCCCGGCGGCGGCGATCCGCGTCGCGGCGCGCGTCGCCGCCGCGACACAGGCCGGTACACCGACACCGTGCAGATAGGCCCCGGTCACCGAGAGATCGTCGAAACCCGCCAGCGCGGATTCGATTTCGGCGACCCGTTCGGTGTGGCCGGGCGCGTACTGGGCCAGGCCACCGGGCCAGCGCTGCACGACAGCCGACCGCGGAGTGATGGGCACCCCCGTCACGGTCGCCAGATCGACGGTGGCGGCATCGATCAGTTCGGCGTCGGACAGACCCAATACCGCGTCGTCCCCGAAACGGCCGAAAGAGGCCCGCACCAGTGCGGTGCCCCGGGCGGCAAGATGCGCCCATTTCCGGCTGGACAGGGTGAACGCCTTGGCCCGCAGCGGTTCCCCGGTGGCCACCAGTACCCCCGAATTCGCCGGCAACGCCGTATCCTTCGGCAACTCCAGTGCGACCAGCGCCGACGAGGACAGCTCGATACCGGCGGCCGCGCTCGCCGCCGCCGGCGCGATATCGGCCAGCAGCCGAGCTGTCACCGGCGCCGGTGCCGCCAGGACGACCGCATCGAATTCTCCGAGCGGATCCACTGCCCAGCCACCGGATATCCGCCGGAGGCCGGTGACCGCGGTATCGCCGACGGTCGCCGCCGCCGTACGCGCCGCCAGCGCGTCCAACAGTGCGCCGTATCCGTCGCGCAGGGCCCCGAAGACCGGTGCGTCCGAGGGCGGGGGCAGCGCCGCCGCCACCGCATCGGTGAGGCAGGCGGCGCCGCGGTCCAGCGCGACGGCCAGCGTCGGCAGCGCCGCGCGCACACCGACAGAACGAGCGGTGCCCGCATACACCCCGCCGAGCAACGGATCGACGCTGCGCGCCACGGTCTGCTCGCCGAAACGCTCGGCCACCAGGGAATGGACATCGATATCGGCACCGGGCCGCCAGGTGAACGGGCGATCGGGTTCGGTGGCGATCCACTCCAGCGTCGCCGCGTCGACCAGCCCTTCGACGGACGCGGCCGTCGCCGGGATCCCCATCAGCGTTCGGTCGGGCAGCGGGTGCACCCGCCCGCCCGACCAGATCAGCGGCCGCAGACCGGCCGGATGCACCAGCTGATCGGCGATACCCAGTTCGCTCAGCAGTTCCGGCACCTCCGGGCGCCGCCCGACGAACGCCTCGGCTCCCAGGTCCACCGGCTCACCCGCGATCTCGCTGGTCCGCAGCACACCGCCGAACCGGTCCCGGGAATCGGCCACGGTGATCACGGCCGAATCGCCCAGCAGCACACGTAACCGGTATGCCGCGACGAGCCCGCTGATCCCCCCACCGACTACCGCGATTCTCATGGTGCGACCGTATCGCGGCGAGCGCGCCGGCGAATTCCGCCCTCCGCCTACGATCCGGCCGGATCGTCGGGGCCACTCACCTCACCCGGCGCCGCGAGGCGATCCCGGATACCCGTCGCGCCGACGCTGCAGGGTCCGGAGGTGGACGGCACCGGATGGGATCCGCCGGGCGTACCGCTCCGCATCACGCACGGTATGCCCCGGCGGCTCGGCTCAGAGTTCGTGGACCAGTTCGACCAGCGCGGTCAGTACGCCGGGGTCGGTCTCGGGGAGTACCCCGTGGCCGAGATTGAAGATATGGCCGGAGGCGCCCATGGCCAGGGCAGCGTCCGCCTCCTCGGCGATCCGGCGGGCCTCGGACTCCACCACCGGCCAGCCCGCGAAGAGCACCGCGGGATCGAGGTTGCCCTGGAGTGCTTTGCCCGCGCCCACCCGGCGCACCGCCTCGGTCAGCGGCAACCGCCAATCGACACCGACCACATCGGCACCGGCTTCACCCATCGCGCCGAGCAGCTCCCCGGTGCCGACGCCGAAGTGGATCCGAGGCACCCCGGCCTCGGCGAGTTCGGCGAACACCCGCTCGGAATGCGGCAGCACGAAGCGGCGGTAGTCGGCCAGCGAGAGCGCCCCCGCCCACGAATCGAACAGCTGCACCGCGTCCACCCCGGCCGCGAGCTGAGCGCGCAGGAATACGAGGGTGATATCGGTGAGGGCGCCGAGCAACGCGTGCCAGGCGGTGGGATCGCCGTACATCATGGCTTTGGTGCGCTCGTGATGTTTGCTGGGGCCGCCTTCCACCAGATACGACGCGAGGGTGAACGGCGCGCCGGCGAATCCGATGAGCGGCGTCTGCCCGAGTTCGTCCACCAGCAATCCGACTCCGTCCGCGACCGCACCCACTTCCTCGGGTCGCAGCCGCGGCAGCGCCTGCACATCGGCGGCCGTGCGCACCGGTGCGGCGACCACCGGACCGACGCCGGGCACGATATCGAGATCGATTCCGGCCGCCTTGAGCGGAACGACGATATCGGAGAACAAAATGGCCGCGTCGACCCCGTGCCGCCGGACCGGCTGCATGGTGATCTCGCAGACGAGTTCCGGGTCGAAACACGACTGCAGCATCCCGACACCCGTCCGGACCTCGCGATATTCCGGTAGCGACCGGCCCGCCTGACGCATGAACCACACCGGGCGCCGGCCCGGTGCGGCGCCGGTGGCGGCGGCCAGGAACGGGGCATCGGACAACCGGCGGCGCGTATATGTGCTCATCACACGCCATCGTATGCGGCCCCGGACAAGTCGGCGCGCACGCCCGCACACCACAGCCGGCGGTCACCGATCGCCGCCGATCCGCTCTCCTGGGCGGCGGCTGGGCGCACCCCGGGGGTGGTTGCGCGCTGTTTACCACGATCGGGCCCGCACACGCAGCAACAACGGTCGCCCGGCGCGCCTCCGCACGCCCCGGGTGCTACGGGTCTACCGTCATTCCCCGTGACACCGCTCGATATCCGCGACGGCGCACCCGACGATGGGCCCGGCGACGAACCCGCATCGTTTCGCGCTGCCGTCTCGGCGATGGGCGCCGCATCCGTACATCCGCGGATCGAGCTGTCCCCGATCCGTCCGCCGCAGCGTCTCGCCCCCTACTCCTACGCGCTCGGCGCCGAGGTGATCCACGAGGACTCGCCGGTCGTCCCGATCGATTCCGACGACGACGCCTTCGGGCGCCTCATCCTGCTCCACGACCCCCACGGCGACGAAGCCTGGCACGGCGTGTTCCGCCTGGTCGCGTATATCCAGGCCGATATCGACGGCGCCCTGGCCGCCGACCCGCTACTACCCGAGGTCGCGTGGAGCTGGCTCGTGGACGCCCTGGAATCCAGGGAGGGACCGTTCACCGCACTCGGCGGAACGGTGACCTCCACCAGTTCGGTGCGGTACGGCGATATCGCCGGTCCACCGCGCGCGCACCAACTGGAGTTACGGGCGTCGTGGACCGCCCGCAGCACCGAGATGCGACCTCATGTGGAAGCGTTCGGCGAAGTCCTGGCGTACGCGGCGGGTCTGCCACCGGCCGGGATCACCGATCTGCGTCCCTCCCCGGCCGGCGATATCGACCGTGGTTGAATATCGGACGTGGCTCCGGCCACGTAGAGTGGCCCTTTATGCCGGTAGTAGAGGAGCCCGAACACCTGTCCGGTGACCACCCGGATGGTGGCACCGGCCTGTCTCCGGCGTCCGATCCGGCGCCACGGCAGGATGCTGCCGCCCCGGCGGCCGATTCCGAATCCGCCGAGCCCACTGCCGTTCCACTGCTGGTTCCCGCCGAGGGAATCCCGCCGGTCTGCCGGACCGCCGAGGCCGTGGCGGCCGCCGCCGAGCGTCTGGCGGGCGGCACCGGGCCGCTGGCCGTGGACGCCGAACGCGCCTCCGGTTTCCGGTACTCGTCGCGGGCTTATCTGATCCAGTTGCGCCGGGCGGGCGCGGGCACCGTCCTCATCGATCCGATACCGGTCGCCGACGCGCTGGCGCCGCTGGCCGAGGTGATCAACGGCCTGGAATGGATTCTGCACTCGGCCGACCAGGACCTGCCGGGCCTGGCCGAGCTGGGTTTACGCCCGGCGGCGCTGTTCGATACCGAATTGGGTGGACGGCTGGCGGGATTCCCCCGGGTCGGCCTGGCGGCCATGGTCGAACAGTTGCTCGGCCGGGAACTGCGCAAGGGTCACGGCGCCGCGGACTGGTCCACCCGGCCGCTCCCGGAGGCCTGGCTCAACTATGCCGCCCTGGACGTGGAGCTACTGGTAGAGCTTCGGGAGGCCGTGGCCGCGTCACTGACCGACCAGGGTAAGACCGATTGGGCCGCACAGGAATTCGAACACATCCGGTTGCTCGAACCCGCCGCGCCGAAACCGGACCGCTGGCGGCGCACCTCCGGTATCCATACGCTGCGCCGCGCCCGGCAGCTGGCGATCGTGCGCGAACTGTGGACCACCCGCGACACCCTGGCGCGCGGCCGGGATATCGCACCGTCGCGGATCCTGCCGGATTCGGCGATCGTCGCGGCCGCGAAGGCCGACCCCACCTCCATCGGGCAGCTGCGGGAACTTCCGGTCTTCGGTGGCCCGCGGCAACGCCGCTACTCGCGGGAATGGCTGGGGGCGGTGGAACGCGCCCGCCTACTACCCGACGAGGAGCTGCCCCGGATGAGTCAGCCCTACGACGGCCCGCCACCGGTGAACCGGTGGGAACGTCGTGACCCGGTGGCCGCGGCGCGGCTGGCCCGGGCCCGCACGGTGATGACCCGGATCTCCGAGCGGGTCGCGGTACCGGTGGAGAACCTGCTCTCCCCCGATCTGGTACGCCGGTTGTGCTGGGACGGCCTGGCCGACTACCGCGGTGGACCGGGGACGGCTGCCGACGAGATCTCCGCGGCCGTCGACGGCTTCCTGAAAACTCACGGGGCTCGGCCCTGGCAGCGGGAACTCGCCGCCGAGCCGCTCGCGGCCGCGTTGATCGACCGGTCCGAAGACTGACCGGCGTACCGGACAGGTAGCGAGTGCGCTACCCATCCGGTCCGGTAACTGTCAGGGCACGTCCAGCCAGCCGGCGACACGGCGGGCGATATCGGGGGCGGTGAGACCGAGTTCCTGCCGTACCTGGGTGATACTGCCGTGGTCCAGGAATTCCTGTGGGATACCGATATCGCGCGCGGGCACGTCCAGCCCCGCGGCCCGCAGCCGGGCCGATACGCTCGCGCCGATTCCGCCGTGCAGACCACTGTCCTCCAAGGTCACCACCAGGCGGTAGTTCTCGGCCAGTTTGACGATCGTGTCGGAGACCGGCAGCACCCAGCGCGGATCGATGACCGTGGCGGTGATCCCGTCGGCCTCCAGCAACTCCGCGGCCTGCAACGTGGCCGGCACCAGAGCACCGACGGCGACGAACAGCACATCGCCACGCTGGGCCTGCGCCGACGGGCCCTCCCGATCCGGCAGCCACAGCACATCCACACCGTCGAGGCGTTCCATCGCCCGGATCTCGGCGCCCACACTGTCCTTCGGGAACCGCAACGCGGTGGGACCGTCGCTCACCGCCAGCGCCTCGGCCAGTTCCTCGGCCAGGGTCGCCGCGTCGCGCGGTGCGGCGACCCGCATACCGGGCACGATGCCGAGCAGCGACAGATCCCACATACCGTTGTGGCTGGCGCCGTCCGCTCCGGTGATGCCGGCGCGGTCCAGGACCAGAGTGACGGGCTGTTTCAGCAGTGCCACGTCCATCAGCAGCTGATCGAAGGCCCGGTTGAGAAAGGTCGAATAGATGGCCACCACCGGATGCAGCCCGCCCAGCGCGAGCCCCGACGCCGAGGCCAGCGCATGCTGTTCGGCGATACCGACATCGAAGAGCCGGTCCGGGAAACGGTCACCGAAGGCGGACAATCCGGTGGGCCCGGGCATGGCCGCGGTGATCGCGACGATGTCCTCCCGGTGCTCGGCGTGGGCGATGAGTTCCTTGGCGAACACCGAGGTCCAGCTGACCGAGGTCCCGGTGCTCACCGATTCGCCGGTGAGCGGGTCGATCGGGCCGCAGGCGTGCATCTGATCGGCCTCGTGGTTCTCGGCCGGTTCGTAGCCGTGGCCCTTCTGGGTGACCGCGTGAACCACCACCGGACCGCCGAAATCCTTGGCGTGGCGCAACGCCGATTCGAGGGCGAGGAGATCGTGGCCGTCGACCGGGCCGACGTATTTGAGACCGAGATCGCTGAACAGCTCCTGCGGGCTCACCGCGTCCTTTATCCCGGCCTTGACGGCGTGCACCATCGAATACGCGGAATCACCCACGCCCGGAATACTTTTCAGTAAACGGCGGCCGGTGTCGAGCATATGCTCGTACACCGGCTGGGTGCGCAGCGCCGTGAGCCGGTCGGCCAGCCCGCCGATGGTCGGCGCATAGGAGCGGCCGTTGTCGTTGACCACGATGACCACCGGGCGGTCCTTCGCGGCCGCGATATTGTTCAGTGCCTCCCAGCACATACCGCCGGTGAGCGCACCGTCCCCGACCACCGCCACCACATGGCGGTCCTGTCCGGTGAGGGCGAACGCCTTGGCCAGACCGTCGGCATAGGACAGCGACGCCGAGGCGTGTGAAGACTCCACCCAGTCGTGCTCGCTCTCCGAGCGGCTCGGGTATCCGGACAGTCCGTCCTTGCGGCGCAGACTGTCGAATCGGTCCTTGCGACCGGTCACGATCTTGTGCACATAGGCCTGGTGCCCGGTATCGAAGATCAACGGGTCGGCGGGTGAATCGAAAACCCGGTGCAGGGCGAGGGTGAGTTCCACCACCCCGAGATTCGGGCCCAGGTGGCCGCCGGTGACGGCGACCTTGTGCACCAGGAACTCGCGGATCTCGGCCGCCAGCTCCCGCAGTTGCGGTGCCGAGAGCCGACGCACGTCTTCGGGCGTATCGACCCGGGAAAGCACTCCCACCTGATTCGCTCCCTCCGGATAGCGCAGTTGATCCGACCAGTCTAGGAGCCGCGGCCGACTGCACCACCCGGGCGGCGAGCCGTACACACCTCCGTACCGGGCCGGAACCGCGGTCCGGCGTATCGCTCCAGCCTAAGGTGAACGACGGGTGCCGCGCGAACCGTGTCCGGCCGCGGGCCCCGGGACAGCGGCGCGCCGCCGGCCGCCGGAGACCGACCGTGAGGAGACCGGATGACCCAGCCGCAGGCCGCGACGGTGACCGTATTCGGATACGGCAGTGTGCGCGCCACCCCGGACCGGATCGTGCTCACGATCGGCGTCGAATGCCGCGCGAGCACCGTGAACCTGGCCTACGACCGGGCGGGCCGGAGTGTGACGGCCCTGACCGCCGCGCTGCGCGACGACGGCGTACCGGCCGCCGACATCGGTACCGGCATGCTCTCGGTGCGATCGGATACCGCCTGGCAGGACGGCACGTCACGAGTGATCGGCTATATCGCGACCAGCACCCTCACGGTGGTCCTCGCCGCCGCGGTCGATCCCACCCGGTCGACCCCGTCGGAGATCGTCGCCCATGCCGTCGCGGCGGGTGGGGACGATGCGCGGCTGGGCGGCCTCCAGCACACCTTCGCCGACCGGGAACGGTTGCTGGAGCGGGCACGGGACGCCGCCTGGGACAACGCACTGGACAAGGCACGGCAGTACGCACGCCGGGCCGCCCGGGAATTGGGCCCCGTGCTCGAGATCACCGAACACACGACCGCGCCGCCGCCGCAACAACCCGCCGAACCCGGCGGCATCCGGCTGGTCGCCGCGTCGGACCCGGCGGCGGTGCCGATCGAATCGGGTGAGGCCGAGATCACCGCGACGCTGCGGGCCACCTGGCAGCTGAAGTAACGGATGCGCCGGGCGGTCCCGGCGCATCCGGTGGCCTCAGCGTTCCAGAAGCGCAAGACATTCCACGTGATGGGTGGCGGGGAACGCGTCGAAGGCACGCAGCGCGCTCAGCTCGTACCCGGCATCCAGATAGAGGCGCAGATCGCGGGCGAACGACGCCGGATCACATCCGATGTGCACGATCCGGTCCGGTTCGGCGGCAGCGACGGCGTGCACCACCGGTTTGCCCGCCCCCGCCCGCGGTGGATCGAGCACCACGACCCGCGGCCGCGCTCCACGGTGTCCGACCGCCCACTGTTCGACCCGGCCGGCCCGGAGCTGCAGCCACGGCAGATCGCCCAGCGCGGCATTACCGTCGGCGACAGCGGCCGGTGCGGATTCCAGGGCCAGCACCGTGCCGGTGGACCCCACCTGCTCGGCCAGCCGCGCGGCGAACACCCCCGCCCCGCTGTACAGATCCCAGGCGGTCGCGCCGGCTCCCGGATCGGACCACTCGGCGACGATATCCGAATAGCACTGCGCGGCACCGCGATGCGCCTGCCAGAATCCGGCCGCGGAGATCTCCCAGCGGCGGCCGGAGACATACTGCACAGCCCGGCCGCTACCCTCCACCACGAATTCGTCGCGGTCGGCGTGCGCGGCGGCCCGCCGGGCCGCGGTGTGGCGGCGTTGCGCGCCCGGTGTCTGCGGCTGCGCGCCCGCGACCGCGTCGCGGTCGGCCGAACGCGGCCCCCGCGGGCCGCCCGTTCGCCGGTCCGCGCGACCACCGGGTCCGGACCGGCCGCCGTGCCGGCCACCATCCCGGTGGCCGGTCCCCGGCGCCGGTGGGGCGATTTCGACGATATGGCGGGCCCCGGTGTCGTCGACCGCGATCACCAGTTCCGCACCGGGCATCCAGCGACCGCGTTCGATACCGTCCAGGGCGCGCGACACCGGCTGCGGACAGCGCAGATCGGTCAGCACACCGGTGCTGCGATAGCGGTGCACACCGGCCCGGCCATCGGCGTCCACCACCAGCCTGATCCGGGTCCGCCAGCCACCGGTCTCGTCACCCGCTCCGGTGACCGGTTCCACCTCGACCGCGCGCTCGAGCCGGGTGATCCGGCTCAACTGCTCGGATACGACGGCCGCCTTCAGCCGGCGCTGCGCCGCCGCGGTGGCGAAGGAGAAATCACAGCAGCCCGCCCCACCCGGACCGGATACCGGACAGGTGGCCGGTATCCGGTCCGGTGACGCCTCGACGATCTCCACGGCGTCGGCCCGGCAGAACGAGCCGCCCCGATCCTCGGTGACCCTGGCTCGCACCAGCTCGCCGGGCAGCCCGTGCCGGACGAACACCACCCGGCCTTCGTGGCGAGCCACGCAGAACCCCCCGTGCCCCGGTGGTCCGAGCCGTACCGACAGCACCCGTTCACGCCAGGAACTCATGGAAACCTCACCCGTTGTCGCCGTATCCGCGGCGTACCGCGCCCGGCGCCGCGGGTTCGCCCGCCACCCGGGCGCGGGCCGAGGAACTGAGCTGCCACGGCACGCTGGTCACCATCACGCCC
Organism: Nocardia sp. NPDC001965; assembly: GCF_053594175.1. Lineage (NCBI taxonomy): Bacteria > Bacillati > Actinomycetota > Actinomycetes > Mycobacteriales > Nocardiaceae > Nocardia > Nocardia sp. NPDC001965. The sequence goes on from NZ_JBSFDZ010000027.1 coordinate 54,735, forward strand.
GGTTCGAACAGCAACCGGCCCTTCAACCGCAGCGCGCTCTGATTGTGCAGTACCTGCTCCCACCAGTGCCCGACGACGTATTCGGGAATGAAGACCGTCACCACATCACGCGGCGCGTCCTTACGCACCCGCTTGACGTATTCGAGTACCGGTTTGGTGATCTCGCGGTAGGGCGATTCGATCACTTTCAGCGGTACCGGGTTGTCGCTTCTCTCCCAGTCCCGCACGAGCGCGCGGGTGTCGTCCTCGTCGACGTTCACGGTGATCGCCTCCAGCGTGTCCGGGCGCCCGGCCCGGGCGTAGGCCAGTGCCCGCCGGGTCGGCAGATGCAGCTTCGATACGAGGACGATCGAATGGGTGCGACTCGGGAGCACGCCGTCCCATTCGTGTTCTTCCAGTTCCCGGGCCACCGAGTTGTAGTGGTGGTGGATCATCTTCATGATCACGAAGATCACCGCCATGGTCACGATCGCGATCCAGGCGCCGGCGAAGAACTTCGTGATCAGCACGATCACCAGGACGGCACCGGTGGCCACCAGGCCCAGCGCGTTGATGGCCCGGGAGCGCATCATCCGGCGCCGTTCGGCCGGATCGGTCTCCCGGCTCAGCAAGCGGCTCCAATGCCGGAGCATGCCGGTCTGGCTGAGGGTGAACGAGACGAACACCCCGATGATGTAGAGCTGGATCAGCCGGGTCACTTCCGCATCGAACGCGATGACGAACGCGATCGCGCCGATGGCCAGGAACAGGATGCCGTTGCTGAACGCCAGCCGGTCCCCGCGGGTGTGCAGCTGGCGCGGCAGGAACCGCGCCTGCGCCAGCACCGAGCCGAGGACCGGGAACCCGTTGAAAGCCGTATTGGCGGCCAGTACCAAGATGACCGACGTGACCACGGCGACGAAATAGAAGCCCGGGGTGAAACCGCTGAAAACCGCGTGCGCGATCTGCGCGATCAGCGTTTTCTGGTGATAGTCCGCGGGCGCGCCGACGAGTTGCTCGGGATGTTCGGCGAACACCACATGCGCCTGCCGGGCGAGCACGATCATGCCGAGCAGCAACACGATGGCGATCGCGCCCAGCATCAGCAGTGTGGTCGCGGCATTACGCGATTTGGGTTTGCGGAAGGCCGGAACCCCGTTGCTGATCGCCTCGACACCGGTGAGCGCCGCACACCCGGAGGAGAACGCGCGCGCGAGCAGGAAGATCAACGCCAGCCCGGCCAGATGCTCGTCTTCGGCACGCAGTTCGAAGGACGCCGATTCGGCGCGCACGTCGTCGTTCAGCACGAAGATCCGGATCAGCCCCCACACCAGCATGGTGAACATACCGAACAGGAAGGCGTACGACAGCAGCGCGAACAACCGGCCGGACTCGCGCACCCCGCGCAGGTTCATGGCGGTGATCAACGCTATCGCCGCCACCGCGAACAGCACCTTGTGCGTGGCGATGAACGGGATGGCCGAGCCGATCGTCGACGCGGCCGACGAGATCGACACCGCGACCGTCAGGACATAGTCCACCAGCAACGCACTACCGACCGTCAGCCCGGCCGTGGCGCCGAGGTTGGTGGTGACCACCTCGAAATCACCGCCGCCGGACGGGTAGGCGTGCACGTTCTGCCGATAACTGGTGACGACGATGACCAGTACGACCGCAACGGCCAATCCGAGCCACGGGGCGTAGGCGTAACCGGCGAGCCCGGACACCGACAGCACCAGGAAGATCTCCTCGGGCGCATACGCGACCGAGGACATCGCATCCGAGGCGAACACCGGCAGCGCGATTCGCTTCGGCAGCAGGGTGTGGCCCAGGGAGTCACTACGGAATGGCCGCCCCAACACCAGACGCTTGGTAGCGGTCGTCAACTTCGACACTGGACGGAGCATAAGCCCCCGCGCCCCGCTGCGCTGCGAGGCATCACCGGAAGGCGGGGTTTGACGGCCCCCGGAGGGGGGAACGAGGCTGAGGGCGAGAACCAGCGAGTACGGTTCGTTTTCGCAGCAGCCACACGGCTGTTTCACTTGCCGTAGGGCAGACCGAGTCAGGAGCGAGGTTCACCGTGTACGTGGTGATCATGGGATGCGGCCGGGTAGGGGCGTCGCTGGCCCGTGCCCTGGTCCGGATAGGTCACGAGGTCGCCGTGATCGACCGCAACCCGGACGCGTTCCGCCGGTTGGGCGCGGATTTCGCCGGTGAGCAGGTCGTGGGTGTCGGTTTCGACCGCGACGTACTGCGCCGGGCCGGTATCGAACGGGCGGGCGCGTTCGCGGCCGTCTCCTCGGGCGACAACTCCAACATCATCTCCGCCCGGGTGGCGCGGGAGATGTTCGGTATCGAACGGGTGGTCGCCCGCATCTACGACGCCAAACGCGCCGCGGTGTACGAGCGCCTCGGAATCCCGACCATCGCGACGGTGCCCTGGACCACCGACCGTTTCCTGCACACGCTGATCGGCGACGCGGGCACCACCACGTGGCGGGATCCCACGGGCACCGTGGCCGTCGCGCAACTCCTCCTGCACGAGGAGTGGTACGGGCGCACCGTCAGCGAACTCGAGGACGCCACCGGCGCCCGGGTCGCGTTCGTCATCCGATTCGGGCAGGGCATCCTGCCGGACGCGAAAACGGTCGTCCAGGCCGACGACATCGTGTACGTGGCCGCCACCTCCGGCTCCGCCGGTGAGGCCGTCGCGCTCGCCGCGAAACCTCCAGCCAGCAAGGACTGATATGAAAGTGGCCATCGCCGGAGCCGGGGCCGTCGGCCGGTCCATCGCCCGCGAACTACTCCGTTCGGGACACAGCGTGATGCTGCTCGAACGCCAGCTCGACCATATCGACCGTGATTCGGTGCCCGAAGCCGTCTGGGTGCACGCGGACGCCTGCGAACTCGCACTGCTCGAGGACGCCGGCCTGGAGGACTACGAAGTGGTCATCGCCGCGACCGGCGACGACAAGGCCAATCTCGTGCACAGCCTGCTGGCGAAAACCGAATTCGGGGTTCGCCGGGTGGTCGCGCGCGTCAACGACCCCCGCAACGAATGGTTGTTCGGCGATTCGTGGGGAGTCGATGTCGCCGTCTCCACACCCCGCCTGCTCGCCTCGCTCGTGGAGGAGGCGGTCTCGGTGGGCGATCTGGTCCGGTTGATGACCTTGCGGCAGGGGCAGGCCAATCTGGTCGAGCTCACCCTGCCCCCGGATACGACACTCGCCGGAAAACCGGTACGCAGCCTGACCCTGCCGCGTGATTCCGCGCTGGTCACCATCCTGCGTGGTGGCCGGGTCATCGTGCCGCAGCCCGACGACCCGTTCGAGGGAGACGACGAACTGCTGTTCGTGGTTTCCGCGACCGCCGAGGAGCAATTGCGCGCGGTGCTGGCCCCGCACGGTATCGAACCGGTGGGCGGCGGCACCACAGGCCTGGCTCCCGCTCAGGACGCCGAATACTGACCACCCGACAGCATTCGGCCCGTTCCTGAACGCGGGCGTCAGGCCGCGAGCGGCTGGGCCGCGCGCGAGCGCAGTTTGTTCAGTGCCCGGTACTGCATGACGCGGACCACGCCGGGGGTGGTGCCGATCGCCACCGCGGTCTCGGCGGCGCTCCAGCCCAGCACGACCCGCATCACCAGCACCTTCCGGTGCACGGGGTTGAGTTGGGCCATCAGGGCGCGGACCAGGTCGCCTCGTTCGGCGGCGAGCGCCCATTCCTCCGGGCCGGCCGCGGTCGATACCGCGTCGGGGAATTCGGCCACCGGGTAGGCGGGATGGACCTGTGCGCCCCGGAAGGCATCGGACACCTTGTTCGCCGCGATGCCGTACACGAACGCGAGGAACGACTTCCCTTGGTCCCGGTAGCGCGCGATGGCCTGCACGGTGGCCATCAGCACCTCCTGCGCCACATCGTCGGCGGTGACGTGCAGATGGTTCGCGTTGCCGAGACGCGTGCGGCAATAGCGCTGCACCAGCGGCTGGATCAGCCGCAGGATCTCGGCGACGGCGGCGCGATCACCCGCGGCCGCGGCCGGGACGAGAATTTCCAGTTCCGCGGACACCAGGCGGCTCCGGGACCGCACCGGATGCTCGTGCCCCCGCTCCGGGCGGGTGATCGTGTGCTGCTCGGTTCGCATTCGCCAGTCCTCTCGGCAGATCGTCTTCCTCAGACGATGGTCCGATGAATGGCAGCCCGGAGATAGACACCAAAGGGTGGGTCCTGGACCACCCTTACGGATGACACGGACCCACCCTGTGGACGACGTGGGGTCAGTCGGCGGCGGAATGCCGTCCGGAAGCGGCGGGCAGATGTCCCGCGCGGCGCACCGCCCAGACCGTCACCACCAGCGCTACGGCGGTGAGCGGCCAGCCCATCGCGATCCGCGCGGCGGCGAGCCAGCCGGTGCTGTCGGCGTCGTAGAGATGATGCTGGACCAGGTAGCGGGCACCGAATACGAGCACCCACGCGACGGTCGCGATGTCGTAGAGGCGGACCACCCGCGGGTCACCCCGCCAATCACCACCGTGGCCGTTCAGCACACCCCACACCACACCGACCAGCGGGCGGCGGATCAGGATCGAGATCAGGAACGCGGCGCCGTAGAGAAGGCTGGTGTAGATACCGAACAGGAAGAAACCCTTGGCCTCCCCGACCCGCCAGGCGATCAGGGCACAGATACCGACGCCCACGAAACCGGAGATGGCCGGCTGGATCGGCTCGCGGCGGATCAGACGCCACACCAGGATCGCCGCCGCTACGCCGAGCGCGGCCCAGATGGCCGCGGTGAGCCCGAACAGGGTGTTCACCGGGACGAAGACCAGCACGGGCAGCGTCGAATAGATCAGGCCGCCGAAACCGCCCAGTTGCTCCAGCAGGGTCTGCTTCGCCGGTTCCGTGCGGTCCTCGTCGGACACGCCCTCGGCGGGTGGCGGATCAGGGACGGCCTCGACCCGGGGCAGTCGCGTGGTGGCGTACTCGTCGCTCGATGGCATACGTCAGCTGTTTCCGCGCAATTCGTAGTAGGGGTTGAAGATCACCTTACGGCCTTCGCGTTCACCGATGCGGCCACGCACCATGATGCGCCGGCCCGATTCGATACCCGGGATCCGGCGGCGCCCGATCCACACCAGTGTGATGGCGTCGGTGCCGTCGAAGAACTCCGCCTGCACGCTGGCACCCGAGGCCTGCGGACAGGAGTCGACACTGCGCAGACGGCCCAGCATCGTCGCCTCCTCACCGCGCCGGCACTCCGACACCCGGCAGGCGCCCGACGCGTCGGCCGTCTCCGCCAGCTCCTCGGCGTCGAGCTGATCGAGATCCTCGGTCAATCTGCGGCCGAGCCTGCGAAAATATCCGGTCGCGGACTTGGCGCCCGCTTTTCTTCCTGCCGCGGAAGACATCGCCTGCTCTCCTGTGCGCGGATGACATGGGTCGCACACCATCCGAATTTCCTGCTACGGCCCGGCTGTGGCCGTACCCGCCACTGTAGATGGGTACCGGCGGCACCGCTACGCTCGGTCCGGTGTTCGATACCCCACGTCCGGCTGTCGTCGTCGCCCTGCCCGGAACCGGTTCCGACGCATACTTCGCCCGCCGCGCGTTCGGCCCCGCATCCGCCGCCGCCGGACTCGATTTCGTCGCGGTCGATCCGGATCCGGGCGCGGTGATCGAGAGTTATCGCACAGCCCTGGACGACGCCGCGGCCCGCGGCCCGGTGCTGGCGGCCGGGATATCGCTCGGCGCAGCGGTCGCCGTGGAATGGGCGGCCGACCGCGACCCGGCCGGCGTCAGCGGCGTCGTCGCGGCATTGCCCGCCTGGACCGGTCCCGATACCGCGCAGTGTCCCGCCACCCACAGCGCCGCGGCCACAGCGGCCCAGCTGCGCGCCGACGGCCTCGAACCGGTGATCGCCCGGATGCGGGCGAGCAGTCCCGGGTGGCTGGCCGACGCGCTGACCCGTTCGTGGCGGTCCCAGTGGCCCGGACTGCCGGGTGCGTTGGAGGAGGCCGCGCAGTACAAGTGGCCGGAGGCGGCCCTGCTGGAATCGCTGGATGTACCGCTGGCGGTGATCGCGGCGGCCGACGATCCGGTGCATCCGGTGACCGTGGGGCGGGAATGGGCGCGCCGGGCGCCCCGATCGGTGCTCACCGAACTGACCCTCGACGAATTCGGCGCCGATCCGGGCATTCTGGGACGGCTGGCGCTGAGCCGTCTCGGCTGACGCCGGCGTACCGTTTGTCCACGGTCCCGCGACCCTGCTCCGGCCACCGCCGGGAACAGGATCGCGGGTCGTCGATCAGTTCCGGCCGAGCTGCTGCATCGCCGAACCCTGCGCGCCGCGGCGCGGCTGCTGCGGCTGCTGCGGCGGCAGCACCGCGGGTGTCGGCGACGGCCGGGCGCTCGGGGGCGGGGTCGCCACCTGCTGCTGGGCCTGCTGTTGCTGCTGCTGATGGGCCGCGGTGAGTTGTTCGGCGAGTTGCTGAGGCAGTACCACCGGCAGCGGTTCCCGGACCGGCAGCGCGTCGGTACCCCGCCGGATGATCGTTTCGCTCAGCACCGTGCGTGCCGCCACGACCAGCGGCCCGCCCGCGGCGGTCGAACCCGACGGCCCGGCCGCGACCAGCCGGATCATCCAGCGGTAGCCGTCGACACCGATGAATCGCAGATCCGCGCCCTCGGTGACCGCCACCAGTTCCCGGCCCCACGGGCCTTTCTCCACCGAGACCCGGGCACCGTCCTTGCGCAGCGATTCCGCGAGGTCCGCGGCGACCGTGCGCCACTGCCCCTTCGATTTCGGCGCGGCATAGGCCGCCACGGTGATCCGACCGTGCTCGGTGGCCAGATGGACCGCCTGCGGAGTGCCCTGCGGGGTCATCTCGACCTGCAACTGCCCGCCCGGCGGTACCGGCAGGATCACCGAACCCAGATCGAGCCGGGTGTCGGCGAAATTCTCCAGCACCTCGGCGACATCGTCGTAGTCGTAGGGACCACGCCGCTGTGGTTCGGTATCGGGATCGTCGATCGCGGCATCGTAGGCGTCGCTGTAGGCGGCACCGCCGTAACCGTCGTCGTAGCTCTCGTCGTAGGCGTCGCTGTAGGAACCGTCGGCGTAGGAATCGTCGTAGTCGGCGCGGTGGTACCCGCCCTCGTCGTACTCCTCGTATTCACCGGTCTCGTACTCGCCGGTGTCCTGCCCGTCGTCGGATCTGCGTCCGCCGGATTTCCGTCGTCCGAACATGTCAGGCCTCCTTGCCGTCGGCGGCGTCCGCCCCGCCCGGCGTCAAACTCGCGTGTCCCCCGCTGGATCCGTGCCCGCCCGTACCGCGGGCCGACTCGTCGAGCCGGTCCACCGCCACGAAATCGACCAGTTCCACCCGCTGCACCAGCAGCTGGGCGATCCGGTCGCCCCGGCGCAATTCGACGGCGGTTCGCGGATCGTGGTTGATCAGGCACACCTTGATCTCGCCTCGATACCCGGCGTCGATCGTCCCCGGTGTGTTCACCACGGATAGTCCGGCCTTGGCCGCCAGCCCGGAACGGGGATGGATCAGGCCCACGGTGCCCACCGGCAGCGCGACGGCGATACCGGTGCCTACCAGTACCCGCTCCCCCGGCTCCAGGACGACATCCTCGGCGGTACACAGATCCACGCCCGCGTCGCCCTCGTGGGCACGCGTCGGCATGGGGATCCCGGGGTCCAGCCGGAGCAGCGGTATCGGTGAGAGTGCGTTCACGTCCGACCAGCCTACGCGCAGGCCCGGCGTGCGTGTCGCTTAGTGTTGAGTCGTGTCCGACCAGCCTCGACCCACCGAAACCGAGCACCCCGCGCAGCGCCTCGCGCGACCGGAAGCGACCGTCCATCGCGAGCGTCTGTGGGTACCACTGTGGTGGTGGCCGGTGGGTTTCGCCCTCGCCGGTCTACTCGCCGCGGAGATCCATATGGGAGCGCCCGGCCTGCGGGCCTGGCTGCCGTATGTCCTGCTGTTCCCGGTACCCGTCTGGGTGCTGCTGTGGATGAGCCGGCATCGGCTCGAGGTCGCACCGGATGCGACGGGCACGCCCGAACTACGGGTGGATCGTGCCCATCTTCCGGTGTCCTTCGTCGCTCGTGCGACCGTGGTGCCCAAGAGCGCCAAGAGTGCGGCACTGGGCCGCCAGCTCGATCCCGCGGCGTACGTCCAGCATCGCCCGTGGATCGGCACCCTGGTGCTGCTGGTGCTCGACGATCCCGACGACCCGACGCCCTACTGGCTGGTCAGCACGCGCCGGCCCACAGCGGTCCTCGCCGCGCTCGGGATCCCGAGCGCGGGATGACCTCACGTCCCGCTCAGGCCGCGCAATCCATGCAGATGAGCTGACCGCCGCTCTCGCTGGCCAGCCGGCTGCGGTGGTGTACCAGGAAACAGCTCGAGCAGGTGAACTCGTCGGCCTGCTTCGGGATCACCCGAACCGTCAGCACTTCCTCGGACAGGTCCGCGCCGGGGAGCTCGAACGACTCCGCGGTATCGGATTCGTCGACATCCACGACGGCGGACTGGGCCTCGTTGCGACGAGCCTTCAGCTCCTCCAGCGAATCCTCCGACACATCGTCGGATTCGGTGCGCCTCGGTGCGTCATAGTCGGTTGCCATGTCGTCTTCCCCTCGTCCTTACTCCGTATATCCGGATCGGCACACGCTGTCTTCTCGACCGCGCCCGCCGCCCCGCCGGTGGTGCACTTCACACCCGCACCGGTCCTCTATCAGGGCGAATCCGGCAGACTCACCTCTGATAGCGTCCGGACAACGCATGAGTTGCCCTGCTTGTTCCCACGACCGAACGCCGATTTACTCATGGATATTTCGGTCTGGGCGGGCAGACAATAGCGGACGGTGCGGAAAATGTCGCAATCGAAACCCGGCCGTGTCGAAACCGCTGGGCAATCGATACGCGGCGCGGAGCGTGCCGTGACCGGCCCCGCTAACGCGCCCGGAGCGGCCTGGGTAATGCGCGGCACCCGAGTCCGGGTACGTACAGTATCGACGTGGTTTCACTGATCACCGAAGGCAGTCCGACGGATGCAAAAGGCCGTCCGTATCCGCGCCGACGGCCGCGGCCCTGGCTCGTTCTCGTCATCGTGCTCGTAGTTGTTTGCGCAGGTCTGTGGGTAAAAGCACTGACCACCAACGATGACGACCACACGCCGATGGCGTGCAGTTCTCCGACCCCCGCGACCGATCCCAAGGCCGGCCCGCAGCCGCTGCCCGGACAGCGGGTGGGCTCGAGCCGGCTCGAGGACGTGGAACCGGCGCCGATGGGTGGCACGAAGGTGCGTGTCCTGAACGCCAACGGTCAGCGCGGTCAGGCCGCGCATGTCGCGGCACAGCTCGGTGATCTGGGTTTCGGCAGCCCGCCCGGCGATCCTTACGGTAACGATCCGGTATACGCCAACGGTGATCTGGAATGCACCGGGCAGATCCGGTTCGGTGAGAACGGCCGCCCGGTCGCGGCCGCGGTGCAGCTCGCGGTGCCGTGTGCCGAGCTCGTCGAGGACAAACGGTCCGACGAGTCGGTCGATCTGGTGCTCGGTTCGCTGTTCGGTGGCGACCTCCAGCCGAACAACGACGCCGAGGAAGTGCTACGTCTGCTGAAGAACCCGGTCAGCGGCGAGAGTCCCGCAATCGACCCGGACATGCTCGCGGCGGCGCGCACCGCGCGCTGCTGACGTTTCGGCCCGAGCCGTCAGTTCTCCGGAATCGGCTCGGATACGCCGAGCCGGTCGAGCAGCGCGAACAGTTCGTCCCCGATACCGGGAGCAGCGGCCACCACCAGCGCCCCGTCGGCGCCGGTGGTGGGTAGCGGCGGCAGCCGCAGCACCGCACCCGCCTCGGCCGCGATCAGCGCACCGGCCGCCCAATCCCACGGATTCAGGCCGTGTTCGTAGTGCGCGTCCACCCGCCCCTCGGCAACCATGCACAGATCCAGCGCCGCCGCACCGATCCGGCGGATATCGCGCACATGCGGCAACAGGTCGGCGATACGGGCGGCCTGCCTGGTCCGCCGAGGCACTCCGTAGGCGAACCCGGTGGCGACCAGCGCCAGCCGCGCCGATTCCACCCGATTGCAGCGCAGCGGCGTATCGGTGCCGTCCGGCCCGATCCGCAGTGCGCCCGACCCGGCCGCCGCGGTGTAGACCGTCGACGCGGCCACATCGGCCACGGCCCCGGCGACCGGCCGGCCGCCGCGCACCGCGGCCACCGAGACCGCGTACGCCGGGATGCCGTACAGGAAGTTCACGGTGCCGTCGATCGGGTCCACCACCCACACCACCTCGTCGTCGCCCACGGCGGCCAGATCGCCGCCGCCCTCCTCGCCGAGGATGTGATCATCCGGGCGCAGCCGGGCCAGTTCGTCGCGGATCAGCTGTTCGGTCTCGGTATCGACGACGGTCACCGGATCGGTCGGGGTGCTCTTGGTGCGGACCGCGGCTTCGGCGGCGGCGGTAGAGGCGAAGACCTCGGGTCGCCGGGCCCGGACATGCGCGGCCGCGATACCGGCCAGATGGGTGGCGATCCGGCGCAGCACGGTGGCGTCGGCGGGGGCGGGTTCGGCAGCAGCGGTGAGAGTCCAAATCGTTTCCGGCACGTCCTCCATCGCAGCACAGATCCTGCGATCGGGGCATCCGGGCGCGCGCATTACCCTTGTCGTGCACACCACACCGGCGGAGTGCGGCCCCGGAGGAGGCAGCACGACGCGTGTGGCCGGCCGATGCCGCCCGGAGTTGTTCGCGCGCGGCCCCGCCCCACACGAAAACCGGTGCGGCGCACGACCACATCTGCCAGCACAGGGAACGAGGGAACCCGCATGTCCGTTCGACGGCACGCGTTCGGTATCGATATCGGCGGCAGCGGCGTCAAGGGCGCCGCGGTCGATCTCGACACCGGGGAGCTCGTGCACGACCGCATCAAGATCTCGACCCCGCATCCGTCCACCCCGGACGCGGTGGCCGCGGCGGTGGCCGAACTGATCGAGACCGCGAACTGGGACGGACCGGTGGGCCTGACCCTGCCCTGCGTGGTCCTCGGCGGTGTCGCGCATACCGCCGCGAATGTCGACAAGGCCTGGATCGGCACCGACGCCCGGGCGCTGTTCTCGACGGCACTCGGCGGCCGGGAGGTCACCGTGCTCAACGACGCCGATGCCGCCGGACTCGCCGAGGACCGTTACGGCGCGGCCCGCGATATCGACGGCCTGGTTCTCCTGCTGACCTTCGGTACCGGTATCGGTTCCGCGTTGCTCAACAACGGCTCGCTCGTCCCGAACACCGAACTGGGGCATCTCGAGATCGGCGGTATGGAAGCCGAGCACCGGGCCGCCGCGTCGGTCAAGGAGCGGGAGAACCTGGACTACCCGGAGTGGGCCGCCCGGGTGAGCACGGTATTGAGCGGTCTGGAGGATCTGTTCTGGCCGACGGTGTTCGTGGCCGGCGGCGGGATCAGCCGCGACGCCGACCAGTGGATTCCGCTGCTCACCAACCGCACCCGCGTGGTCCCCGCGAACCTGCGGAACACAGCGGGTATCGTCGGCGCGGCCATGGCCGTCGCCGCCGGGATCACCCCCTGAGGTTGTGCACGGCACAGGCCAGGGCACACTGGTCGGATCGTTACAATGGAAGAACCCGGCGGTGAGCCGGACCCCCGACCGGCGTTTTAGCCGGTAAACCCGACAGACCGCTCCGCCGGAATACTACTCTGGCGTGACGCCGCACGAGACCGTCACGAAAGGGCGTACGTGGTAGCCACGAATACCCGTCAGACAGCCGAATCGGCCGACGCCGAGGCCACGGAAGTTCCCGCGGCACGCCCGGCTCGCAAGGCCGCGGCCAAGAAGGCTCCGGCCAAAAAGGCCGCTGCCAAGAAGGCTCCGGCCAAGAAGGCCGCTGCCAAGAAGGGAGCCGCCAAGAAGGCTCCGGCCAAGAAGGCCGGGAGCGCCGGTGCCCCGGGCGCGGGCGAGGAGCAGCTCGACGATGATTCGCTCGAAGAGGCGGATCTCGGCGATCTGGAGGTCTCCGAGGACGATCTCGCCGAAGAGGGCGACGAACTCGTAGCCGAGGCCGTCGAGGAGGAAGCCGAGGGCGAGGCCGCCGACGGCACCTCCGAACCCACCGCCGCGGACAAGGCCTCCGGCGATTTCGTCTGGGACGAGGAGGAGTCCGAAGCGCTGCGCCAAGCGCGAAAGGACGCCGAACTCACCGCCTCCGCCGACTCGGTGCGCGCCTACCTCAAGCAGATCGGCAAGGTCGCGCTGCTGAACGCCGAGGAGGAGGTCGAACTCGCCAAGCGGATCGAGGCCGGGCTCTACGCCGCGGAGAAGATGCGCGAGTTCACCGAGGCCGGGGAGAAACTCCCCGTGGCCACGCGCCGCGATTTCAACTGGATCATTCGGGACGGCAACCGCGCCAAGAACCATCTGCTCGAGGCGAACCTGCGTCTGGTGGTCTCGCTGGCCAAGCGCTACACCGGCCGCGGTATGGCATTCCTGGATCTCATCCAGGAGGGCAACCTGGGCTTGATCCGCGCCGTCGAGAAGTTCGACTACACCAAGGGCTACAAGTTCTCCACGTACGCCACCTGGTGGATTCGGCAGGCCATCACCCGCGCCATGGCCGACCAGGCGCGCACCATCCGTATCCCGGTGCACATGGTGGAGGTCATCAACAAGCTCGGGCGTATCCAGCGCGAGCTGCTCCAGGATCTGGGCCGGGAGCCCACTCCGGAGGAGCTGGCCAAGGAAATGGACATCACCCCGGAGAAGGTGCTGGAGATCCAGCAGTACGCCCGGGAACCCATTTCGCTCGATCAGACGATCGGCGACGAGGGCGACAGCCAGCTCGGTGATTTCATCGAGGACTCCGAGGCCGTGGTCGCGGTGGACGCGGTCAGCTTCACCCTGCTGCAGGATCAGCTGCAGTCGGTGCTGGAGACCCTGTCCGAACGCGAGGCGGGTGTGGTGCGGCTGCGGTTCGGCCTCACCGACGGCCAGCCGCGCACCCTGGACGAGATCGGCCAGGTCTACGGGGTCACCCGTGAGCGGATCCGGCAGATCGAATCCAAGACCATGAGCAAGCTCCGGCATCCCAGCCGATCGCAGGTCCTGCGCGACTACCTGGACTGAGGTCCGGCAGCGCTCGCGCAACGGCCCCTGGACACATCCGGAACCCCCGGTTCCCGCGGTGCCCAGGGGCCGTTGCGCGGCTACCCGGGTTCGGTTTCCGGTAACGCACCGGACGGTCCCGGCGGCAGCGCGTCGCGGGAAGTGTCCTTCAGGTCGACACCGGAACGGCCGAGCCGCCGGGCGCCCGCCACCAACGCGGCGACCACCTCGGCTGCCCGGTGGTAACCCAACCCCTCGGGCGGATGGATATTCGAGACGCAGTTCCGGTCGGCGTCGGTGCGACCGGGACGTGGCAGGTGGGTCAGATAGATACCGAGACTGTCGGCCACCGAGAGTCCGGGGCGTTCACCGATCAGCACCAGTACCGTCGAAACCCCCAGCGCGGCAGCGATATGGTCGCCGAGTGCCACGCGTGCCTGCGTCGCGACAACCGGCGGCGCGATCGAATACCGCGGGCTCAGCACCGCCAGCAGGGCCGCGACGGTCGGCGGACCGTGTGCGGTGAGCGCCCGGGCCGAGAGTCCGTCGGCGAGGACCAGGCCGATCTCGGCACCCGAGTGTGCCGGCGCGAGAATCCCGCCGACCGCGTCCGGCCCGACGGCGGGCAGCCGTCCCAGATCGGGGCGGCGCAGATACTCGGCGCGGTCCCGGGCCCGGCTGGCGATGTGCACCGGTTCACCCACTCCGAGTTCGGCCAGCCGCGCGCACAGCGCCGGTACGTCCACCGGGGTGTGCACGGCGTCGCGGGCGGCGGCGTGCGCGGCCGCGAATTCCAGCACCCGGCGAGTGGGCAACGCGTCACCGGCGCGCCCCAGTCCGATACGCGCCTGGGTGAACGACCGCAGTCCGAGCCAGAACTCCTGGGCTTGCTCGTCGTTCATCGGTCCCCTGTCCGTGGTCGGTCGCCGCTCGGCCGGTGTCATCGGCCCGCCGTGAGCGCGCGCAACGGTGAGGCGCCGGGCGCCACCGGCAGGATCCGGCCCGTCTCGTCCAGCATCCCGAGCCGGTCCAGCCACGCGGCGAATTCCGGAGCGGGCCGCAGGCCCAGCACCCGGCGGGCGTACAGCGCATCGTGGAAGCTCAGACTCTGGTAGCCGAGCATCACATCGTCGGCGCCGGGCACCGCGATGACGAAAGCACACCCGGCGGCCCCCAGCAGGGTGAGCAGGGTGTCCATATCGTCCTGGTCGGCTTCGGCGTGATTGGTGTAGCAGACGTCCACACCCATCGGCAGGCCCAGCAGTTTGCCGCAGAAATGATCTTCCAGTCCGGCCCGCACGATCTGTTTCCCGTCGTACAGGTATTCCGGGCCGATGAACCCGACCACGGTGTTCACCAGTAGCGGACGCAGCTCCCGGGCCACACCGTAGGCACGGGCCTCCAGGGTCTGCTGATCCACCGGTTTCCCACCTGTCCCCAGATGCGCGTCGGCCGACAGGGCCGACCCCTGCCCGGTCTCCAGGTACATCACATTGTCGCCGACGGTGCCGCGGCGCAGGGACCGCCCGGCTTCGTTCGCCTCGCGCAGCAGGGCCAGGTCCACCCCGAACGCGGTATTGGCGGCCTCGGTACCGGCGACGGACTGGAACACCAGATCGACCGGCGCACCGGCCGAGATCAGTTCGATCGTGGTGGTGACATGGGCCAGCACACACGATTGCGCCGGAATGTCGAAGCGGGTGCGGATATCGTCGAGCAGCGTCAGCAGCTCGGCCGCCGCCCGCGGCGAGTCGGTGGCCGGATTGACCCCGATCACGGCATCGCCACAGCCGAGCAGCAGGCCGTCCAGGACCGCCGCGGCGATACCGTCGAGGTCGTCGGTGGGGTGGTTGGGCTGTAACCGGGTGGCCAGGGTTCCCGGGGTACCGATGGTGGTCCGGAATGCCGATCCCACCCGGGCGGCATGCGCCACGGCGATCAGGTCCTGATTGCGCATGATCTTGCTGACCGCGGCGACCATCTCGGGGGTCAGTCCGGGCGCGAGGTCGCGCAGGGTGGCGGCCGGATCGCGAACGCCCTCCCCCGCGGCGATACCGAGCAGCCGGTCCCGCAGACCGCCGACGGTGAGCGCCGCGACCGGGGCGAACGCCGCGGCGTCGTGGCTGTCCAGGATCAGCCGGGTGACCTCGTCGGTTTCGTAGGGGATGACCGGCTGCTCGAGGAACTCGGTCAGCGGGATATCGGCCAGCACCCACTGGGCCGCCGCGCGCTCGGCGTCGGTGGTCGCGGCACAGCCGGCCAGTTCGTCGCCGCTGCGCCGGGGCGTGGCTTTGGCCAGTACGTCCACCAGACCGTCGAAGTGATGGTTCGTACCGGCGAGTCGCTGGGTGTAGACCTTCATCCGGATCCTGTCCGTGCGGACCGCCCGCATCGCCGTGTCATCGGGCACCGGAGGCGATCGCGTGGGCGGCCGAAATACACCGTCCATCCGCAGATTACCGCCGCCGCCGGATCCGCGCCCCACACAGCGACGCCACGGCCGCCGCTCCGGCGGTTCCCGTGACCTCGGCACTCCGTACCGGGCCGCTCATCATTTCGATGGATCCGGGATACGGACCGGTGTGCTGAGATGAACGAATGGGACGGTGGTCGGCGTTATCGGCGACGACACGTGACGTCGTCGTCGCGGCCGGATGGTTCCTGTTCGGCGTGCTGCTGTATCTGGCCGGCTTCGACATGATGTTCGCCACCGAAGCGGAGGCGGGCCCGCTGTGGCCCCGCATCGTGATCCTCGCGCTGGCGAGCTCGGTGCTGCTGGTGCGGCGCCGGGCACCGATCACGGCCATGGTGCTGGGCCTGGTGCCGCTGGCGCTGGATCTGTCGCTCGGGCCGACGCTACCGGTCTGGCTCGTCTACACCGATCTCATCTACGCGGCGGTGGTGTACGGCACCCGGCGCCAGATGGAGGGCGCGGTCGTCGCCTGGCTGGCCCTCTCGGCGACCGCGGCGGGCATCGTCCTGGCGATCACCGGCGACTGGCATCTGATGGCGCTGGCCCTGGTTCTCGCCGCTGCCTTCGTCGGCACCTCGCTGTGGTGGGGCCTGACCGTGCGCGCGCACAAAGAGACCGCCGATGCCGAACGGGCCCGCGCTCGCGCGCAATCACTGGTCGCCGAACTGGACCGGCAGGCAGCCGTGGCCGACGAACGCAAGGCGATGGCCCGCGACCTGCACGATGTGATCGCGGGCCACCTGTCGGCGATCGCGCTCCAATCCGAGGCGGCGCTGGGCACTCTCGACGGGGCCGCCGCCGACCCGCGGCTGGCCGGGGTACTGGGCTCCATCCGCACCAACAGTGTCGAGGCACTGCGGGAGATGCGGACCATGATCGGGCTGCTGCGCCGCGACGGCGATACCGATCAGACCACCGCCCCGGGGCGGCTGGCTCAGCTGCCGGGATTGGTGGCAGCCGCCCGGCAGGCAGGTATGCCGGTGCGAGTTCAGCTGGATCTCGGCGCGACCGTACCGGCCGGCGCGGTCGACCAGGCGGCCTACCGAATCGTTCAGGAAGCGGTGACCAATGTGATGAAGCACGCGCCCGGGCAGCAAGTGGATATCGATGTACGCGCCGAATCCACGGCACTGACGGTGACGGTACGCAACACGCTGACCGGCGGACCACCACCCGCCCCGGACCCCGGTACGGCCGCTGCCGACCGGCGCGGACTGACGAATATGCGCGAACGGGCGACCGCACTGGGCGGGACATTGCGGGCGGGGCCCGAAGCCGGTGTCTGGTGGGTTCGCGCCCGGCTGCCGCTGGCCGCGGTGCCCGGGACCACCGGTGATCCGCGGTGACGATCCGGGTCCTGATCGCCGACGATCATGCCGCGATCCGCGCCGGACTGCGCATGATCCTCGACGGGGCCGGTGATATCGAGGTCGTCGGCGAGGCCGCCGACGGGGACGTCGCCGTATCCCAGGCCCGTGCGTTGCGGCCCGATGTGGTGCTGATGGATGTGCGGATGCCCGGGGTGGACGGCATCACCGCGACCACCCGGGTCACCGGCGAGGGGCTCGCCCGGGTACTCGTCCTCACCACTTTCGACCTGGACGAGTACGTGTTCCGCAGCCTGCGCGCAGGCGCCGCGGGTTTCGTGCTGAAGTCGGTCTCGGGACCCGCCCTGATCGACGCGGTCCGCGCGGTCGCCGCGGGTGAGGGCGTGCTGGCCCCGGAGGTCACCCGCGCGGTGATCGACGCCTTCGCCGGGACACCTGTCGAACGAACCCCGGAACCTCCCCCGGGTATGGCCGAACTCACCGGCCGGGAGAGAGAGGTGTTCGACTGTCTGGGCGGTGGACTGTCCAACGCCCAGATCGCGACACGGTTGTTCATCAGCGAGACCACGGTGAAGACACATGTCTCACGCGTACTGACCAAGCTGGGGATGCGCTCGCGCGTACAGGCCGCGATCCTGGCACGTGAACTCGGTGACGGCACACCCGGGCCCCGGTAGGGGTGCCCGGGTCACCCGTTCAGCCGGTCAGCGGCACGAACAATCCGTCGGGGCCGGGCAGATAGCTGTCGACGCCGAGCACGGATCCGACCGGCAGCGGACCGTACAGATGTGGGAAACGCAACGCTGGATCGTCGCTCGGTGCGCCCGGTTCCCAGCGCACCGGCGACGCGAGCAGATCCGGATCCAGCCGCAGCAACAGCAGATCGCGCCTACCTGCGAAAAGCCGGTTGGCGGGGAGGTGCACCTGCTGCGGCGCGGAGAGATGGACGAACCCCTCCGACCGCAGCGAATCGGGTCGATGCATGCCGCGTTCCCGGGCAAGTGCCCACTCACCGGGAGTACAGAGGTGAACAAGGGTGTGAGTGTCACAGGGCACGGGTAACCTCCGATACACAACTCGACAGTCGGTACGGAGCAGCGGCACTACGTTTTCCACCTCCGCCCCGCGGTGTTCGCCACAGGCGGAAACCGCTGGTCGTGTTAGGGAAAACACAGTGGTTCCCCAGTGGGAACAAAGCCGATGCCCCGAACGTCTGACAGAGTAGTTACACCACTGCTGGGAAGTAGCGGAAGCGAGCCCGCGGAGTGACCACGGGCCTCACACCAGGTGAACGGTATTGTGCCGGAAGCCAGGACGGAGGAGTCATGCCAGGAACCCTGACTAGCACCCCACTGACCGCGGTCGATCGCTGCGATCGCTGCGGGGCGGCGGCGCGTGTGCGTGCTGTTCTGCCCGCAGGTGGCGAGTTGCTCTTCTGCCAGCATCACGCGAACGAACATATGGAACGACTGCGCGAACTGGAAGCCGTGATCGATACGGAATCCGCTCCCGCGCTCTGACCCGTCCTCGCGTCCGACACAACAGTACCGCGTTCAACGTCTCCTCGGCGCGGACGTACCTATCGGCCGGATCCAGGAATCCGCCGCGCC
>NZ_JBSFDZ010000028.1:0-565 GCF_053594175.1 Nocardia sp. NPDC001965
CCTCCGGCTTCGCCCGGTACGCCCCCGGCTTCCCCGGGTACGCCTCCGGCTTCGCCCGGTACGCCTCCGGCTTCCCCGGGTACGCCTCCGGCTTCGCCCGGTACGCCTCCGGCTTCGCCCGGTACGCCTCCGGCTTCGCCCGGTACGCCCCCGGCATCGCCCGGTACGCCCCCGGCTTCGCCCGGTACGCCCCCGGCATCGCCCGGCACGCCCCCGGCATCGCCCGGTACGCCCCCGGCTTCCCCGGGTACGCCTCCGGCTTCGCCCGGTACGCCCCCGGCTTCGCCCGGTACGCCCCCGGCTTCCCCGGGTACGCCTCCGGCTTCGCCCGGTACGCCTCCGGCTTCCCCGGGTACGCCTCCGGCTTCCCCGGGTACGCCTCCGGCTTCGCCCGGTACGCCTCCGGCTTCGCCCGGTACGCCTCCGGCATCGCCCGGTACGCCTCCGGCTTCGCCCGGTACGCCTCCGGCTTCGCCCGGTACGCCTCCGGCTTCGCCCGGTACGCCTCCGGCTTCGGGTTCGCCGGGTACACCAACGGGTTCGCCGGGTACACCAACGGGTTCGC
>NZ_JBSFDZ010000028.1:663-71854 GCF_053594175.1 Nocardia sp. NPDC001965
GCCGGGTTCGGGTTCGCCGGGTTCGGGTTCGCCGGGTTCGGGTTCGCCGGGTTCGGGTTCGCCGGGTTCGGGTTCGCCGGGTTCGGGTTCGCCGGGTTCGGGTTCGCCGGGCACACCAACGGGTTCGCCGAGCGGCTCGGGTTCACCGGGTTCGGGTTCGCCGGGTTCGGATCGGGGCTCGACAATCAAGAAGGTCGGTATCGGAGTCGCGGCAGGTGCCGGCATCGCCTACGCGGCGAGCAACTACTTCGGTGGTGACGAGCCTTCCGTGGAAACGCCGACCGACGACAAAGGAAAAGGAAACACGCCGGCCGACATTCCCGGTTCGGGTACGCCGAGCCCTGGTACGGGTACGCCGAGCCCTGGTACGGGTACGCCGAGCCCTGGTACGGGTACGCCGAGTCCTTATACGCCTGGTTCGCCCGGCACACCCGGTTCACCTGGTTCGCCGAGTCCTGGTACACCGAGCCCCGGTACGCCGAGCCCCGGTACGCCGAGTCCTGGTACGCCGAGCCCCGGTTCGCCCGGTTCGCCCGGTTCGGGTTCGCCCGGCACGGGTTCACCATCGGGCTTGTTCGGACCTGACGGCTTGGGATCGGGTGAACTGTCGGCAGACGAACTCGGTTCCGGCGAAAGCAAATCGGGTGATTCCGGCTCCGGCTCCAGCCCGAGTCCGAGTCCCGCTCCGAGCCCCAGCCCGAGTCCGAGTCCTGGTGTCACCCCGACCCCCGGTGTCGGTGGCGGCTCCAGCGGAGGCGGTGCCGACATGATGACCCCGCTCATGATGGCGATGATGGCTCAAGGTCTCGCCGGAGACGAGGGCGGTAGCGATGACAAGGGCGACGAGGAATCCGATAAGGACGAGTCCGATGGCCCGCCGGCTTCCGCTCCCGCGCCCAACCCCGGGCCGGGTGTGCCGCCTCCGGGTGAGGGACAGCCGCCCGGTGAGGGTCAGCCTCCTGGTGAGGGTGAACCTCCTGCGGAAGGTCAGCCGCCCGGTGAGGGTCAGCCTCCTGGTGAGGGTGAACCTCCTGCGGAGGGTCAGCCGCCGGGCGAGGGTCAGCCTCCTGGTGAGGGTCAGCCGCCGGGCGAGGGTCAGCCTCCTGCGGAGGGTCAGCCGCCGGGCGAGGGTCAGCCTCCTGGTGAAGGCAAGCCCCCTTCCGAGGGTCAGCCGCCCGGTGAAGGGCAACCGCCTGCCGAGGGGCAGCCGCCTGGCGAAGGCGAATCCACGGAGGGTGGTGAACCCCCCGAGGACGCTCCCGGTACCAGCTCGGGACAAGGATTGTAAGAGGCGGACCTGTGCCGGAAAGGTTTCCGGCACAGGTACTCTGGGCGGCATCGCCCCCGGGGCATTCCCGGTTGCGGTGAACTCCCGGGCATGACCATTACCGCAGGCGACGAACGGGGTACGTTCGTCGCCTGCGGAGGCCGAGGCATCGAGTTGCTTGACCAGCGCCGAGCCCGCCGGCTGCCGGCGCATCGTGGGCGGACATCGTTTCTCGGCGATCTCTCGCGTCGTGCCGGGTGGCTGCCGATCCGCCCGTGTGACCGCTATAGCGGACGGCCGCGGTGGCCGGCTCATGGGTCGTGCCGGGGCGGTGGCCGGGCCGGCGCGCCCGGGTAGTCGTCGGGCGCTACGGTGGCCCGGTCAGCGGCGACGGCCGGCGCAGGGGGCGGCCTTGGCGGTTTTCGCCTGATCGACCTCGTCGTCGGTGAGGGCGCGGACCGGGAGTTCCTGGCGCGCGACATTATCGGCGCGAATACCGTTGAGGGTGATGGCCATATAGCGGCGCCAGATCTCGGGGTTGATCGGTTTGGCGAATTCGGCCAGGCCGTCGACCATGTGGATCATCGCGAACAGGTCCGACGGTTCGATATCGGGTTGGAGGACCCCGGCCTCGCGGGCGCGGTCGACGATCGCGGCGACGGCGGGTTTGATCCGGTCGCGCAGGCCGTGGAAACGCTCGGTGTCGAGGTCGAGTTCGAGGATGACCTCGCTGAAGCCGCGGTTGACGGCGAGATGCCGGCAGGCGTATTCGACGAACTGGACCAGGCCGTGCCAGGGGTCGGGGTCGCGCAGGCTCTTCTCGGCGGTATCGGCGAAGGCGCCGAGGCTGTGTTCGAAGACCTCGGCGATGAGTTCCTTCTTGTTGGCGAAACGACGGTAGACCGTGCCCACGCCGACGCCCGCGCGCTCGGCGACGTCGTCGAGGGTGATCTCGAGCCCGCGGTCGGCGAAGAGTTCGCGGGCCGCCTCGACGATGCGTTGCTGATTGCGTGCGGCGTCGGCGCGCAGACGCCGGGGTGCGCGCAGGGTCGTGGCGTGTTTCACATCGGCATTCTACCAACGGTGGGATTAAGTGGAGGGCGATCCTCCGTTATTGTGTTAGTCTTCATGTAAGCGGAGATGATATCTCCGCTTCTCTCTTTCTTCCTCCCAATCCAACCTTCCTTCGAGGGGCGAGATGACTACCACGATCGATCGCGGTCCATCCGCGCAGGAAATACCGTCGGGCAGGCGCGGTTCGCACGCGCTGCGGTGGTGGGTTCTCGCCGTGCTCGGCGTCGCCCAGCTCATGGTCGTACTCGACGCGACTGTGGTGAATATCGCGTTGCCGGAGGCCCAGCGTGATCTGGGCTTCGACGATGCCAGCCGGCAGTGGGTGATCACGGGCTACGCGCTGGCCTTCGGCAGTCTGCTGCTGCTCGGCGGGCGCCTCAGCGACCTGTTCGGCAGGCGTAACACCTTCATCGTCGGCCTGATCGGCTTCTCGGTGGCCTCTGCCATCGGTGGTGCGGCCGCCAACTTCGAGATGCTGGTCGCGGCCCGTATCGGGCAGGGCGTTTTCGGTGCGGTGCTCGCGCCGGCCGCACTGTCGCTGCTCACCGTCACCTTCACCGAACCGTCCGAACGGGCGAAGGCTTTCGGTATCTTCGGCGCCGTCGCCGGAACCGGCGGCGCGATCGGCCTGCTGCTCGGCGGCGCGCTCACCGAATGGGCTTCGTGGCGCTGGGTGATGTTCGTGAACCTGGCCTTCGCGGCCGTGGCACTCGTCGGTGCGGTACTGCTGCTGGCCAAACATGTCGCCACGACGCGACCCAAACTCGATCTCCCGGGAACGGTGGTGGTCACTGCTGCCCTGTTCGGCATCGTCTACGGGTTCTCACACGCTGAGAGCGACGGCTGGACGAACCCGGTCACGCTGGCGTTCCTCGTCGGTGGCGCGGTACTGCTCGGTCTGTTCGTCTGGCTCGAAACCCGCGTGGCACATCCACTGCTGCCGCTGCGCATCGTGCTCGACCGCACCCGAGGCGGGGCCTACCTCGCGGTGTTCGTCATGGGTATCGGCATGTTCGCGATCTTCCTGTTCCTGACCTACTACATGCAGCTGACGCTGGGCTATTCGCCGATCATGACCGGTGTGGCGTTCCTGCCGATGGTCGCGGCGATGGTCGCCTCCTCCACCACCACCCCGTCACTGCTGCTGCCGAAGTTCGGGCCGAAGGTGATCGTCAGTGGCGGGTTCGCGATCGCCGCGCTCGGGATGGCCTGGCTGACCCGGATCGGGCTCGACACCGGATATGCCTCACATATCCTGCCCGGGCTGATCCTCCTCGGCCTCGGCCTCGGTGGAGCGATGTCGACGGCGTTCCAGAGTGCCACCGCCGGTGTGAAGCACGACGACGCCGGAGTCGCGTCCGCGATGATCAACACCAGTCAGCAGGTGGGTGGTTCGATCGGCACCGCGATGTTGAGCACCATCGCGGCATCGGCGGCGAGCGATTATCTGGGTGGGCGGACGCCGAACCAGATCACGGTCGCACAGTCGGCCATCGAGAGCTACACCACCAGCTTCACCTGGGCCGCGGGCATTTTCGTCCTCGGCGCCGTCGTGCTGGCGTTCCTGCTGCCGAGCACCGTCCCGGCTCCGGCCGAAGGGGAACCGGTACTCGCGCACTGAGTTCCACTACGGCAACCGCCCGCCCCCGCAGTTACGCGGGGGCGGGCGGTTGTCTTATCGGCGGCTGATCCGAGTCCGGCGGCCGTTCGGACGGAGTCGGAACGGGTCTGCCGGTCGGGGCGCTACGAGCAGGTCGAACTCATCCGGCGGGCCGGGTAGCCCGGCGGGGCCGGCGCTGACCACGCGCCGAATCGAACTGACCGGCAGCGGACTTCCCACCCCCGGTGCGAGTCGGATCCGCGCCGCGTTTCGCGCCGGACACCGGTTGGCTGCGCTGGGCGGAGGTGGGGCGGGCCTCGTGGCCCGGGGCGGTGGACCGGCTGCCCGACCGTCCGGCCGCGTTCCCGCGCCGACCGCTCGACCCCCGGGCCCCGGCGTGTTCGGCCGCGCCCGACCGTTCGCTCTGCCTCGATCGTTTTCCGGCGCCCTCCGGGCGGCTCCGCTCACCTGTCGCCGTGCGCGCACCCGACCTCGCGGAATCGGCGTGGCCACCGGCCCGGGTGCCCGGACCGCCCCGGCGACCGCGCTGTCCGCGCCGGCTGCCGGTCGAGGCCCGGGGTGTCTCCTCGGTGTCGGTCTTGCGCGGCGCGGCGGCCGCGGCTTCGGCGGCGGCCGCGAAATCCGCGAGACCGGCGAGTACCGGCGAATCGGGGGTCACCGGACGCGCGCTCACATCGATACCGGCTTTCCGCAGCAGCGCCGCGACATCCTTGCGCTGTTCGGGCAGCACCAGGGTGACCACGGTGCCGGCGGTACCCGCGCGGGCGGTGCGGCCGGACCGGTGCAGATACGCCTTGTGCTCGGCGGGCGGGTCGACGTGGACCACCAACTCGAGATCGTCGACATGGATACCGCGGGCCGCGATATCGGTCGCGACCATCACGCGGGCGGTGCCCGCGGCGAAGGCGGCGAGGTTGCGGTCGCGGGCGGGCTGGGAGAGATTACCGTGCAGGTCGACGGCCGCGATACCGGCGCGGGACAGTTCACCTGCGAGCCGGCGGGCATGGTGCTTGGTGCGCATGAACAGGATGCGGCGACCGCTGCCGGCGGCCAGGGCCCGGACGAGTTCCTTCTTCGCCGCGGCGCCGTCGACCTCGAAGACGTGATGTTCCATCTTCGGCGGCGGCGCGGCAGCTTCGTCGACCGAATGCGAAACAGGGGCGCGCATGAACCGGTCGACCAGCTTCCCGACACCGTTGTCCAGCGTCGCCGAGAAGAGCAGCCGCTGCCCGTCGCGCGGGGTCGCGTTCAGGATCCGGGTCACGCCGGGCAGGAATCCGAGATCGGCCATATGGTCGGCTTCGTCGAGGACAGTGATGCGTACCGCGTCGAGCGATACCGCACGCTGCTTCATCAGGTCTTCGAGCCGGCCGGGGCAGGCGACGACGATATCGACACCCTGTTTGAGGGCTCGGATCTGCCGGTTCACCGGAACACCACCGAAGACGGTGGTGACCCGGAGGCCGCGGATCTCGGCGAGCGGGGTCAGCGTGGCGGCGATCTGGGTCGCGAGTTCGCGGGTGGGCGCGAGGACCAATCCGGTGGGTAGCCCCGGCGCGCGCTTCGCGTCGGCCAGCCGGGCGACCACCGGAATCCCGAAGGCCAGGGTTTTCCCGCTACCGGTCTTACCGCGGCCGAGGACGTCGCGGCCCGCGAGGGTATCGGGAAGAGACGCGCTCTGGATGGGGAAGGGCTGGGTGATACCGCCGTCGGCGAGGGAGCGGACGATATCGGCGGGCACACCGAGATCGGCGAAGGACTGCACAGCAGCAGTGTTGGCAGGCATGAAGATATGGGCGCCTTTCGGCATCGGAGGTGATACCGCGACGTCCGTTCGGACCGTCTGTCCGCGCCTACTCGAGGTGGCGGCGTCGCGGGTCCCGACGCGAAAGGCTGTAATCCGCGACGGAGGAGTACGTGTGTGCGCATCTGGCGCGGGTACTACCGAGAGACTACCGTACCGCCCGTTCCTTTCCGTCGCGGTGACCTGCGGCACGTTGTGACCCATCTCCGTCCGGTCTCCGGCGCGGTTGCCCGCCGCCGTCCGAATGTGTTCAGGGCCCGGGCCGTAGTGCGCGCAGGATCGTATCCACCGACCGGTCGGCGAGGTCGTCGGACAGGGGGAGATGTCCGAAGAGCGCCCGGAAGTAGATCGGCGCGGCCACTGCGTCCAGGACGAACTCGATATCGGCGGCCGCGTCCAGCTCACCGCGAGCGATCGCCGACCGCAGGGCGCGCGCCGTACTGTCCCGGCGTGGGCCGAATACGGTGGACCACAGTTGTTCACGCAGCTCCGGGTCGGCGGCGAGATCGGCGACCAGGGCGGGGAGTACCCGGCCCAGCGAGGTGTCGTGCAGTGCGGCGGTGAGTTCTCGCATCGAGCGCACCAGGTCGGCGCGCAGATCGCCGGTATCGGGTGTGGGTTCGAGCCCGAGCAGATCGGCGACCACCGCGACCACCAGATGTCGTTTGGACGGCCAGCGCCGGTAGATCGCCGGGCGATGGATACCGGCGGTGGCGGCGACCTGTCCGATGGTCAGCCCCGCGTATCCCTCGGTGTCGAGCAGGCTCCGCGCGGCACTCAGTACCGCGCTGTCGATGCGCTCGTCTCTGGTGCGGCCCGCCATCAGAACACCGGCCGCGGTACGAGTACGACCTGCCAGCCGTCGGGATCGGGGAAGGCCAGGGCCCCGTGCGCGGCCCAGTACGGATTCTCGGTGGGGACCGGTTCGGCGCCGAATTCGCCCAGGCGTTCCACGGTCTCGAACATCCGTTCCGCGGACTCGAAATACAGCACGAGCAGGTTCTCCTTGCTCGGCGCGGCACCGGGGCTGCCGTCGATATGGCTGGTGAATTCGAGGTGGTAGCCGGTGCCCGGCAGGCCGAGCATCACCCCGGCGTAGCCGGCGTGGTTGTCGAACCGGTACAGCTCGCGCAGACCCAAGCCCTCGACGTAGAACCGGATCACGTCGTCGAGCCGGTCGGTGGGGCGGGCGAACCTGACCTGGGCCACGCCCAGGTTCGCGGGCCAGTCGGTTTCGGTGATCATACGTTAACGGTACAGTACGTACCGTATCGAAACCTGGTTCCTCGCTCGGCGCGGATGTGAAAGGTGGTTACCGGTGGCCCGGCCGGTCGCGTCTCCGGTCCGGACCTATGAAAAGTGAAAGCCCGCCGACCTTTTCGATATCCCGCCGCCGAGCACGGAGAATTCGAATCCCGCACGGGTGGGCCGGGCAATCGATCGAAGCGCTCCAATTCCATCGCCCCGCCCGGCGTGGTATATCTCTGCTGCGGCGTCCGGCCGGGCCCCGTCGAGTTCCGTCGAAGAAGAGTGTGCGCGTGTCCAACCCAACCGAACCCACTCGCGGGCCGATCCCGCGCCCCAATTCACTGGCGACCGGTGCCGGGCCCGGCACGAGTGCCCACGGCGCCGAGCGCGGGGTATTGCTCGTATCGGGAGCGGGTGTCGCGCTGGCCGTCGTCGGTCTGGTGGTCTCGCTGCTGATCGGTTCGGGCTCAACGGAAGCGGAATCCGATACAGCACAGGAGATTACGGCGACCGAGACCCCGGCCCTCCCCGCCGCTCCGGCCCCGTCGCCCGCCGCTCCGCTGCCCAAGCAGTACCTGGCGGACCTGTCACCCACCAGTGGCACGGCGTATACCGGGACCATGTCGGTCAACGGCACGTCGTACCCGCATTCGATCTATCAGCAGTTCAGCGGTTGCGATACCGAGGTGAGTCACACCTACAACCTGAATCGCGAATGGTCGCGGTTCACTTCGACAATCGGTATCGCCGAGGGGGGTAATTCCCAATCGGTACTCCAGTTCGAACTGATCGCCGACGGAAAATCGATCTATTCCTCCGGCAACGTTCCGGTGGGGCAATCACCGGCGGTGGATGTGTCGGTGGCGGGAGCGCAGAACCTGACGATCAGTTTCTTGTTCGTGGGCGGGAATTTGGAGAGTTGCAGCCAGGCGGGCAACGGCGTGTGGGGAGAAGCCGGGCTCACCAAATAGTGCCCCGGTCCGTCCGGCCGGACGACCGTACGCTCAGGTCGCGAGAAAGGCACGGACGGCCTCGTCGCCGGGGAGTGGATTGCCGCCCACGGTGACATCGAGCGATGGGTAGTGCTCACGCACCGCCGCGGCGATCCGGTTCAGCCGGTCGCCGACCAGCGCGGGTCGCGCAGGGCCGCGGGCGGCAGCCCGTCGAAACCCGGGAAACCGTCGGCGACCAGAGTGACCTCGGGGTCGGCGATGATGTTGTCGTAGGTCTGGAATCGGACGCTCACGATATCGGAGGTGGCCACTCGGCCCGGCGTGGTGAAGACTCGGTCGCTCACGCCTTCGACGTAGTCGCGCGCCGAATGTCCGTCGGGGGCCATTCGATCCACCCGGAGGCGCCCGGCGTCGATACCGAGGACCATCCCGGCGGGGTGGAAACGCTTCGTGCCGTCGCGGACATCGGTCCAGCTGGTGATCGTGTCGTAGCCGTCGGCGATATCGTCACCGTCGGTCGGATAGACGACGTCTCCCGCCGTGGAGTGCGACGCGGAGCGGATGTAGCCGGCCTCGGCGGCGTCGCGGGCGAAAGCCGCGGGAAAGATCTGGTCGCACTGCCGAAGCCGGGCGCCGTTGTAGAACCTCTCCGGTAGGGAATCGGAGAGCCGGCCCGGACCGTCCGAAGGTGGTGCGCCCGAGCGGGATTCTCCCGGGGGCAGGTGCAAGCCCCGGTCGGCCCCGGGTATCGCACCGGCGGCCGTTTTCGCCTCCAGGCCGGCCGATTCGACGTCGCGCGCCGTTATCGGCCTGCCTCGGTCAGGTGTTCGACCAGGTCGGTGGCGCTCCTGCGCAGTAGGCGCAGCAATTCTTCGGATCGGATCAGCATCGTCGCACCGGTGTGCGGTGGGCGTCCGGCGCATCTCGGCGCGGGGCCGCGTGGCGGTCGGGAGAGCCGTGGGCCGGCCTGGGTGGCGTGCTCGTCCCCGGGATCACGTCGCCACGGTAGCCGGGGCCGGCCCGGGATCTCCGCCTGCCGCACACCACCGGTGGTGACCCCGGTATGCCCCTGACCGTGCGTGTCGACCGGATTTCGGGGCTGATCGCACGTAACCATCATGTTTCTTCCCCGTCTGTGACTCTTCCCTGTTCCACCACCCTGTGTTAGAACTCATGTCAGTTGTCATACAAATTTGGAGGCACCGTGGAGGCAGCCCTGCTGATCACCGACGTCGACGTCGTCGACGAGACCGGTGTCCGAACCGCCGATGTCGCCGTGGAAGGCGGCCGCATCGCCGCGGTCGGACCACGGCTACCCGTCGAATCCGCAGGTGAACGCATCGACGGGACCGGCCGGTTGCTGCTGCCCGGGTTCGTGGATCTGCACGCGCATTCCGCGCTGCGCCCCTTCGACGACCCGCTGCTGACCCCGAAGATCGCCCAGGGTTTCACGACCGAACTGATCTGCCCGGACGGTCTCGGGCCCGCGCCGGTGACCGTTACGACGCTGGACAGCCGGCGGCAGTACCTCATGGGCCTCGAACCGAGCGTGGCCGCGCCCTGGAACTGGCTGGGCACGGAACAGTATCTGCGCGCGCTGGCGCAAGCCCGTCCGGCCGCCAATATGGTCGCCTGTGTTCCGCACAGCGCGGTTCGCGAAACGGTGATGGGTAATGCCGATCGGCGCCCGGACCGGCGCGAGATGGCGGCAATGCGCAATCTCGTGGAGGAGTCGCTGGCCGCCGGCTGCCGGGCGGTGTCGTTCGGCCTGATCTACGCACCGGGCCTCTACGCGGACACCGCCGAGCTGATCGGTATCGCCGAGACCGCGGCGAAATTCGACGTCCCGCTGGTCCCGCATGTGCGCAACGAGGCGGCGGGGGTGCTCGATTCGATCGCGGAATTCGTCCGGGTCGCCGAGCTCACCGGGGCGCCGCTGCATATCTCGCACGTCAAACTCGTCGGAGTACCGGAACTGCTCGCGGACCTGATCGATCTGCTCAGCTCGGCCCGGGACCGGATCCGGCTCACCTTCGACCAGTATCCGTACGGCGCCGGCAGCACCCTGCTCAGTGCGCTACTACCGCCCTACGCCTTCGACGGAGGTCCGGCCGCCACCCTCGAGCGGTTGCGCCATCCCGCCGAACGGGAACGGATGGGCCGCGATATGCACCAGGGCATCCCGAACTGGGAGAACCTCTTCGGCGCCTGCGGGCCCGACAACATCGTGATCACCCAGGCCGCCGCCCCGCGAAGCGGCGATATGAGCAAGACGGTCGCGCGGATCGCCGAGGAGACCGGCACGGATCCGGCGTTCGCGGTGCTGGATCTGCTGTCCGATACCGATCTCGACGCCGCCATGATCGATCACTACTCGGCCGAGACCGTAGTTCAGGAGATCTTCGTCCGGTCCGGTGCGATGGTCGGCTCCGACGGGGTCTTCAATCCGCATCCACATCCGCGGCTCTACGGTACGGCCCCCAGAGTGCTGGGCCGATTCGCGCTGCGGGAGCGGCTGATCACGCTGCCGGACGCCGTGCACCGGCTCTCGACGGGCCCGGCCCGGCTGCTGGGGCTCGACGACCGCGGCGCGATCGCCGCGGGGCTGCGCGCGGATCTGGTGCTGATCGACCCGCGGCGTTACGTGGACACGGCGACCTACGCCGATCCGCATCGCACCCCCGACGGCGTGGACCTCGTGACAGTCGGTGGGACAGCGGTATGGCGAACGGGCGCGCACACCGGGGCGCGGCCGGGAACCGTCACCGGAGCCATCGATGCGGGTGGGGTCTGAGATGAGCGCGACCGCCACGAGCCGATTCCGCGGCGGCGATACCGACCGTGACGCCCTCCGGGAATTCCTGTTGCGCCTGATCGCGGCGCGTAGCCAGGCCACGGCCGAGGAACCGGCAGTGCGGGTGCTGAGCGCCGAGCTGGCAGCCCTCGGGTTCTCGGTCACTGTCGACGACTGGGGGAATGTGATCGGCACCAGGCGCTTCGGCCCCGGTCCTGTCATCC
Organism: Nocardia sp. NPDC001965; assembly: GCF_053594175.1. NCBI lineage: Bacteria > Bacillati > Actinomycetota > Actinomycetes > Mycobacteriales > Nocardiaceae > Nocardia > Nocardia sp. NPDC001965. The sequence goes on from NZ_JBSFDZ010000028.1 coordinate 11,649, forward strand.
TGGTCGACTGTCACCTGGACACGGTGGCGGTCACCGACCCGGCCCGGTGGTCGCACGATCCGTGGGGCGAGGTGGCGGGCGCAGTGGTCTACGGCCGCGGCACGATCGATATGAAGGGCCCGCTTGCGGCCGCGGTGTACGGGGCCGCGGCGCTCACCGGGGTGCAGCGGGGGACCGTCGTGATCAGCGGGACCGTCTGCGAGGAACTGGTCGAGGGCCCGGCGCTGACCCGGGTGCTCGACCGGGTACGTCCCGATGTGGTGATCATCGGCGAACCGTCCGCGAACCGGTTGATGCTGGGGCAGCGCGGGCGGGCGGAAGTGGTGGTCGAAGTGTCGGGCCGGTCGTGCCATTCGGCCTATCCCGACGCCGGGGTGAACGCGGCCGAGGTGATGGCCGATGTGCTGGTCGCGTTGCGCGGTCTGGAATTCCCGCACCACCCGGACCTGGGCCCCGCCATGATGGCCCTGACCAACCTGAAATCCGCGCCGTATCCGAATGTCTCGGTAGTGCCGGATCGCTGTGTCGCGACCTACGACCGCCGGACCGTACTCGGCGAAACCGCCGCCGATGTGCTGGGCCCGCTCCGCGAGCACGCCGGCCGGGTGGCGGCCGCCGCCGGGGCGCGGGTGCGTATCGAACTCGCCCGCACCGGTTTCACCACCTGGACCGGGACCGAGGTGAGTGCCGAATCCTTCGCGCCGGCCTGGTGGTTTCCCGCCGACCGCTGGCCGGCCGCCCCGGTGCTCCGTGCGTTCGCCGCGGCCGGCCTCGACGACCGGCCTGCGTACTACCGGTTCTGCACGAACGGGTCGGCCAGTGCCGGCCGGCTCGCAATTCCCACGATCGGGTTCGGGCCGGGGGATCCCGGCCGGGCCCACACCACCGACGAATCCATCGACCTCGACGACCTGTACCTCGGCGCACACGGCTTCGCCGTGCTGCTCCGGGCATTGCTCGCCGCGGAATCCGAAAAGTCTGCGTCCGAGCAGATCTGAACACCTGAGGATCGACAATGAACGCGACCGTCATCACCATCATGGTGGTCTATATGGCCGTTATGGTCGGGATCGGCCTGTACTCCCGGACCCGGATCAAGGACGGAACCGACTACCACCTCGCCGGCCGCCGTCTCGGCGTACTCATGATGGCCGGAACGCTGGCGGCCACCGAGATCGGTGGCGGCAGCTCGGTCGGCGTGGCCAGTAAGGCCTACGGCGACTGGGGGCTCTCGGCGGGCTGGTACGTCGTGGCCGCCGGTATCGGCATCCTGCTGGTGTCCTTCGTGGCGCCCGCGATGCGCCGCACCATGGCTGTGACAGTGCCCGAGGTCATCGGCCGGCGTTACGGAGCGGCCGCGCAGACGATGTCGGCGGTGCTGGGCAGCGTCGCGCTGGTCGCGCTCACCGCGGTACAGATCACTGCCACGGCGACCATCGTGTCGACACTGGGCGGAGTGAGCCTGCCGTGGGCGATCGTGTTCACCGGGGTGGCGGTCATCTTCTACACCTGGATCGGCGGGATGTGGAGTGTCACCCTCACCGATTTCGTGCAGTTCTTCCTGATCGTCGGTGGTTTCGCGGTGGCGGTACCGTTCGCGCTGCACAATGCCGGTGGCTGGAGCACTGTCGTGGACAACCTCCCGGACGGGCAGCTCGGTTTCACCAAGATCGGCTGGCCCACCATCATCGGGCTCGTGGTGCTCTACTTCATGACCTTCTCCACCGGTCAGGAGGCGGTACAGCGCTACTACTCGGCCCGGACGCCGCGGGTCGCGGTGCTCGGTTCGCTGCTGTGCGGTGTGCTGATGTCGCTGTACGCGTTCATCCCGGCGGTACTCGGGTTGATCGCGCTCGCCGTGTATCCCGATATCGATGCCAACAACGCGCTGGCCACCGTCTCCGTCGGATTGCTGCCCGGATTGATCGCGGGTCTGCTGCTGAGCGCGGTGGTATCGGCGACCCTGTCCAGCGCGAGCGGGAACATGCTCGGATCCTCGACCATCTTCATCAAGGATCTACTGCCCAAACTGGGTCGGGAGGTCGACGCGGACAACGAGATCAGGTACAGCCGGATCGCCGTGGTGGTCGTCGGGATACTGGCCACACTGATCTCGCTGTGGAGCCAGGCCATCATACCGCTGCTGGTCTTCGCTTTCACCATGCGATCGGCCGGACCCTTCTCGGCCTTCCTGTTCGCGCTGGTGCTGAAGAAGACGAGCCGGGTGGCCGGCGTGGTCTCGATCGTCGTGGGCACGGTGTCCGGATTCGTCTGGGAACTCGGCGACGAACCTTTCCAGATCGCCTCCATCATCTTCGGCAGCCTGTGCGGACTTGCCTCGTTCCTGGCGATCCATCTGATCGACGGTCGCCGCGGACGGCTGGTGGGGGATGCCTACGGGCCGCAGGCCGAGAAGGAGCGGTCCGGGGAGAACAGCACGACGCCGGCGACCGGTTCGATCTGACGGAGCGGTTCCGCCCCGCCGCGATACTCGTGGGCGGGGCGGAACTCGTGGGCGGGGCCCAGCGCCGCGGTCGCTCAGCTCTCGCGGCGCCGGCGCAGCTGGAACCGGAACACCTCCGGCGAGAGCCACGCCTCACTGCGATCGACGATCGCCCCGAGCGAGTCCCGGGTCAGTTCGCTGAGTTGCAGCAGCGGACTGCCCGCCGGGCAGCCCAGTTCGCCGAGGACTTCTCCGGTGGCGACGACGGGAGTCAATGTGCAGTCGGAGTATTCGGCCAGTCCATCGGCGAGCAGCAGATCGAGGACCGAACCGTCGAACCGGCGGCGCAGGACCTCGGCCGGCAGGATCGAATGCGGAACGTAGTCGACGATCAGCGCGACTTTGCGGTCGCCGATCGTCTTCGTCCGCGACACCCTGGTGACCGGACCGGGTTCGAATACCGCGGCGAGCGGGTCGTCCTCGCGCTCGATGACGGTGAATTCGAGGTCGGCGGTGCGGATCTGCTGACCGGACTGCGCGGCGAAGGTGTCGAACGAGGAGAGTCGGTCGATACCGGAGCTGATCGATTCCGGCCGCGGCAGCACGATCGATCCGGAGCCGCGGACGATCCGGATGTAGCCCTGGTCTTTCAGGCTCTGCAGGGCGGCCCGGATGGTCACCCGGGAGGCACCGAACAGCCGGGAGAGCTCGCTCTCCGACGGTAGCCGCGCACCGGCTTCCAGCCGCCCGGACAGGACGAACTCGTTGAGGATCGCGTCGCGGATCTCGGCGTGCAATTGGCGCCGGGCGCGGATGCGCGAGATGTCGTCGCCGATGCCCTCGGAGCCGGCGGGGGCTTTGGTGGCCATCGCGGAAACCCTTTCGCTCGCCTGGGTCGAGAAATGTGCCGGACGCGTCCGCAGCCTAGCAGGACGATCTGACTTAAGTCACTTGACAGTTGTCATACAAATTTCTACGCTGAACCCGTTATTCGCCGGCCCGGGAGGAACGCAATGTCAGAACCTCGACTGGTACGGAACCCTTTGGTGTCCAAGGCTTCCGTACGCTCACTCGTCGGCGGGAGCCGGTCCTTCCACGAATCCATGCCCGGTTACCGGCGCACGCCGGTCGTGGCGCTACCGGCGGCCGCCACCCGGCTGGGTATCGGATCGGTCCACGCCAAGGACGAAGCGGGCCGGATGGGAATGCCGTCTTTCAAGATCCTCGGCGCGTCCTGGGCCACCTACCGGAGTCTGCTCGCGTATCTCGGCCTGCCCGCCGACAGCGCGATCTCGCTCGGCGAGTTGAAAACCGAACTCGCCGGTCACGGCCGGCCGCGCCTGATCTCGGCCACCGACGGTAATCACGGTCGCGCGGTGGCCCGGATGGCCGCGCTACTCGGCCTCGCCGCCCATATCCTGGTGCCCGAGGATATGGTGCGGGCGCGCATCGACGCGATCGCCGGCGAAGGTGCCGAGGTGGAGATCGTCGCCGGCGGTTACGACGACGCGATCCGCCGCAGCGCCGAACTGGCCGGCGCCGACGCGCTCGTCATCTCCGATACCTCCTGGGCGGGGTACACCGAACCGCCGTCCTGGGTCATCGACGGGTACTCCACGATGATCACCGAGATACTCGACGAGATCGCCGCCGGGACGGTTCCGCGGCCCACCGTGGTCGCCGCCCAGATCGGAGTAGGTGCCTTCGCCGCGGCGGTGGCCCGTGGATTCAGCGGTGAACCGGGGATCCGGCTGATCGGCGTCGAACCGACCGACGCCGACTGTGTGACCGCCAGTGTGGAAGCGGGCGGCGTCACCACCATCCCCGGCCCGCAGCGCTCGATCATGGCCGGGCTCAACTGCGGCACACCGTCGGTGATCGCCTGGCCGGATGTCTCGGCCGGGTACGACACCTTCGTCACGATCGCCGATTCCGCCGCCGAGGACGCGATGCGGCTGATGTACGCCGACGGTCTCGTATCGGGGGAGAGCGGTGCGGCCGGTCTCGCCGGGATCCTCGCCCACGCCCCGGCGCTGGGGCTGGGCCCCGATGACCGGGTCCTCGTGATATCCACCGAAGGGGCCACCGATATCGCGAATTTCGACCGCATCACCGGCGCTCGGCTCGCCGCTGGATCGGAGGTCTAGATGAACAACTCGGACCGGCCGATCCGGATCGACTCCGACCGGCTGTGGCGATCGCTGACCGAACTGGGCGCGGTCGGCGCGTATTCCGATGAGAGCACCGGCCTGATGGGTGTGCGCCGATTGGCGCTCACCGACGCCGATATGGCCGGGCGGGAGCTCGTTCTCGGCTGGATGCGTGCGGCCGGGCTGTCCGTGCGAACCGACCGGATCGGCAATGTGTACGCCCGGCGGGCCGGACTGGACGACACCCTCGCCCCGGTCCTGATGGGGTCGCATATCGATACCGTCGCCACGGCGGGCCGCTTCGACGGCTGCCTGGGCGTGCTGGGTGGTCTCGAAGTGATCCGCACGCTGAACGATCACCGGGTGTCCACCGAGCGGCCGGTCGAGGTGGCGATATTCACCGAGGAGGAAGGCGTCCGGTTCGGCACCGATATGCTCGGTAGCGCCGTGGCGGCGGGGCGGATCGAACTGGACCGGGCCCGGGAACGTACCGATCGTGACGGTGTCACGGTCGGCGCCGAGCTCGACCGGCACGGACTGTCCGGCGAGGTGCCGGTGCCGATCGCGCCGCCGTTCGCCTATCTCGAATGCCATATCGAGCAGGGGCCGGTGCTGGACGCCGCCCGAACGCGGATCGGTGTCGTGCACGGCGTGCAAGCGATCACCTGGCTGGAACTGCTGATCAGCGGCCGCGCCGCGCATGCCGGTGCCACTCCGCAACAGTTGCGCCGCAATGCGGGCCTGGCCGCGGCGTTGATCACGGTACGGCTGGACGAGATGGTGGAATCCGGCGACTACGGCCGGATGCTGGCCACCGTGGGCCGTCAGGAGGTCTATCCGAACCTGATCAATATCGTGCCGGAGAAAGCGCTGATCACGATCGACCTGCGCAACCACGACGGAGCTGCCATGCGCCGGGCCGAGGACGACCTCGCAGTCTGTATCGCGGAGGTGGCGGAGCGCACCGGTGTCACCGTCACCGCGCGCACCACGGCGCGGACGCCGCCGGTGGAGTTCCCGAAGTCCATGCGTGATCTGATCGAGAAACAGGCCGTTGATCTCGGAATGAGCTGTACCGGAATAACTTCCGGGGCGGGTCACGACGCCGGTGAGATCGCCGCGCTCTGCCCGGCCGGAATGATCTTCGTCCCGGGACGCTACGACGGCATCAGTCACAATCCCCGGGAGTACTCCTCGCCCGAAGCCTGCGCCGACGGAATCAATGTGCTCCTGCGCGCGGTGACCGAATTGGCGGGCGCCCGGTAACAAATCGCCCGTTCGGTGATTTCGGCTTCCGCTGCGCAGCGAACCCTCTTACGATCCGATCGTCCCCATCGCGCCGGGCTGTTCCAGTGCCCTCGTATCGGAGCCGGAGGACCGAGATGCTGCGCCGGGTTCTCGACGAACTGCACCGACGCGTGCGCGGTGTAGTTGCCGAGGCCGGCCGGGCCGCCGAACACCCGCCGCGGACGGTGGGCGGCGAAGTCGGCAAGGCGGCCGACTTCGCGGAGGGTAAGGACCGGACGGCGGCACGCGGGTTCGGCGGCCGCCCAGCGGAAGACGTAGACGGGCTGCCGCGCGGCGAATCGTCGCCGTCCGGCTCGGTGGATCGTCATCCCGGGCTGGTCGTAGCGGATGAGCTGCATCGGATCCATCTCTCCGGAGCGCAGGCCACGTGGACGAATTTCCTGCCACGATTCCTGCACCAGCGAAAATTCGAGCAATGGATCACCGCGGAGACCGAGGGCCCACTACCCGGGCTCGATCCGGAGTCCGGGTTCAACTGCCGGGAGATGGTCATGTGGGCCGCGGCCCACGCGGGCGTGCTGACCCACGCCCAGCTCCGGTCGCAGTATGCGCCGCTGCTGGGTAGGAGGGCCCGGCGGAATCGGCTGCAGGGCTTTCTGCCGAGTGATTTTCCGCGGCATGCTCGAGACTCCACGTTTCCGCACGGAACGCGGGATCTCGATATGAGCGATCGCGACGGCCCGCGGCCCGGTCGTGGGGATGTGATCATGTGGGACGGCTGGGGGGAGTTCAACGGCCACACCGCAGTAGCGACGGGGCGGCTCATCGGGCCGCAACGGGATCCTGAGGTGTACAGCTTCTGGCCTCCGCCCGCAGCGCCCGCTGTCCTGGGGACGGTGACCGACGCCGTCCAGATCACGACAGTGAGCCGGTTGACGCCCTTCGTGGACGGCCCGAACTCGGTCGCTCGGCCGATCTTGTTCGGCCGGGGACCCTGGTAACGGTGGGCGGCACCGGCCGAATGCTCCGGCTGCCGGGTGAACTCGTCGGACTCCGTCGCGGACCGTAATGGTTCCGAGTGCCCGGAAAATACTATCTCGGTGAACCTGGGAGGCGAATTCTCCAGGGCCGTAACAGAATGGCAGGTGTACTTTTTCGGTGGGGACTTCTGTGGGTGTTCGACGAAGTCGTCCGACTCGCCGGGCCGGGTCGCGATTATCGGCTCGGCGGATTTCCGGGCTCGGTCGTAGCCTGTGGTGCAGGAGGTGAATCCGCAGGTCTAACCGGAATCGACACGCCGCCAGGCAAGTCCGAGTGACCGTTTCCCTCTGTTACTGTTCCGCGCATGAAATCTCCCGCGAAAAGGCTTCTGTCGTGTGCGATGGGCGCAGGTTCGGTTTTGATTTCTCTTGTATCGACAGCGCCCGGCGTCCATGCGGAAGTGGTCTATATGGCGCCACACGAGAAGATTTTCGCTGCGGAGGGTGGACCGGCTTTCGTGGTGGGACATTCCGGTGAGACCGTGAACAAGGTTCCGCCGTTGAACGCGTCGGGGACGGTACGCGAGGTCTTCGTCTCCGGGACCGCCTACAGCAGTGTCGGCGAGGGCGGGGGCGGTGAACTCCACGTGGGTTATCACGTCGGATGCGCCGTCGAACTCACCGGGGCTTCCGGGGGCGCGGGCGTGACCTACGACTCTCCGGGGTATTCCATCGGGATCGCACCGGGAGAGGTCGCCGACGTCCCGCTGGTGGACAAGGACATCGTGCCGGGGGTGCCCGGCCGGGTGGTGTACCACGATGTCCATCTCGTCATCAACGGATGTATCGGACCGGCCGTGATCCGGCAGTACACCGAGATCCAGATGAAATCGGACGCGGTGGACGAGCGAGGTGTCGTCTACGGGGATCCGTTGTGGATATGACCGTGCCTTTCCGTCGGTGACGCAACCGGTGTGCAGGGACGAATCGGTCACCGCCGGGTGCGGTGGCCGATTCGTCCAGGCTCGGTCCGGGCCGGGTGACCGGCCGATCGGTCAGCGCGGGGTGTAAGTCGTGCAGCGGGCCGAATGGTGGGCACTGCCCGGGCCGACCCGGATCTCACCTGCTGTGCATTCGAGGTCGGTGTTGTGTACGCAGTCCGCGCGCTGGCAGGCTCCCACCATGCTGGTGACGGTGTCCAGGCCGCCCCGGACCGCCAGCGGGATGAAGGTGGCGCAGTCGGCGCTGCCGTTCTGGCCGGAGACGTTGATGGCGTAGGCGTGGCAACCGTCGTGGTTGTACGAACAGCTGTTCACTGTGCATTCGCTGACGTGCGGCATTTCCATGGTCGTCATGTGCTTCGTCCTCCGGAGGGGTCGGGAGTTGTGCTCATGCGGATACCGGGCTGGTCAGGATCTGGGACGAACAACTCATTGTGCGGCTCCCGCCGGTGTTCGCGCAGTGCAATGAGGGCCCCCGGGAAAAAGTAGCGAAAAATTAGCCGAAAGGTCGCGATCGGGCCGCGGCCGGATTTTGTGAACGCTATTTACTAAAACCCATTCACAAATGGGATGTGGTGTGGTTCACTCCTGGGGACAGGGTTCCGCCAGGAAGCACGGTGCTGCGATACCGCCGTCGCTCCGGCCCCCGCGAACCGCATGTTTCAACTTCGTAAGGAGGCAGAGTGGCCGCGCCGTCCCTCTCCCACGATTTCGATTTCACCGATCCCGACCTGCTGGCAGCCCGGCTGCCCATCGAGGAATGGGCCGAACTGCGCCGGACCGCCCCCGTGTGGTGGGTCGATCAGCCGAACGGGGTGAGCGGTTTCGACGACGGCGGCTACTGGGTGGTCAGCAAGCTGGACCACATCAAGGAGATCTCGAAGAACTCCGAGGTCTACTCCACCCACGCCAATACCGCGGTGATCCGCTTCAACGGCGAGATCACCCGGGACGAGATCGATATCCAGCGGGCCATGCTGGTCAACACCGACCCGCCGGAGCACGACAAACTGCGCCGAATCATCTCCCGCGGTTTCACGCCCCGCGCGATCCAGAGCCTGCGCGACGCCCTGCGCGAGCGCGCCGAGCGGATCGTGCACGACGCCAAGAAGACCGGTGGCGGCGATTTCGTCGAACAGGTGGCCTGCGAACTTCCGCTGCAGGCGATCGCCGAACTGCTCGGTGTGCCGCAGGAGGATCGCGGCAAACTCTTCGAATGGTCGAACCAGATGATGGGATACGACGACCCCCAATACGCCGACAGCTACAAGATGGCCAATGCGCAGGTGATGGGTTACGCCTGGAACCTGGCCGAAGAGCGCCGCGGTTGTCCGGCCGACGACATCATCAGCCAGCTGCTCAGCGCCGATATCGACGGTGAGGCGCTGAGTTCGGAAGAGTTCGCCTGGTTCGTCATCCTGCTCGCGGTCGCCGGTAACGAGACCACCCGCAACGCCACCACCCACGGGATGAAGGCCTTCGTCGACAACCCGGACCAGTGGGAGCTCTACCGGGCCGAACGCCCGCGCACCGCCCCCGACGAGATCGTCCGCTGGGCGACCCCGGTCATCGCCTTCCAGCGAACCACGCTGCAGGACACCGAAATCGGCGGACAGAAGATCGCGAAGGGACAGCGGGTAGGCCTCTTCTACGCCTCCGCCAACTTCGACGAAGACCATTTCACCGACCCGTTCGAGTTCGACTGCACCCGCAACCCGAACCCACACGTCGGCTTCGGTGGCACCGGCACCCATTACTGCGTCGGCGCGAATCTGGCCCGCCTGCAACTGGACCTGATCTTCAACGCCATCGCCGATGTGATGCCGAACCTGCGTCAGGTCGCCGAACCGGTTCGGCTACGGTCGGGTTGGCTCAACGGAATCAAGAACTGGCAGGTCGCCTACGAATGACACCTCCCGCGCGGCGGGGCCGGATGCCCGCGGTCAGTGACGCGGACATCCGGCGCGTGGCCGCGGAACTCCTGGTGGAACAGGGTGCCGAAGCGCTGACCCTGCGCGCCATCGCGCGCGCACTCGGTATCACCGCTCCGGCGCTCTACCGCTACTACCCGTCCCGCGAAGAGCTGCTGGCCGCACTGCGCCGCGATATCTGCCGACGGCTGGCCGACGACCTCGCCGCCCAGGTGGCCGAACTCCCCGACGACGGGGTGGTCCGGCTCTTCGCCATCTGCCGTGCCTTCCGGCGCTGGGGGCTCGACCATCGCAACGAGTTCACGCTGGTGTTCGCGTCACCGGCGGCCGGCGGTCCCGATACGGTGCGCCGGTTCGACGAATCGTTCGGGCTGGTGTTCCTGGAGGCCGCCGGCAAACTGCTGGCGGCCTACGATCTGGCCACCCCGCCGACCGAATCGATCCCGGAGGCGTTGCGCACCGATCTGCTGGCGTTCCAGGGCGAGCTGCTGGCGCTGCTGGCCGGGTCGGACCAGAAATTCCCGGCCGAGAAGTTCGATCTCGGCGTGGCGTACCTGATGATGACGGTCTGGGTACGGCTCTACGGCCATGTGACGCTGGAGGTCTTCGGTAATTACCCGATGCCGGTGAGCGATCCGGATGTGCTGTTCGACGCGGTGCTCACCGACCTCGCCGCCGGGATGGGCCTCACCGCCGGAGACGTGGGATAGCGGGTCCGGTCAGGCCAGCTCCGGGACCCGCAGGTGGGCGAGGGCCAGTTCGAATTCCCGCACGTCGAGCGCTTCGACACCGGTCCGCCGGGCCGCGTCGACCCGCAGGGACGCCGATTGCTCGCGGCCGGCGCGCATCGCCGCGGCGCTGTCGTAGGTGGTGCACGAAACGGCTCGGCCGGATTTCCGGTTGATCATCAGGCTCGCACTGCAGAATCCCGCCAGGTCCTCCATGGCCGGCAGGGTGGCGGCCTTGTAGATCTCGACGGCCGAATCCAGGCGGGACGGATCGGTCTTGACCCAGGTCGCGCGTACGCACGCACCCGCGTCCGCGTGATGGGCCCGGTGCAGGCCCGCGATCTCCCATTCCTCGATCTGCGCACCACCGCCGAAGGCCGCCAGCGCGCGGTCGCGAATCGGGCCGACCCGGTCGGTACTGTCGCGCATCGCGTCCTCGGACTCCCAGGCGCTGGTGGCGATGCAGTGCCCGTTGTCCCGGTCGACCAGCAGGGACAATCCGATACATCCGGGGATTTCCCGCAAGGCGGGCAGCACGGTATCTCGCATATGCGCAATCCCGGCATCGATAGCTGAGGGTTGCGCCTGAATCGTGGTAGATCGCGCGAACACGATCCACCCCCTCTCTGCTCGAGGCAACGCCCCGGCGGCGCCACCGGTGCTCTTCACCCTGCTCTCCCGAGGTCGTGGTGGCAAGGGGACCCGTCGTCGGCGCCGGGTGGATCGTGCCCTTTCGTCCGGGGCCCGCCCCGCTACACTGTTCCTCCGTATCACCTGTGCGGCGCTGCGCGTCGTTCGCGCCGGACTGCTCGAATTCGTGAGGAAACCGAACGAGACCGGACAGGGAGATCAATGACCGCCATTCGTACTCTGCGTTCCGCTCTGCTGGCCGTACTCATCGCGGTCGTCGCGCTCGCGGCCGTCGCGATGCCCGCCTGGGCCGGCCCCCGGCCGACCGTGGTTCTGGTGCACGGTGCGTTCGCCGATCCGACCAGCTGGAACGGGGTCGCCGCGCAGCTGCGAGGACAGGGATATCAGGTACTGACCCCGGAGAACCCGTTGCGCGGCCCGGCCGACGATGCCGCCGCGATCCAGCGCACGCTCGATACCGTCGAGGGCCCGATCGTACTGGTGGGGCACTCCTACGGTGGGTTCGTGATCACCAATGTGCACGACCCGGATGTCGTGTCGATGGTCTACGTCGCGGCCTTCGCACCGACCCAGGGGGAATTCGCGCAGCTGCTCCTGGATCCGGTCCGATTCCCCGGTAGTCAGCTGCTGCCCCCGGCGTTGCAGGTGAAGGTCGTCGACGATCCACAGGGCATCACGGGACGCAATCTCGACGGTTATGTGGCGCCCGAGTATTTCCACGATGTCTTCGCGCAGGACACCGACGATGCCACCGCCGCCGATATGCTCGCCCACCAGAAGTCGATCGCGCTGGCCGCCAACCTGGAACCTTCCGGCGCGCCGTCCTGGACGGGTAAGCCGAGCTGGTACCTGGTCTCCCAGCAGGACCGGGTCATTCCGCCGGCCGCGCAGCGGTTCATGGCCGAGCGGATGGGCGCGCAGACCACCGAGCTCGATTCTTCGCACGCCTCGCTGGTGTCCCACCCCGACGAGGTCACCGCCACGATCGTCACCGCCGCAGGCTGATCACGCGGCTCGCGGTGCGACCGGTATCCGGCCTGGATGTCGGTCGCACCGGTGTGCGACCTCTGCACGGCGACCTTCGGGCAGGATCGCCATCGTGGCGGGTCCGGGTCACCCGGATATCGCTCACACCAGCTGTTCCAGCACCGTCGGCGCCAACCCCAGCGCGGTGGTCATACCGATGCCGGAGGTCACCGAGACGACCCGGACACCGGGGACAGGTGTGGCCACCAGGAAATCGGTCTTCGGGGAATCTGCGTACACGCCGCGCCACCGTCTCCGCACGGGCAGGGTGTCGACGGCGAAGAGCCGGGCGCCTTCGCGCAGCACCAGATCGGTGATCGCCTCGTCGTCGAAGGGCAGATGGGTGCGGGCGTAGTGGTGGGTGTCGCCGAGTACCACCGCACCGTCCGGCCGCTGGGTGAGCATGAGGTTCATGACGGCATCGAGGGTTTCGGGTGCCCGGCCGGTGATCTCGCGCCGGACCTCCGCGGCCGCGGAGGTGGCGGCCAGCCCGCCGTAGCGCAGCATGGAGTACCCGGTGAGGACGGCCGGTTCGATGCGGATATCGCCGGGCGGTGCGATCTCGAGCATCTGGAGCCGGCAGCGGCGCACCCCGTAGTCCTCGGCGATCTCCGGGAAGAGCCGGTCGATATCGTGACCGGCGGCGTGCACGATCGAGGGCGCGGCCAGCTCCCCGCGCGCGGTGTGCACGATGCCTTCGGATACCGCGCCCACATGGGTGTGCCACAGGAATCGCACATCGCGCGAGGCCAGCCAGCGGGCCAGCGCCGGAACCGCCGCCCGGGGGTCGACCCGTAGATCGAGCGGTAGGTGCGCGCCGCCGGCGATCTCGCTACCGGGGTCCGCGGCCGGTGGGAACAGCCGGGCCACCTCGGCACGGCCGAGCAGGCGCACCTGATCGGCACCGCGGTCGGCCGCGAACTCCTCGAGTACGCCGAGTTCGGCGGCGGTGCGGGCCACCACCAGCGTCCCGGTGCGCGCGACCTCGAATCCGGCCAGGTCCGCGAGGCGCAGCCATTTCTCCCGGGCGACGAGCGCGTAGTCCAGCGCCTCGCCGGTCTGCGCGGTGGCGCAGATATGGCCGAAGTTACGGATGGAGGCGCCGACGGCGCGTTCGTCGCGTTCGACCACCGCGACGCGCATCCCACGTTCCACGGCGTCGATCGCATGCGCGAGACCGACGATTCCGGCGCCGACGACGGCGAGATCGACCGGATGCTCCGGTAGGGCGGGCGTGGGGCCGGGGGTGTGAGCCATGGCGGTGATGCTCGCAAGGTTCGCTGCGCTGTTTCAAGAGGTCGGCTGAACTTGTACATATAAGTTCACCGACTGTTTCTCCAGTTCGACGGCGAAACTCCGGCGATATCGCACCGGGCAGATTCGACTTGTACGATCAATGCCACCGCCTGTCGGGAGGACGATGTGACAGCCCTGCACGCCCGGGTCTCCGGCACGCTCCGGGACCGGATCCGCCGGGGCGAACTCGCCGCCGGTACCTCGCTGCCCTCGGAATCGGAGCTGTGCGACGAATTCGGGGCTTCACGCGGAACCGTGCGCACCGCCCTGGCGACGCTGCGGCACGAAGGTCTCATCGAGGGCGGGCAGGGCCGCCGCCCCGTGGTGTGTGAGACCGCCGCCGGACAACCGTTCGAAGCGCTGCTCTCCTTCACTGCCTGGGCCGAACGGATCGGCCGCACCCCCGGTCAGCGCACCGTGGAGATCGCCCGCCGGGGCGCCACTGCCGATGCCGCGGCAGCCCTGCGCATCGATCCCGGCGCTCCGGTGATCGAGGTGCTGCGGCTGCGGTTGCTCGACGGCGAACCGGTGATGGTGGAACGCGCTGCCTTCGTCGAGACGGTGGGCCGGTTGCTGTTCGACTTCGATCCGGATGCCGCGTCGATCTACGCCCACCTCGCGGACCGGGGCGTGGATCTGTATTCGGCCCGGCACACCATCGACGCGGTCGGCGCCGACGAGACCGATGCGATGCTGCTGGGAATCGCCGCGGGCACACCGCTGCTACGGGAGCGGCGGCACACTTCGTCGGCCGCCGGGGTGCCACTCGAATACGGCGAGGACCGTTATCGGCCGGACCGCGTGACCTTCACCATCGACAACGCCCGCCCGGCAGCCTCCGGCGCGGTGCACGATCCGAAGATCGGCAAACTCGCCGGGTGATCCGGCGCCGGCTCCCGCGCACAGAGCGACGGAATTATGTTCCGGTGTCCCGGAATATCGGGGTGAGGCAGGATCCGGCGTCCCGATTGTGCGGTCACATGTGGCAGCCGACACTCGATCCTTGATTGCGCCGAATTCAGGGAGAGAGCATGTCCGAGAACGTCATTCAGTTTCCGACCCCCGGAGAGCCGATGTACGACACGGTCGAGCGGCTGATCCGCGCGGGTGAAGTCGTACCCATCGAACTGATCGGTGGCGTCGGTGCCTACATCGCGACCAGCCATCGCGCCGCCAACCAGGTGCTCGACGACAAGGTCTTCGCCAAACATCCGTCGAACTGTCCCGCGCTGCACGACGGCCGGATTCCCGCCGACTGGCCGCTGCGCGCCCTGACCGACGCCGAACATATGCTGAATCAGGACGGTGCCCAGCACCGGCGGTTGCGCCAGACGATCAACAAGGCCTTCACGCCGAGCCGGATCGCGGCGCTGGAACCGCAGATCCAGCAGATCGCCGACGAACTCATCGCCGATTTCCCCGATTCCGAGGTGATCGACCTGGTCGCGAACTACACCGTGCCCATGCCGGTCCGGGTGATCTGCAATCTGTTCGGGGTGCCGCTGGATATGCAGTCGCAGCTCAAGGACTGGACCTTGACGATCGTCTCGGCGCACAGCACCGGCGAACAGACCCAGGCGGCCATGGCGGCGATGAGCGGCTACTTCGTCGAACTGATCGCCAGTAAGCGGGCCGAACCTGGGGACGACCTGACCTCGGCGCTGTTGCAGGCCAACGCGGAGAACGAGCTCACCGAGGAGGAACTGATCGGGGTGCTGTGGCTGGTCATCGTGGCCGGGCACGAGACCACGGTTCATCTTCTGGGCAACGCGGTGATCGCATTGCGCGATCATCCCGGACAGCTCGCGAAGGCACAGACCGAGAATCGCTGGGCCGATGTGGTCGAAGAAGCATTGCGCTATCGCTCTTCGGTGGTCGGGGCGCTCATGCGCTACCCGGTCGAAGATGTGACAGTCGCCGGTGTCGATATCCCGGCGGGCACGCCGACGCTGTGGTGGGGCGGCGTCGACCGGGATCCGTCGCTCGTCCCGAACGCCGAGGTGTTCGATATCGACCACGAACACCGCGACCAGCTCGTGTTCGGCCGCGGACCGCATTTCTGCTTGGGCGCACCGCTGGCCCGGCTGGAGAGCAAGATCGCGTTGCAAACGCTGTTCACCCGGTTCCCGAAGCTGATCCTGGCTGTGCCCAGCACCGAGATCGAGTACGCGGTCCAGACCAGCACCGCCGGTCCGGTGGAGGTTCCGGTGCGGCTGAATTCCGCTTCCTAGGACGGGTTCGCGCCCGGCGGTTCACGTCCTGGAATTCCTGGTTTCCGAACGCCTGCTGCGCCGGAACTCGCGGGGCGTCACGCCGAATCGCTCCTTGAACGCCGCGGAGAACCAGGTGGGTGTGAAACCACATCGGGTCGCCAATTCCGCGATGGTCATGGTGGCGCGCGGATCCGCCAGGAGTTCGCGTGCCACCCGCAGGGCCTCTTCGCGGCGCAGGTCCCGGAAGGTCGTCCCGCTCTCGTGCAGTACAGCCCGCAGCTGTCGAGGCGACCAGCCGAGCGCGTGCGCGACCGCGGGGAGGCGCACATCGGATCTGCCGATATGCGCGCGCAGATGGCGCCGGATGCTCTCGGCTACCTGGGCGTGATGTATCGCCTGCGGCGTCGTCTCACCGACCGCCAGCATGCACAGCAACTCGGTGGCCCGATCGCACACCGCGTTGAACTCGCGTTCGGAGAGCCGGGATTCTTCGGCGTGGACGCCGCGGATCATATCCGCGGCGACCCGGCCCAGGCCGCGGTTCATATCGAGGACCAGGTTCATATGCGCTCCCGGCCGCACTCGGTGCTCGATCTCGGTGCGCGGCACCTGGAGTCCGTAGGCTGCCGAATCCGGAATGTGCAGCCGGCACGGAACCTCGAGCCCCGCCACGATCGCGTGTCCGGGCGGGACGTGGCTCATCCGGTCCTCGAAGCGCATGGCGAAGTCACCGCGATCGGGGAGGACGACCCAGAAGAAATCGTCACCGGGGATCTTGCGGATGTGCCGGCGGGTTCGGTGGCACAGCCGACTTCCGTGCTGGTCCCAGCGCAGCAGGGTGTAGGTGCTCGATTCCTGCGCGGTGAGTCCGGCGTGCCAGCCGTCGTGCTCGCCGAATTCGTGTGCCATGGGTACGAATCCGTCGGCGAGCTCGGAGAACGACTCGGGCCCGCATGCGGCCACGTCGTACCAGCGCAATGTGACCATCCCCTCGATCAGGATCGGCTGCCCTACGGCCGATACGATCAGTGTTCTCACAATACTGTGTGTGGCGGGACCGGGGCGTTCCGGCCGAGATCGGGCGGGACCGGAAGTGTTCAGGTTAGTGCTGCCGCGACCCGGCGGAAGCGGGCCGCGTCGTGAGTCCGGTCGTCCTCGAGCGACCAGGCGATCTCCTCGATCGCGCGCAGGAAAGCCCAGTCGCGAGTCCGCTCCCGGTCGACCTCGAGCGCGTCGGCCGCGGCGGCGACCATGCGTCGGGCGATCCGCGGGTCCGGGTCGGGATAGGACTCGACCATCTTCAGGACCAGGAACCCGGAATCGAAGGCCGCCTCGCCCAGATAGGGCTTCGGGTCGATCAGCAGCCAGGGTTCGCGTTCGGCCGCCACGATATTTCCCAGATGGGTATCGCGATTGACGATCACCTCCGGACTGTCCGGCACCGCCAGCGCGGCGCACCGGTCGCGGGCGGGCGCGCTCAGGGAATCGGTGAGGTATGCGGTCAACGCGGGATCGGTCAGCCGGTTCGACCAGCCGGCCACGATATCGGCGACCAGCGGTGGCGCGGGATATCCCGGCGGCAGTGCGGTGAGCGGCCGGCGCAGTCGCCGGTACAGTTCGCACGCTGTCCGCACCGCACCGGTGTTCTCCGGTAGGCCCTCCAGCGGGATCGGCGGCTGCTCCACCAGCGGGGTACCGGGCCGCGCCCATTCCAGTAGCAGTGCGCCGCTGTCCGGGTCGAATTCGTAGAGGTGGACCGCGCCGTCGCCGCGATAGCAGTGCATTCCCGCGGCCTCGCCCGCGTTCTCCTCATCGGTCACCGGGACCTTGAGTACGGCCACCCCACCGTCGCCCCGGCGCACGGGCGCCGCGAAGGAATGGGTCCCCCCGGTGAAGGATGCCCCGGTCACCTCCAGTTCCCAGTCCCGGCACAACCGCGCGACGGTCGCGGGTAGTTCGGCCAGCCAGCGCTCGCCGCGTTCTTCGAAGACCGTGCGGATGGTCGCTTCGACATCGGGTGGGAGGGTGATCGTCACGGATACAGCTTGCCGAGACCCGAGCGTGGCCACAACCGAGTAAATGTGTGCGCGCGATCGAGCCCGCCACCGGCGCCGGAGCCGTAGGCTGCGGAGGTGGTCACCGGGTTGGTACCGGTGTGCGGCGACGAGAGTGTGGATACGGCAATGACGTCGGAAACCGGCTTCCATCCGGACCTGCGGCGAGCGCGGTATCTGCCCCGCGCCGTGGTGTCCCCGCGTACGCTCCGGGTCATTCGCGCGCTCAGCGGCCGCGCCGGGCGGACACCACCGGCGGGCGGGACGGTCGAGCGGGTCGACGACCAGGTGACGATGCGGGTGTTCCGGCCCGCTCCCGCGGCCGCTCGGGCGCCGGCAGTGCTGTTCGTGCACGGTGGGGGCTATGTCATCGGTAATGCCGCGATGGGCGACCGGTTCTGCGCGGCGGTGGCCGCCCGGCTCGGTGCGGTCGCGGCCTCGGTCGAATACCGGTTGGCGCCCGAACATCCTTTTCCGGTGCCGCTGGAGGACTGCTACGCGGGTTTGCGCCGGCTCGCCGAACTGCCCGGGGTGGACCGGGATCGGATCGCGATCGCCGGTGAGAGCGCGGGCGGTGGTCTCGCCGCCGCCCTGGCGCTGCTGGCCCGCGATCGCGGTGAGATCCGCCCGGTGCTGCAATTGCTGTCCTACCCGATGCTCGACGACCGGACCTGCGCGCGTACCGATATCGACCCCCGGTGGTTGCGGATGTGGAGCCTCCACAGCAATCGTTTCGGTTGGCGTTCCTACCTGGGAGATCTCGGATCGGCGGCGGTTCCGCCGCTGGCGGCTCCGGCCCGGTACGACGATCTCGCCGGGCTCCCGCCCGCGTGGATCGGTGTCGGCACCCATGATTTGTTCCACGACGAGGACCTGGCCTACGCCGACCGGTTGCGCCGCGCGGGGGTGTCCTGCACCCTGCACGAGGTGCGCGGCGCCTACCACGGATTCGACCTCGTCGAGCACGGCGCACCGGTTTCCCGTGACTACCGGAAGGTCCAGCTGGACGCGTTGGCGGCGGCGCTGGGCGCCGGCACGGAGTGACGACCGCTCGCCCGCGCCGAATCGCCCGGTGCTGCCGCAGGAGCACCGAGGCCGGCACTGCCAGGGCCCGCGCGATCCCGAGCAGCGGCAAGCCCGCCGAACGCGGAACGGTGTTCGCAACCGGCTCGAGGCATGCTTACCGGTGTGCCATCCGCTGATCCGACGAACTCGCTGTGGGTCCGGGCCGGTGAATTCCGGCCCGGCCCGAGCCTCGCCGCCGCCGTCTGTATCCGGCGCCCCGACGCGGAAGATATCGGGACCCCGGTGATGCGCCGGGTCGCCGAGGAATCGGGTACGGCCGGGGCCTCCCCCTGGCGCGGTGTCTCCGGCACGGACGAGCTGGTGTCGCCGATGTACGACGGGGTGGCCGCTGTCCGGCATCGCCGGGAGTGCCGGAATTGAGTAGCGCGCGTACCAGACATCACTATTCCGGGCGATCGGTCGCCGAGCGCCGGGCCGAGCGGCGCACACTGTTCCTCGATGCGGGTCTGACGGTTTTCGCCGAACGGTCCTATGCCGGCAGTTCCATCGCGCAGGTATGCGCCGCGGCGGGGCTGTCGCGGCGACAGTTCTACGAGCAGTACTCCGGCCGGGAAGAGCTGCTGGTCGATGTGTACGACGAGGTGCAGCGGCGGGCGCGGGCGGCGTTCGTCGAGGGTCT
Organism: Nocardia sp. NPDC001965; assembly: GCF_053594175.1. Taxonomy (NCBI): domain Bacteria; kingdom Bacillati; phylum Actinomycetota; class Actinomycetes; order Mycobacteriales; family Nocardiaceae; genus Nocardia; species Nocardia sp. NPDC001965. The sequence continues at coordinate 31,075 of NZ_JBSFDZ010000028.1, forward strand.
CGCGGGCGCGGGCAGCGGCGATCCCCGAGTGCTGATCGAGGCCGGGATGCGCGCCTACGTCGGGGCGGTCACCTCGGATATCCGCTGCGTACAGGTCGCTTTCGTGGAGATCGTGGGGGTGAGCGCGGAAGTCGAGCGGCATCGCGCCCAGGTGCGCGAAGGATGGGGCCAGGTGGTCGCGGCCACCGCCGCCGCGGTCCCCGGGGTGCGCACGCCGCCGGGCGGCTGGGATATGGCGATGTCGGCCTTCATCGGGGCGGTCAACGGTGCCGTGCACCATTGGAGCGGTCGGCAGCCGCGGCCGCCGGTCGAGGATCTGCTCGGCGTGCTCTCGGCACTGCTGCTCGCGCTGGTACTACCCGCGGCCCCCATCGATTGATTGCGACCTCCGTCACCGTCGTGTCATACTCTGCGCCAAGTTTGAGACGCTGACGTCTCAAGTTGGCCGTGAGGATGTGGGTCGATGAAGACCGAGCCGAGCCGGATACTCCGGATCTGCGCGCTGTTGCTCAGCGCTGTCGCCGTGGCGGGGGTACTGCACACCGGGACAGCCGGTTCCGTGCGCGCCGAACCGGCACCGCCACCGATCGAACCCGCCCGGGTGCTCCCGCTGCCCCCGGAACTGGACCCGGCCTTCTACCGGCCGCCCGCCGAGGTGGTCGCCGCGCGGAAACCCGGCGAGATCATCGCGGCCCGGCAGGTGAACGTCGCGAACTTCGGGCTGATTCCGCTGTCCGTCGACGCCTGGCAGGTCTCCTACCGCTCGAACAACAGCCGCGACGAGGCGATCCCGGCGGTCGCGACCCTGCTCAAACCCCGCGATACCGCACGGGCACCGCGCCCACTGCTCTCGGTGCAGATCGCCGAGGACTCCACCGCCGGTTACTGCACGCCCTCCTACGCACTCCAGCACCTGTCGGTCGCGCCGGCCGTGGGCCAGATCGTCGCCCCGGCGGAATTCCTGTTCGCCCAGGCTGCCCTGCAACAGGGCTGGGCGGTGGTGATCCCCGACCATCAGGGACCGAATTCGGCGTACGCCGCAGGCCCGCTCGCCGGGCGCATCACGCTCGACGGCATCCGGGCCGCGACCTCCTTCTCCGCCCTCGAAGTCGGCCCGGCCGCGCCGGTCGGTATGTACGGCTATTCCGGTGGATCCATCGCCACCGGGCACGCGGCGGAGCTGCACCGCGCGTACGCGCCGGAACTGAACATCGTCGCCACCGCGATGGGCGGGGTCGGCGCCGACCTGGGTGCGGCGCTGGAGATGTCGAACAATCAGGCGACCACCGGGCTGGTGTTCGCCGCCGTGCTGGGACTGGCCCGCGAGTACCCGGATTTCGCGGCTTTCCTGGAACGGAATCTCGATCCGCTCGGTAGCGCACTGACCGCGCTGAAAGCCCCGCTCTGTGTGCAGTACCAGTCGGCGCTGCTGCCGTTCCTGAACCTGAAGGCCATGATGCGAACCCAGGGCGACCCGATGCGTGATCCCGTGGTCGCGGCCGTGCTCGACGAGACCAGGATGGGACAGTCGGTTCCCGATATGCCGCTCTACCTCTGGCATTCGGCGTGGGACGAGATCCTGCCGTTGCACGCGACGAACACTCTGGTGGACACCTACTGCCGGGATCCTCGGGCCAGTGTCCGCTACACCCGGGACCACGCCAGCGAGCACATCGTCGGCGAAGTCGTCGGCGGTCCCGCGGGCCTGTTGTGGATGCGCGATCGGCTGAACGGGGTCCCCGCCGAGCCCGGCTGCATCGTCACGGATACCCCCACCATGCTGGCCACGCCCGGTGAACTGCCCTTCCTGGCCTCGGTATTGGGTGAGACCGTCGCCTCCTTCTTCGGAAAACCGATCGGTGTGCGCTGATACCGGGGCGGGCGAGCGCGGGGTCGGCCCTCCCCGGACTTTCAGTGGCAGACTGCGGATATGAGCACACCGGATTGGGCAGACGTGGATCGTTACGTGGTGGATCGTCTGGCGCGCGACGGCGAGACGCAGGCGACCCTGCGGGCCAACGCGGATGCCGGGCTGCCCGCCATCGATGTGTCCGAGGCCCAGGGGAAATTCCTCGCCCTGCTCGCCCGGTCCACCCGGGCGAATCGAGTACTGGAGATCGGCACGCTGGGGGGATTCAGCACACTGTGGCTGGCCCGCGGCGTCGGTGCGAAGGGGCATGTGACGACCCTCGAATACGAATCGAAACATGCCGAGGTGGCCCGGGCGAACCTGGATCGGGCCGGAGTCGGTGACCGGGTCGATATCCGGGTCGGTGCGGCCCTGGACAGTCTGCCGGTGCTGGCCGGCGAACAACCGGATCCCTACGACCTGGTCTTCATCGACGCGGACAAAGTGAACAACTCCAACTATGTGGAGTGGGCGTTGCGGCTGACCGCGTCCGGCGCGGTGATCGTCGTCGACAACGTGGTCCGTGGCGGCCGGCTGGCCGACGAGAGCACCGACGATCCCGCGGTGCGGGCGAGCCGGGACCTCGTGCAATTGCTGGCCGACGACCCGCGCCTGGACGCGACCGTGATCCAGACGGTGGGCGCGAAGGGCTGGGACGGTTTCGCTTTCGCCGTGGTGAACTGAGGCAGGTGCGCCGGGCGGCAGGAAACGGGCCCACCGCTGCCGTACGGCGCAGTCAGTCCGTGCCGAGCGAGGCGGTGATCTTCCCGTCGTCGATCGCCCGGCGCAGTTCCGCGTGGTCCAGCGCGTTCTGATCGGCGTAGTCCTCAGCGAACTGCGCGATCGCTTCGTCGAACTCGTCGTCGGAGCCCAGGTATCCGGCGATGGCGAAACGGTCGCCGCCGCGGGCGTGGGCCTGGCCGAGGACTCGCGCGCACAATCTGCCGTAGAGGGCCATCAGATCGGGGGACATGGTCTCGATCACCGCCGACCCCTTACCGTCGCGGAGCTGGCGGATATAGAAATCGCGGGTCACACCGTCGGGATCCGGGCCGGGATCCTGCTGCCAGCCCAGGAAGATATCGCTGGCCGCCTGCATCAGCCGCTGCCCGGTGACCACCCGCTCACCCTGGTTGCCGTACTCCGGGCCGTCGAGGAAGCGCGCGAGTACCGAGGGCTGGGCCTCCTTGGCCTGCAGGAAGAGTGGTTCGTTGCCCGGCCCGTGCAGCAGGATGATCCAGGTGCGGGTGCCTACGCTGCCCACCCCGACCACTTTGCGGGCCGCGTGCACATAGTCGAAACGGTCCAGGAGGAACCGGCGGTCGGGTTGCAGAGTGCCGCGGTAATCGGCCAGGCGCCGCATCAGATTCCGGTGCATCAGCTCGGCGTCGGCATCGGCATAGAGTTCCTCGACCGGGACGATCAACGGCGGCATGCTGACGATATGCGGGGTGCCGTTCGCGGGCGCGGTCAGCTTGGACAGGGCTTGGAAACTGTCCCGCGTCCAGGCTTTGTCGATGGTCTTCTGGACGCGTTTGCGGATCGAGGAATCCAGCACATCGCGCAGTTCGGCCATATCCGTCGCGGCATCGATATGGGAGTACCAGACCGCGAGTTCGCCGCGCCCGGCCTGGTAGGTCATGGTCTCGCGGTACTCCGCCACACAGGCACGGGTGATCCGTCGTCGCTGCTTCTTCTTGAACCCGTTGTCGCGCCCGGCGATCGCGAGACTCGCGACCAGCCTTTTCACATCCCATTCGAACGGCCCGGGATAGGTTTCGTCGAAATCGTTGACGTCGAAGGCGAGTTTGCGTTCCGGGGTCGCGTAGAGCCCGAAATTGCTCAGATGGGCGTCACCGCACAGCTGGGTGCGCAGGCCGGTGTTCGGCGACTGCGCGAGATCGTGGGCCATCACCAGCGCCGCACCCCGGAAGAACGCGAACTGCGAAACCGCCATCCGCCCGTATCGCACCGGTACCAGTTCGGGGACCCGGGTCGGCACCTGGGATTCGAGAAGAGCGAGCGGGTCGCGGCCGGGGGCCGGTGCGAACCCGCCGATCGCGGCGAACGGGGTCAGGCTCCGCTGGCGCGCGCCGTGTTCGGTGAGCACGGACCGGGTCGCGGAATCGGCGCCGGATCGGATCGGGACGGCGTGCGGTGTGCCCATATGGGGACGGTAGGTCCGGGTGCCGATCGCTGTCGTCACCCGATCCGGGTGAAGCGGGTGGCGCCGCGCTTCGGATCACGCTGCGCTCAACCCTGCGTGCGGGGGTGACCGCTGGCTAGCGTCGTGCCGACGCGTTGATGAAGAGGTGGCGGCGATGGCGGAGGGCAGCGCGGGTTCGGTGCTCCGGGCGGTACTGGAACTGGGGCCGGCGCCGCGCAGCGCGATCGCACGGCACGCCGGGATATCGCCGGCAACCCTCACCTGGCAGTCGCGCGCCCTGATCGCGGCCGGTCTGCTGGTGGAGCTGCCCGAGACCACGGCGCCGGCCGGTCTGGGCCGCCCGTTCAGTCCGCTGGCGCTGAACGCGGCCGGAAATGTGGTGATCGGTGTGCACATCGCTGCCGAGCACGTCACCGTGGCGGTGGTGGATATCGCGGGAACGGTGCTGCGCAGTGAGCGTTTCCCGCATCCGGGTGCCGCGCCGGAGGCCGTCCTCGACCTCGCGGCGGCGCAGGTGTGCCGGGTACGCGACGAGTGCCCCGGAAGGATCGTGGGGCTGGGGGTGGCGACCGGCGGCCGAGTCGATACCGAAGCCGGTACCGTAGTGCACCATTCGTTCCTGGGCTGGCGGAATGTGCCGGTGCGCGACCGGCTGGCCGCGGCGACCGGTCTGCCGACCGCACTGGACAATCACACCCGGGCCCTGATGTACGCCGAGCAGCTCTACGGCGCCATCCGGGCGGCGCCGAGTTCGATCATGCTGTTCGTCGGCAATGTGATCGATGTGGCGTTCGCGGTGCACGGGCGGGTGCACTATGGACCGCGGTCGGCGGCCGGTTCACTGGCGCGCTGGCTGGGTGGGACCCGCACCGGGCCGATCGCGCCCGCGGAACTCGAGGAACTGGCCGATCATGCTCTGTTGCGCGCCGCCCGCGATCGGTCGCTCGGCGAGTTCGGTGATTTCCCGGATCTGCTGGGCGGGGCGGGGAACCCGGCGGTGGGGGATCTGTTCCGGGCGCGGGCCGTCACGCTCGGCGGTGTATTGGCCGCGCTCGTCGATCTGCTCGATCCCGCCGCAGTGGTGATCAGCGATCGCGCCTACACCCGGGTGCCCGGGGTCCGGCAGGCCTACCTGGACACCTTCGGTGACCAGTCGGCGGCCGGTATCGAACCCGACCGGCTGATCACGGGTTCCACATTCGAGGGGCGCGTACTGGAGACGGCGGCGGCCGCGGTGGCATTGCAGCGGTTGTTCGACCGGCCGCTGGCTGCCGCCGTTTGATTCGGACTAATTTTAATACGGACGAATATTGACGCTTCCACGGCCGGTTCGGCACAGTAATTTCATGAGGGAAATTTATCTCGCTGTGGCCGGGAAATCATGCGCACGCTGTCGTCCGGTGCCGGAAAACCGCGTAATCCGATCCGGAATCAGACCCAGGAAGCCATCGTGCACAATGCTCTGCGAAGAATAGCCGTCCTGCTGGCGGCCGGCGGTCTGCTGGCCGGCTGCGCCACCGACAACGGCGGCGATGTCGCGCTCACCGCCGCATTGCCGGATTCGGTGCCGGCGGGCACCACGCTCTCGATTTCGGTCCGTACCGCCCGGGTTGCGCTGCAGGCCTCCGGCCAACTGGAGAATCTGCCCTTCACGGTGAGCGACTGGCCCGCCGTCTCGGCCGGACCCGACGTCATCCAGGCATTCCGCGGGGGTGCGGTCGATATCGCGTCCAATGCGGGCATTCCGCCGATCCACGCGCACGCGACCGGCCTGGACGCCAAGATCATCGGGGTCAAGCAGCGGTCACTGCCGAACTATCAGCTCGCCACCGCACCGGGTTCCGGTATCACCGATATCGCCGGCCTCCGCGGTAAGAAGATCGGTTTCTCCCCCGGGCAGGCCCAGGGTGTGGTGGTACTGCGCACTCTTCGGGCCGCCGGAATCGCCCTGGACGAAGTGCAACTCGTGGAACTGAACAGCCCCCAGTTCCTGACCGCGTTGCAGGGCCGTCAGATCGATGTCGCACCGCTCGGCGAACCCTCGCTCACCAAATATCTCGACCAGTACCGGGCGCAGGGGGCCACCGGGATACCCACCGGTGCCGTGGACGCCCTGTCGGTGCTCTGGGCACCCACCGCGGTCCTGCAGGATTCGGCGAAACTGGCCGCCGCGAAGAAATTCGTAGAATTCTGGGCGCGCGGCGAAGTATGGGCCTGGGAACATCCGGAAGAATGGATAAAAGCCTATTACGTCGAGGATCAAGAAGTTTCCGACGCGGACGGCCGTCGAATTCTGAAGACAACTCAGAAACCCTATTTCCCGTCCACTTGGGATGCCGCGATCGAATGGGAGCAGGAAACCGTCGACCTGGTGACCGGGTCCGGATTCTTCGGCGATTCCTTCGATGCCGGGGAATTGTTCGACCGCCGCTTCGAAGGGATAGCCGCCGCCGCGGTGGCACCGCAGTACCGGACCGAGGAGTCGCAATGACCGCCACACTCGACCCCACTGCGCTCGGCCGTGCCCGGCTCGCCGCCCCGGCGCGTCCGGACGGCTTCGTCGCCCGGCGGCCGCTGCGCCGGCTGGGTCTGCGCAAATCGGTACCGTTCGCCCGCCTGTTCGGCGTGGTGCTGGTACTCGGCCTCTGGACGGCCGGTGTCTACGCCGGGGTGATCGACGAACGCAAACTCGCCGCGCCGTGGACGGTCGTGCTGACGGGCTGGGAACTCGTCGCGGACGGCGTCCTGCTGAGCAATATCGCCGCCTCTGTGGAGCGGGCGGCGATCGGCCTCGGTATCGGCGTGGTGATCGGTACCGCGCTGGCGCTCGTTTCCGGTCTGTCCAGACTCGGTGAATCCATCGTGGACGGGCCGGTGCAGATCAAACGCGCGGTGCCGACACTGGGCCTCATTCCGCTGCTGATTCTGTGGCTGGGGATCGGGGAGACCTTCAAGATCGTGCTGATCACGCTCGGGGTGATCGTGCACATGTACATCCAGGTCCACGCCTCACTGACCACCATCGACAAACGACTGGTGGAGCTGGCGGAAGTCCAGGGAGTGTCCCGGGCGACCTTCATCCGGCAGGTGGTGATTCCCGGCTCGCTCCCCGGTTTCTTCCTCGGCCTGCGGCTTTCGGTCACCGGCGCCTGGCTGATCCTGATCGTCGTCGAATCGGTGAACGCCATCGACGGTCTCGGCAAGATGATGACCAATGCGCAGAACTACGGCCAAGCCGATGTGATCCTCGTCGGTCTCGTCGTCTACGGCGCCTTCGGTCTGTTCTCCGACGCGGTCATCCGGCTGGTGGAACGAAAGGTGCTGTCGTGGCGACGCACGATCGCGAGCTAGATGTCCAGGTGCGTGACCTGACCCGTGGTTTCGGGGACCGCACCGTCCTGGACGGATTGAATCTGCGGATCCCGAAGGGGCAGTTCGTGGCACTGCTGGGCCGCAGCGGGTCGGGGAAGAGCACGCTGTTGCGGGCGCTGGCCGGTCTGGACTACGACGTGGCGGGGTCGGGCAGCCTCCGGGTGCCGGACAAGACCTCGGTCGTCTTCCAGGATTCGCGACTGCTGCCCTGGCAGCGACTGCTGACGAATGTGCTGTTCGGGCAGCCGCGCGGCCGTCGTGGTGACGGGGTGCGGGTACTGGCCGAAGTGGGGCTGGCCGGCCGGGAGCGGGCCTGGCCCGCGGAACTGTCCGGTGGTGAGCAGCAGCGGGTCTCGCTGGCCCGCGCGCTGGTCGACGAACCCGATCTCCTGCTGGCCGACGAACCGTTCGGCGCGCTGGACGCGCTCACCCGGATCAAGATGCACGAACTGCTGCGGGCGCTGATCCGCCGCCGTAACCCCACGGTGCTGCTGGTGACCCACGATGTGGACGAGGCCATCGCCCTCGCCGACCGCGTTCTGGTGCTGGAGGACGGGGTGATCGCGGTGGACGTGACCGTGGAACTGCCCGAACAGCGCGATCCGAGCCTGCCCGAATTCCAGCGCATCCGGCGCACCCTGCTCTCCGCCCTGGGTATCGACCCGGTCGCCGCGTGAAAGGAAAACCCACGATGACCTCAGCCGAGCATTCGCGTCCCGGAGACGGGAAGACCCTGCACCTCAACGCTTTCCTCATGTCGGTGGGCCATCACGAGGCGGCCTGGCGGTTGCCCGAGAGCGATCCGCACGCCCATATCGATATCGACCACTACGTCCGGCTGGCGCAGACCGCCGAACGCGGGAAATTCGATTCGATCTTCTTCGCCGACAGCCCGGTCCTTATGGGGGATCCGGGCCGCCGGCCGGGCGGAAAACTCGAACCGACGGTGATCCTGACGGCGGTGGCCGTGCAGACCAGCCGGATCGGGCTCATCGCCACCGCGTCCACCAGCTACAACGATCCGTACAACCTGGCGCGGCGGTTCGCCTCGGTGGATTTCGTGAGCAAGGGCCGGGTGGGCTGGAACATCGTGACCACCGCCGGTGCCGACGCCGCCCGCAACTTCGGGCTCGACGACACCCCGGACCACCGGCTCCGGTACGAGAAGGCGGCCGAGTTCGTCGAGGTGGCCACCAAATTGTGGGACAGCTGGGAAGACGACGCGATCGTCGCCGACAAAGCGCTCGGGGTGCACGCGGACGCGAACAAGGTGCACAAGATCAGGCATCGCGGTGAGTTCTTCTCGGTGGACGGTCCGTTGAATCTGCCCAGGTCACCGCAGGCGTATCCTGTTCTGGTGCAGGCGGGTTCCTCGGAAGACGGCAAGAATTTCGCCGCGCGCTACGCCGAGGCGGTGTTCACCGCCCAGCAGACCCTCGCCGACGGGACCGCCTTCTACCGGGACCTGAAGGAACGCGCCCGGTTGCTCGGCCGCGATCCGGAGACGCTCAAGATCCTGCCCGGAATCGTGCCGGTGATCGGCGATACCGAGGCACAGGCCCGGGAACTGGACGCCGAGCTGGAACGGCTGATCTCCCCCGAGTACGCGCGCACACAGTTGGCGGAGCGGTTCGGCCTGCCGGTCGAGGCGCTGGAACTGGATCGCGAACTGCCCGAGGAACTGCCGAGCGAAGACGATATCCAGGGCGCGAAGAGCCGCTACACCCTCATCGTGAACCTGGCCCGTACCGAACGGCTCACGGTGCGGCAGCTGATCGCGCGACTGGGCGGCGGCCGCGGTCACCGTACCTTCGCCGGGACCGCCGAACAGGTGGCCGACACCATCGAGGAATGGTTCCGGGCCGGGGCGGCCGACGGGTTCAATGTGATGCCCGCGGTGCTGCCGTCGGGGCTGGACCGCTTCGTGGACCGCGTGGTGCCGATCCTGCAGGAGCGCGGATTGTTCCGCACCGAGTACACCGAGACCACCCTGCGCGGTCACTACGGCCTGGCCCGGCCGGAGAACCGGCTCGCCACCGAGACTCCGCTCGCGGTGGCCCGGTGAGCAGCACCGAGACGCGACGGGAGAGCACCGGACCGGCCGCGGGGGAGACCACCCCCGCGGCCGGGGGCGGTGAGGCCGACGGTATCGGCTGGCTGCGATATCTGGCCCGCCGATGTCTGGTGCACCGTCGCCTGGTGATCGGTGCCTACGCCGGGGCCGCGGCCGCGGCCGCGCTCACCGCGGCGCTGCCGCTGGTGGTGCGCCACGTGGTGGATACGCTCACGGTGACCGCCGATCCGGTGGCACCGTGGGCGCTGTTGCTGCTGGTGCTGGGCGTGGTGCGGTTCGGTACCTCGTTCACCCGCCGGGTGAGTTCGTCGAAATTGTCGCTGGGTGTGCAGCACGATCTACGGCGCGATCTGTTCGCCTCGCTGCTGCGGCTGGACGGCCGCGAACGGGAGGGTTTGCAGACCGGCCAGGTCGTGAGCCGCGCGATCACCGACGTGACGCTCATCCAGATGTTCCTGCAGCTGATCCCGATGGTGTCGGGCAATGTGGTGCTGCTGGTCGGCGCGCTGGTGCTGATGGCGGTCATGTCGCCGCCGCTCACGGTGATCGCGTTGCTGGTGTTGCCGGCGCTGTGGTTCATCGCGCGCCGCAGTCAGCGGGAACTGTTCCCGTCCAATTGGGATGCGCAGGCCCGGGCCGCGGAAGTGGCCATGCAGGTGGAGGCCGCCGTCGCGGGTGTGCGGGTGGTGAAGGGGTTCGGTCAGGAACGCCACGAGCTCGACGGCCTGCGCGACCGGGCCACCGCGCTCTACCGTTCCCGGTTGCGGGTCGCCCGGATCACCAGCCGGTTCACCCCGGCCATGCAGGCCGTGCCCGCCGTGGGGCAGGCGGCGGTGCTGATCGTCGGCGGGCTGCTGGCGCTGCGGCATTCGATCACACTGGGCACCTTCCTGGCCTTCATGACCTATCTCGGCTCGTTCGTGAGCCCGGTCCGGCAGTTCTCCATGCTGCTCACCGTCAGTCAGCAGGGCCGGGCCTCGCTGGACCGGGTCCGTGAGGTGATCGATACACCACCGGCGCGACCGGCTCCCGTCGGACCGGCCGCGAGCGGTTCCGGCGCCCCACCCCGAATCGAATTCCGGAACGTTTCCTTCGCCTTCGGCGCGAATCGGGTGCTCGACCGGCTCGAGCTGACCGTCGAGCCCGGGGAGACGGTGGCGGTCGCGGGTGGCGCGGGCAGCGGGAAGTCCGTGCTCGCGCAGCTGGTGCCGCGGCTGTTCGATCCGGATGCCGGCAGTGTGCGGTTCGACGGTATCGATATCCGGGAACTGCCCGATGCCCGCGCCCGCGTCGCCATGGTGTTCGAGGACACCCATCTGATGGCCGACACCATCCGGGCCAATGTCGCCTACGGCCGGCCCGACGCCGGGGACGAACAGATCTGGCACGCCCTGCATCTGGCCGCGGCCGACGAATTCGTCGCGGCCACCCCCGACGGTCTCGACACCCGGATCGGCGAACGCGGTCAACGCCTCTCCGGTGGCCAGCGGCAACGGATCGCGCTGGCCCGAGCGCTGCTCACCGAGGCACCGATCCTGGTGCTCGACGACGCCACCTCCGCGATCGACGCCCGGGTCGAGGAGCTGATCTTCACCCGGATCGCCGCCGAAGTGCGGCGGCGCACCACCTTCGTCGTCGCGCACCGGCTGTCCACACTGGCCCTGGCCGACCGGGTCGCGGTACTCGACGCCGGCCGGGTCGCCGAATCGGGCGCGCTGGCCGAACTGCAGGATCGCGGGCAGTTGTTCCGGGCGCTGTTCACACCACCGGATCCGGGCGAGTTCGACACCACCGGGACCCAGGACGCACCGCGGGTGCCGACCCCGGTGCTGTGGGTGGAACCCGATACCGATACCGACGACACCCGCACTCTCGAACAGGTCGCGAAGGTATTCGCCCAGCGCGCGGCCGGTGCGCCGACCGGGGTCGGTCGCGGCGCGGCCATGGGCGGAATGCTGGCGGCCGCCCCGCCGAGCGGGGATATCGCGGGTCTCATCGACCGGCTGCCGGCGGCGACCGGCGAACCCGATGTGCCCGAATCGTTCTCGCATACCGCCGATCCGCATTTCACCCTGCCGCGATTGCTGCGGCCGTTCGCCTGGCCGCTGCTGGCCGGGCTGGCGCTGGTGGCGGTCGATGCGCTGGCGCAGGTCCTGATCCCGTTCCTGGTGCGTCACGGTATCGACCACGGGGTGCTCGTGGGGGCGCGGGATGTCCTGCTCGTCGCCGCCGGACTGACCTTGCTGGTGGTGGCGGTCGACTGGGCGATCGCGGTGGCCCAGGTGCGGGTCACCGGGCGAGCCGGGGAACGGCTGCTGTTCGGACTGCGGGTCAAGACGTTCGCCCAGTTGCAGCGGCTCGGATTGCAGTACTACGAACGCGAACTCGGCGGTCGCATCATGACCAGGATGACCAGCGACGTCGACGGGTTGTCGAGCTTTCTGCAAACCGGTCTGGCCACCGCCCTGACCAGCACCATCACCATCGTGGGTGTGGTCGTCGCGCTGCTGGTGGTGGACGCCGGCCTGGCGGTGGTGGTGCTGGCGACGCTGCCGGTGCTGGTGGTGACCACGGTGCTGTTCCGGCGGGCGTCGGTGCCCGCCTACAACCTGGCGCGCGACCGGGTCAGTGTGGTGAACGCCTACCTCCAGGAGAACGTCGACAACATCAAGGTCACCCAGAGCTATCGCCGGGAAGCGGTGAACCAGGCCGAATTCGAGCGCCGGTCCTGGAGCTACCGCGACGCGCGCCTGCGCAGCCAGACGCTGATGGCGGTGTTCTTCCCGTTCATCGAGTTCATGTCGGTGGTCGCGACCGCAGGGGTGCTCGCGGTCGGTGTGCACCAGGTGCGCGAGGAGGTGGTGACCGCGGGCACGCTGATCGCCTTCCTGCTCTACATCGACCTGCTGTTCTCCCCGATCCAGCAGCTCTCGCAGGTGTTCGACGGTTATCAGCAGGCCGTGGTCGGCGTGGACCGATTGAGCGAACTGCTCCATACACCGGTCGATACCCCGGAGGACCCGGACGCGCGGCCGGTGCGGTCGCTGCGCGGGGAGATCGAGATGAACGCGGTGGATTTCGCCTACGCCCCGCGGACCGCGGGCGGGCCCAGCGATGGTCGAGCGGTCGTTCCGGCGCTGCGCGATATGCGGCTGCGCATCGCACCCGGGCAACGGGTGGCCCTCGTCGGGGAGACCGGGGCCGGGAAATCGACGCTGGTGAAGCTGCTGGCCCGGTTCTACGATCCGACCGCCGGACAGGTCCTGGTCGACGGTATCGATATCCGCCGGTACGCGCTGCGCGACTATCGCAAACGTCTCGGAGTGGTGCCGCAGGAACCGTTCCTGTTCGGCGATACGGTGCGCGACGCCATCGCCTACGGCCGACCGGACGCGACTCCGGCGGAGATCGAATGGGCCGCCCGGGCGGTCGGTGCGCACGAGATGATCGCGGCGCTGGATCACGGGTACCTGCAACCCATCGGGGAACACGGGCGCGGGCTCTCGGCCGGGCAACGCCAGCTGCTGGCCCTGGCCCGGGCCCAGCTCGTGGAACCCGACATCCTGATCCTCGACGAGGCGACGGCCTCGCTGGATCTGGGTACCGAGGCCAAGGTCAAGGCCGCGATAGATGTACTGACCGCGGGCCGGACGACGATCGTCGTGGCACACCGGCTGGCCACTGCCGCGGACTCCGACCTGATCGTGGTGCTCGGCGACGGCCGATTGCTGGAAACCGGTACGCACGCGGAGCTGCTCGCGCGCGAGGACGGGGCCTATCGGGCGCTGTGGGCGGCCTATGTGGGCCGGACGGCGGGGGAGTCGGCGCCGGTCCGCTGACCGGTGGAATCTCGGGCCGGCCATACCGTGCGCTGGAGCACGACGATGTGAAAAAAAGGCGGCGGCGCCGTAGGTTTCGTGCCGCGGCGCCGCGCTGCCGGGCTATTTCAGGAGACTGCCCGCGTCGACGGGCAGTGGCAGGCCGGTGATGTACCGCGCTTCGTCGGAGGCGAGGAACAGTACTGCGTTGCTGATGTCCACCGGTTCGACCCAGCCCACCGGTAGGACATGCATGAGCCGGGCCACGGGAGCGAAATCGTCCGGGCCGGGGTTCTCGAGGTCGGGCCGGAACAGTTTCATCGTCGCCTCGTTCATGAACATCGGGGTGTCGACGTTGGTGGGCAGGACCGAATTGACCCGGATCGAGTGCTGGCCCAGTTCCACGGCGAAGCTGCGCATCAGGCCGATCACCCCGTGTTTGGCGGCAATGTAGTGGCCGGTGTTGGCGTAGGCCTTCAGGCCGCCGACCGAGCTGGTGAGCACGATCGAGCCGCGCCCGGCCGCCAGCAGATGCGGTACTGCGGCTTTCACCGTTTTCCAGACTCCGGAGAGGTTGATATCGATCATGGTCTGCCAGTCGGATTCACTGGTCTTGTCGAGTGTTTCGCCGCCGTTGCCGATACCGGCGTTGGCGACGACGATATCGAGGCGGCCCAGTTCGCCCACCCCGGTGTCGAGGGCGTTTAGCAGCGCGTCGTAGTCACGGACGTCGACTTGCGCGGTCACGATGCGCCGGCCGTGACTCTCGACCAGCGCGACGGTTTCGGCCAGGTCTTCCGGTGTCGAGGGTGCGATATCGTCGCTGCCGCTGACCGGTCCGCACACGTCGACGGCAATGATGTCGGCGCCCTCCTGTGCCAGTCGGACCGCGTGGCTGCGGCCTTGTCCGCGTGCCGCTCCCGTGATGAAGGCGACCTTGCCTTCGACCCGCGTGCTCATGAACCACCTCGTTCTGTTGCTGAACGACCATCGCCCCGGGGCGTCATGGTCGCGGAGATCGGTCACAGTTTGATCGACCGATCAAACTGTGACACCGGGTGGTCCGGGCTGTCAACGGTGAGATGGGATTCCTGCAGTAGAAGTGCCAGTTCGCGGGCGGCGACACCGAACTCCCGATCCGTAGCGCGTGTGCTCGCCCTCATCCGATCGATCGAATCCGGGTGGGCGGGCGGTTCTCACTCGCGCAGTCGTCCGGGCGCCGCCGCCTCCGGGCGGTACCGGCTCATCAGATTCTCGACGAATGTGCGCAGCTCGGCGTGCCCCTGCTGCACTCCGACCGCGCCCTCGTTGCACAGGATCCGCGCCGCGCCGGTGAGCAGCATCGATACGACCACCGGTGGGTATTCGGTGATATCGACCCCGCAGGAGCGCAGGACGAGGGTGACGGCGGCGGTCTCGATATCGCGTACCCGTTCGGCAAATGTCTTCAGCTCCGCCCCGACCGCCTTGCGATGGTTGGCCAGAGCCATGAATTCGGTGTTCAGCTGGGTGAACCGGGCATCGGTGTTGATCTCCCACAACACCTGCAGCGGATCATCTGCGATGAGGGCCTGCCGCATCCGGTCCAGCGCCTTCTCCCCGCCGGCGCGCATCACCGCGACGAACAGGTCGTCCATCGTCGGGAAGTAGTAGTACACCAGGGCCGATTTGACTCCGGCCACGGCCGCGACGCGGCGGGAGGTCGCCGCGGCGTAGCCCTCTTCCCGGATGATCTGAGCGGTCGCCTCCATCAATCGCGCCCGTGTCCCGGTGTCGTCGGTCTCGGTGCCACGTTTCGTCGGCATTCAACAGCACCGCCCGGAGGTGCTGATCGTGGACCGTTTCGCGAAGATCCCCGCACCTCTTGACCGACCGAAATGCCGCATGGTAACCATGGTCCACCCTAACATTTTATCGATCGATCAAATTCTGGCGGCGTACCGCGACCGGTCGCCGTGTTCGATCGGAGACCGGAAAGGCTTCGCGGCAGCGGTGCCGCGAAGACCTGTATCGAAAGGCTGGCGAGCCGATGACCGACCTTGCCGCACGGGACTTCTTCTCCGATGAAGCCATCGCCCAGGACCCCTACGAGTACCTGGACTACCTGCGCAGCCGGAACCCGGTTTTCCGGGAACCCCACTACGGCGTTGTCGCGGTAACCGGGTACCGAGAGGCCGACCAGGTATTCCGCAATACCGCCGACTTCTCGGCTTGCATCTCCATCGGTGGCCCGTTTCCGCCGTTGCCGTTCGAGCCCGCCGGCGACGACATCTCCACTCAGATCGCCGAACATCGCCACCGGTTCCCGATCTTCGAGCACATGGTGACCATGGACCCCCCGGACCACACCCGCGCGAGATCCCTGCTCAACCGCCTACTGACGCCGAAGCGGCTGAAGGAGAACGAGGAGTATATGTGGCGGCAGGCCGATCGCCAGCTCGAAGAATTCCTGGACGCGGGCCGCTGCGAGTTCCTCGCGGACTATGCGAAGCCGTTCGCCACCATGGTCATCACCGATCTGCTCGGCGTGCCCGAAGCCGACCGGGAGCGGTTCCGCCGAACCCTGGCCGGGGAGGGCTATCCCGGTAGCCGGGTGGGCGCCCTCGATCACGAGCCGGTCGGTCTCAATCCGCTGGAGTGGCTGGACGAGACCTTCGGTGCCTATATCTCCGACCGGCGCCGCGACCCCCGCGGCGATGTTCTCGGCACCCTGGCCACGACTTCCTATCCCGACGGAACCCTGCCCGAGGTCATCGATGTGGTGCGCCCCGCCACCTTCCTGTTCGCGGCGGGCCAGGAAACCGTGACGAAGCTGCTCAGCTCGGCGGTCCGAATACTGGCCGAACGTCCCGAATTCCAGCAGCGACTCCGCGCCGACCGCAGTCTCGTCGGCAATTTCATGGAGGAATCCCTGCGTACCGAAAGCCCCACCAAGGTCGACTTCCGGCTGGCCCGCCGCAACACCACTCTCGGCGGCGTCGATATCCCGGCCGGCACTGTGGTCATGCTGTGCATCGGTGCCGCCAACCGCGACCCACGTAAGTTCGAGGATCCCGACGAGTTCCGTCTCGACCGCCGTAATGCTCGCGAGCACATCGCCTTCGGCCGTGGTGTCCATACCTGCGCCGGAGCGCCACTGGCCCGGGTGGAGGGGCAGGTCACTCTCAACCGGATGCTGGACCGGATGAGCGATATCGCGATCGACGAGAGCGCGCACGGAACCGGCGACGCACCCCGCTACGAGTACGAGCCGACTTTCCTGTTGCGTGGGTTGCGCGATCTGCACATCACCTTCGCGACCGTCTGACCTGTCCCGGCGGCGCCGCCGAGTGGTTCGGGGCCCACGGTGCGCATGATCACCGGTGCCGCGCCGCGCAATCCGCCGCCGGTGTCGCCGGATCCCGGCGGGAAAGCCGTCACCGCGCCCGATGTGCGGACGGCTTCCCCTCTCCGGTGTACGGCGACGCCCGCCGAGGTCGGCGAGCGGGCCCGTACCCCGGTGGCGCCTACGGGAGTGCGCGCAGGGCGGGCTGTTCGAACCGGGATGCCGCCAGCGCGTCCAGGGTCTCGGTCGAGGGGGGTGTGGCCAGCAAGGCCACCAGCGTATCCAGGAGTTGGCCGATATGGACCGCGAACGGCGCGACGGCAGAGCCCGCCCTGCGCATACGGTGCCGGTCCGCGCAGACGTGCAGGCAGACCGACGACGCCTGATGGATGCGGATATCCCGTAAGGGTTGGGGCACATGGTCGATGAGGGCTCCGACGCGCGCATAGTAGGCGCGTTCGGAGTCGCGGTGGGTGGCGGGCAGTTTGTCCAGTGGGTGGATATCCCGGACGAGCTGTTCGAGGAACGACAGGTAGTAGCAGTTCTCGTCCTCGGCCAGTTCCATCAACGGCAGCTGATGGGCCTCCACGACACGGCGCAGATCATCGCCGGGCAGGCGCGCCTCCAGCAGGCGTCGGCGCCGCGTCAGATCTTCGACGCGATTGAGCAGGATCGCATCGATCAGGCCCTGCTTGGACCCGAAGTGGTACTGCACGGCCGATTTGTTGCCCATCCCGGCTTCGTCGCCGATCCGGCGCAACGGTACGCCGTCGAGGCCGTGCATCGCGTAGAGCCGTTCCGCGGTGAGCACGAGCTGCTGTTTGGCGGAGAGGCCAACGGGGGTTGCCGACTCGGTCATGGATCAATCAAACCACCCTGGACATTTTTAAGTCTAAAGCCTTAATGTTTTGTCGAACGAATTAAAAACCAGGAGATAGGTAGGCGCCATGGAGAGCTATCGGTCCGTGATGACTGTCGACCCACCCGAAACCGGTACACCGTTCGAGCGTGTGGCGCGTGACTTCGTCATCGACCAGGTGTGGTCGCGACCCGGATTGACGCGGCGCGAACGCCGCTGGGTGACACTGACCTGCGTCGGTGCGGCAGACGCGCAACAGCCGATCGAGGATCAGATCTTCGCCGCACTCAACAGCGACGACATCACCATCGACGAGATGCTCGAATTCGTTCTGCATTTCGCGGTGTACAACGGCTGGCCGAAGGCCTCGCACCTGGAGGGCGTGATCCGCCGCCAATGGGCCCGCGTGCGGAACGCGCGGGGGCTCGATGCGACGGTCCGGCCGCCGGACGACGCCGAGTTGGGTTCGACCGACCGGTCCGAGCGCATCGCCGCAGGGACCCGGGAGTTCATCGACGTCAACCTGATCGATGCCCCGGCACCGGACACCCCCTACATCCACGCGGGAATCCTGAACTTCGTCTTCGGCCACGTATGGCGGCGCCCTGGGTTGGGCCGCCGTGATCGCCGGTTCATCACCGTCGCCTCCGTCGCGGTCTGTGACGCGGCCCTGCCGCTGGCCTCGCACGTCGGCTCGGCGCTCGGATCCGGCGACATCACCAAAGCGGAGATGGACGAGGTCGTCCTGCAACTCGCGGCCTACTCCGGCTTCGCCAAGGGCGAGGCACTGCACGCCACGGCCGAGGCCGCCTGGGCCCGGCTGGGCCACTGAGAGAGGACGAGAACCATGCCAGGACTGGACGGGCGCGTCGCGTTCATCACCGGCGCCGGCCGCGGTCAAGGCCGCGCCCACGCGATACGGCTGGCCCGCGAGGGTGCCGATATCATCGGCATCGATATCTGCGAGAACATCGCGTCGATGACCTATCCCAACGCCGACGAAGCCGACCTCGCCGAAACCGCGAGACTGGTGCGCGAGCAGGGCCGCACCATGATCGCCCGCAAGGCCGATGTCCGCGATTACCACACCCTGTGTGCGGCGTTCCAGGACGGATACCGGCACTTCGGCCGCCTCGACATCGTCGTCGCCAATGCCGGAATCATCCGGATGGGCCCCGAATCCGCCGACTTCCTCGCCGACTGGAACGACGTCATAGACACCAACCTCACCGGCGTCTACCACACCGTCCGTGCCGCACTACCGGCCATGCGCGAAGGCGGCCGCGGCGGCTCCGTCGTCATCACCAGTTCCACCGCCGGGCTCAAGGCCTCACCCTCGCTCAACGCCAGCGGCAACGCCTATGCCGCCGCCAAGCGCGGTGTGGTCGCGCTGATGCAGGGTCTCGCGGGATATCTTGCACCCGAGTGGATTCGGGTGAACACCATCCACCCCACCGGAGTCGCCAGCGGCATGACCCACAACGACGCCATGCGCGAACTGATGGAACAGGCGGCGGCCGGCGGGCATAACTCGATCTCCGGTATGCAGAACGCCCTCCCGCTGCAGATGCTGGAACCCGAGGACATCGCGAACGCGGTCGCCTATCTCGTCTCCGACGAGGCGAAGTTCGTCACCGGCGTCCAGTGGCCGCTGGACGCCGGCTTCATG
This sequence comes from Nocardia sp. NPDC001965, assembly GCF_053594175.1. Classification (NCBI taxonomy): domain Bacteria; kingdom Bacillati; phylum Actinomycetota; class Actinomycetes; order Mycobacteriales; family Nocardiaceae; genus Nocardia; species Nocardia sp. NPDC001965. Next base: position 50,268 of record NZ_JBSFDZ010000028.1, read on the forward strand.
ATCCGCTGACGGTACGCGGCCGGCCGCGGAAACCGGCCGGATCTCGGGTATGCCCGTATCGCGACCCGAAATCGGCTACGAAGGGGTTTCGGTGGCGATGGTGCCGTCGACGACCTCGGCCAGCATCCGGCCCCAGTCGGGGTAGGTGCGCACCTTCTGCAGGTGCAGGTCTTCGATCTTCGCGGTCAGTTCGGGATCCGGATCGTCGGAGAGGCGGACCGCGGACAGGCGCGCGAAATGCGGCAGGATATGCGGATCGCCGGCCAGGTGTACCGGGTCGTGTAGGTAGCGTTCGAGCGCGGCCAGGTCGGCCACGGCGGCGGTGTAGGCGTGGGTGAATCCGTCGCGCGGATCGCCGATATCGCGGCCGACAACGCCGAACTCGACCGAATCGACGCTCGCCGTCCGGCGCATCCGCTCCAGCGCGTCGGCCTGTACGTCCGGCGGGACATCGGCTTTGAAGCTGAACCGCAAGATGTTGACTATCATCCCGAGACCTCTCATTTGAACCAGTGAGTTCAGATTATCTATCCGAAAGGTTTTGTCAATGGTTCGAATTTTTGAACCGCTCGGTTCAATGCCGGGCTGCAGGGATTAGCATGGAACAGTGCGTGCGCGAGTAGAGGACGGCCCCGCCGCGGGGCGGATCGACAAGCGGCGGGCGATCCTGGAGGCGGCTTTCGCCGTCTTCGCCCGGCTCGGTTACGAACAGGCCGGTGTCCAGGAGATAGCCGCGGCGGCCGGGGTGGCCAAACCCACCGTCTACAACCATATGGCCGACAAGGAGAGCCTGCTGCGGGAATCTCTGCTGGCAGCGGCCGACCGGGTCGGTGCCGAATGCCTCGCCGCGGTGGAGCGCCTACGCAGTACCGGGCCCGATCTCGATGCGGCCCTGGAGGATACGGCGCGACAACTGCTGCGTATCTGTGCCGGAGACACCTCGCACGCCCTGCGCCGGCTCGCCGCCGCGCAGGCCAATCGGTTACCCGATCTGGTCGTGGAGGTCCGGGAACGCACGGCCACCGGCACTTTGCACGCGCTCACCGACCGGCTGGGCATGCTCGCCCTGTCCGGTCGCTTGGCCACCACCGACCCGGCTACGGCGGCCGAACAGTTCCTCGCGTTGCTCACCGGCCCGCTGGAGAACCGATCCGCGTACGGCACCCGCAAGGTCCCGTCCGCCGAACTCGGCGCCGTCGCGCGCGCCGCGGTGCGGACGTTCCTCGCCGCCTACGGAGCCGGTCACGAGCGGCCGGATCGCTCCGGCTCGGATCGAAATATGTCCTGACCGTCACCCGTTCACTCGGATCTCCGCAGTGGCGGATCGGCGCCCTCGGGTACGCGGAGTTCGTCACCGTACTCGCGAACCCAGGCGGCCAGGGCGCGCAGCGGCCCCTCGACAAGGGTCGCGCCGAGCTCGGTCAGGCGGTACTCGACCCCGGGTGGCGTGACCGGATCCGGCCGCCGGGCCACCAGGCCCCGGCCGAGGAGACGCCGCAACGCCTCGGTGAGTGTCTTGTCGCGGATACCGCCGATCTCGATGCGCAGGTCGACGCGCCGCCGGGGGCCGTCGGCCAGTGCGGCCAGGACCACCGGGTCCCAGGTGTGGGCGAACAGGTCCAGGGCTCCGCGCAGTCGGCAGTCGGCGATCGGGTCGGCGCCGCGGTGGTCGTATCCGGTCATCGCTCACCAGCTTTGTCGGCCGGTACGCACCGATCGGTGCGTACCCGGATTCCTACGGTAGCCCTCTTCCCGGCAGCGCCGACATGGCGGAGTCGACAGCGTCGACGGCAATGGGGCGCAACTGCGCCGCCGGACGTCGACAACGGTCTTCCGTTCATCGAGTTCAGGTCGGTGGTTGCGGTGGCGGTGATCCGGTCGATGTTCATCGGGCCCGCGTCGCGGTGGAGTTCGTTCCGGTGCGCCGAGAGAGTAGCAAGGATCGGTATTCCACTGCCACGGAGCAGGTTTCGAGGGAAATATGCGGCAGGATTCCGATAATCGGATCTCGTCGGTCGCCGTCCCCGGAGAGTATGGATATCGCTCTCCGTCGCCGAGGCTCGGCTGCTCGAACCCTGTCACCGCGCTTCGGCGAATTACGCCATATATGATGACTGCCGGGTGATGCTCCTGTGGAGACAGTGGCAACCGCACCCGTATTTCGACTGCCTTAGATGATCGAGGAGATGAGTTTCGATGACCTCGATCCCCAGTCTTGTGCCGCGCATTTCCGCCGACGCGTCCGCCTGTGTATTCGGTACGGCAGAACTCGTCGCTCAATTTGTATCTGCAGCTGTCCCGGTGGCGACGTTCGGGTGAGTGACCGTGTGGCCATGACCCTGGCCCGGATACTGAAAGATCTGGAACGACTGACGGGGAAAGAAACGCAGGCCTGGCGAAACACCGAGAAGGACCTGACCCGACTCGTCAGAAGAGATATCGATGGCAAGCTCGCTGTCAATCTGCGCGGCGCGCCCGATATCGTCGGACCCAGCGAGCGACCGTGGCATCCGACCGGCCCGAAGGCAACTCCTGTCGCCGAAGTGCCTGCGCCGTCGCGTCCGCCCGCGGCTCGGTACAAGACGATCGAAGTCGATCCGGAATTCATCGGCGAGGACAAGCCCGGGAATACCGTGTATCCCGGCCAGCAGGTGAAGTATCTCACCGAGGAGGAGCGCCGCCGCTACGAGATCCGCGTGATCGACGAAAAGCTCTATGACTCCGACAACAAGCTGTACGACACAACCAAGGCGAAATCTCTCTTCTGGGGCTCGAAATCGAGTGCTACCTTTGTGATGGACGCAGAGGGTCGCTTGTATTCATCCCTGATATCCGAAGCCGGAGTATTTCAGCACTCCAGCTACCTGGCCGGCGGCCCGGTTGCCGGAGCCGGCACAATTCGCGTGGAGAAAGGGGTCCTGAAGGAATTGACCAACGAGAGCGGACACTACAAGCCGAACAGGGCGATGACGATACAGGTCGCGCAGCGCCTACACGAACTGGGTGTACCGATGCGTGACGTGGATGTGTTGGTATTCAGGGCGATATATCGTCCGAACCAACGGTGACGAAGCGGAAGTTGCCGCCGGTGGAAGAAAAATCGGATGCTGTCGTAAACGCGATTATCCATGGAATAGGGATCGCAGATTCGATCGAACCGGGGTTGGCCGCGCATATCGCCGCCGACCTGCTGAGCAGTCCGCTCTGGTCGCTGACTCCGGACGAAGAATATCGCGCCATCGCTGACGCGCTGAGTTCCGGACAGGATCTCGGAGACAGGGTCGGCGCCAGGTTCTCCGATGGGGAGATACGCGGACTGCTCGTGGAAATTTCTGATCATATGGACGAAGCGAGACCGTGGCCGGACAGTCCGTTCTCGATTCTGTCCGGAGTGGAGTCGGAGTATTTTCCGATCGGACCGATAGCGCGGTTGGATATTTCATGGCCGAGGATAGAGGGTGAACTCGGTAAAACGTTCTCTCGCTCGGCCGGCGGGCGTCAATACCTTGCGGTTCGCCTACGCTCCGGGGCGGAGATCGCGTTCGTCTGGAGTCCGGGCGAATCCGGAACCTCGGTCATGTCCGCCGATCGCGATCTATCCGCTTCCGCAGTGATCGACGAGATCATCGACGCCACGGATCTGACCCATCGGGATTTCATCCACACCCGATGAGCCGTTACGGACCGGCGTCGCGGTAGTCGTAGCCGGTCATCGTTCACCAGCTTTGTCCGCGGGTACGCACCGATCGGTGCGTACCCGGATTCCTACGGTAGCTGTCGCAGGAGACGCGCTGACGTGGAGGAGCCGAGTGATGCGGATCGCAATTCTGGGAACGGGCCATCTGGCCGAAGCGCTCGGCGGGTGCTGGGTACGCGCCGGGCACCGGGTCGTCGTGGCCGGACGGACGCCGGAACGGGCGGCGGCACTGGCGGGGCGGCTGGGCCCAGCTGTGGGTTCGGGGCTCGCCCGGGACGTGGTCCGCGACGCGGACGCACTACTTCTCGCGGTGCCCTGGGACGCGGTCGATGCGGCGGTGGCGGCCGCCGGCGGTGCCGAGGGAACCCTGGCCGGGGTGCCGATCATCGACCCGACCAACCCGGTCGGGCACGGGGTGGGGGTGGTTCTGAATCCGCCGGGGCTTTCCAATGCCGGCCGGATCGCCGCGGCCGCGCCCGGTGGCCGGGTGGTGAAGGGATTTCATCTGGTTCCGTCCACGCAGTGGGGTGCGGCCGGTCCGGTGACCACCGTTCCACTGTGCGGTGACGAACCGGACGCGTTGGCGGTGGTCGCGACCCTGGTGCGCGATGCCGGCGCGGAACCGGTCGTGGTGGGATCGCTGGCGCGGGCGCGGCAACTGGAGGAGGCGGGCGGGCTGTTCATCACGTTGGCGTTCGCCGGGGCCGACCCGCGGAGTGTGGCACCCGCGCTGCCGCCGGTGCGGCCGGCGGAGGTGCCCGGTGGGTCGGATGCGGTGCCGGCCTGGTAGTTCCTGCTGTTCGATCGGCTCGTATGCCGGTGCCGTCCACTACCCGTGCCGGGGCCGGTCCGGCGCCGTCGGCGATCTCGGGCGGCGCCGGGCAGTGGCCGGTGCGGACGCGGTCGATACGCCCGGTCGGTCGGTAGGACGCCGACCGGCCGGGGGACGGTTCAGCGCCCGGGAGCGGCGATCTCCGCTCGCGGTCCGCGGTCCCTGGCCTCCTGCCGGGCCGCGTCGAGTACCCGGGCTACCGCACCGGGATGCGTGAGATGCGGATGGTGACCTGCACCCGCTATCTCGGTGACCGGGATGTCGACCGCGGTGGCGAGCGGATCGCCGGACCCGACGACGATATGGACCGGCACGGTGAGCTCGTCGAGGAGACGGCGTGCGGCTGTTCGTGCGCGCGGCCGGCTCGCGGCGCGCAGGGCCGCCGACGTGCGTCGCGCGACACCCGGCCGCCGTAGATTCGCCTGCGCGCTCTCGATCGCCGGGCCGGGCGGGATGCCCAGGGCGGTGGCCAGCCGTTCGGGAGACAGCCGCCGCAGAAGCGCCGTGGCGATCGGCGTGCGCAGAAATCGGGGTCCGCGCGGTTGCAGGAAGGCCGGGGCCACCAGCACCACACCCGCGACCCGGTCCGGATGCGCTGCCGCGTATCGGAGCACCGGTACGCAGCCGAGAGAATGCCCCACCAGGATCGGCCGGCCGGTGACCGGGGCCATGAGGTCGTCGAGCCACCGGTCCGGATCGCCGGTAGCGGGCGCGGATCGCCCCAGGCCGGGCAGATCCGCGGCGAGGGTCGGTGTATCGATCAGAGCGCGGACCTCGCGCCAGGCGTCGCTGTCGACGGGAAGGCCGTGCAGCAGTACGAAATCCGGGAGTTGCCGTTCACCGGAGACCCAGAGGCCGTGGTCGAAGCCCGCCGCCGGATCGGCCTGCGCGGTACCGAATCGGCTGCTCACCAGGTGATCCGCCCAGGCGCGCAGCACAGCCTCGGCCGGTGGGGCGGTGAGTCCGGCCCGTTCGGCCACCGCGTCGGCCGCGGACGTGTCATAGCGATCCCCGGCGACGAAGGCCAGCCGCTCCCGATCCACGCCGGTCAGCATGCGGGGCAGCCGTGCCACCAGTGATATCGGAATGGTGAATCGTGGGGCACGGACGTGCATATGCTCGGCCAGCAGCCGGATCATCGCCGGTAGCGGTGGGCTCGCCGGGTCGAGCACGGTGTAGTACCTACCGGCTGTATCCGGATCTTCCGGGAGCAGGGTGAGGAAGTCGGTGAAGTAGCCGAGATCCACGATCGGCAGCAGGGTTTCGGTATCACCGGGTAGCGCCGGCAGCGCGCCGTTCCAGAGGTCGCGGACCAGTTCGGCCAGGCCGATGTACTGGCCCGGGCCGAGAACGCTGCTCGGATTGGCGATGGTGAGCGGGACCCCGGCGGCTGCCGCCTGTTCCCGGAGTACGGCATCGGCTTCGAATTTCGAGGCGCCGTAGGCGCCGACCGCGTAGTCGTGTTCGGCGGAATCGGGCACGGTCACCCGGTAGCCGGTGATGTGGACCAGCCGGCGCAGATGCGGGCGGTTCGCGGACCAGTGCAGAACGCGGACGGCACCGTCGATGTTCACCGCCCGGGCGACCACGGGGTCGAGACCGAAGGAGAACCGGGCGGCGCAGTTGTACACATCGCGCACCCCGTCCAGGTGCGCCGCACCGAGTGCGCCGAGTCCGGGATCGGTGATATCGCAGTCGAGTACGGTCAGGCGGCTCCGGTCGAGATCCCGGTCGGCCAACCAGGACAGGAGCCGGGGCGCGGAACCGGGGCGGACCGCGGCGGCGACGGTACGGCCCTGTTCCAGCAGTCGGGCGACGAGTGCTCGGCCGATGAATCCGGCCGCGCCGAAGACGACAGTGTCGGGAGGGTTCATAGCTATTTCCTAACTGGACTGGTCTACATATTTTGACGGCGTGTGAAAGCCCGAGCCGGGATGGGCGGGATCAGAGCAGGGTGCGGGCGACGCGGGCCGCGCGATCGAGTGGATCGCGGCTGCGATGGGTACGAGCGAGCAGTAATGCGCCCTCGACGAGCGCGAGCAGGGCGACCGCCAGATCCTCGGCGTCTTGATATCCGGCGGCGCGCAGCACGATGCGCAATGCCTCGGTCCATCGGGTGTAGACCTGTGCGCATGCCTGCTGAACCGTCTCGTTGGTACCCGAGACCTCGAGTGCCACCGTGGCGACCGGGCAGCCGTTTTCCCAGTCGGAGGCCTCGAGCCGATCGGCGAGCAGGGCGATCAGCCCGGCGACGGCGCCGGCCGGATCGCTGAGGTCGGCCTCGTCGAGCGCGGCGTCGATGAGACCGCGAGCCTGGGTGACGGCCGCGGCGACGAGTTCGTCCTTCCCGCCGGGGAAATGGAAGTAGAGCGAACCCCGTGGGGTCTCGCTGTCGGTGAGGATCTGGTTGAGTCCGGTGCCGAAATAGCCGCGACGTTCGATCGATGATCGGGTCGCTTCGATCATTCGCTGCCTGGTCTCGGCTCCCTTGGCACCCATAAGCTGAAAGTAGACCGGTCATCATAAAAATGCAACCGGTCGTTCCCGCGGTCGGATCAGGAGCGTGACCGGGCGGCCTTGTTCCGGTACATGGCGATATCGGCGGCCTGCATCGCCTCGTCTATCGCGGTCGGAGCCTCGTCGAGGTAAACGGTGCCGATACTGGTTCCGATGCTGATCGACTGCTGCCGGATGGCCATCGGTGCGCCGAGTGTGGCCAGCAGGTCCGCATGCATGGCGGCGAGCCGGTCGGCACCGGAACAGCGTTCGATCATGGCGATGAACTCGTCGCCGCCCAGGCGTGCCGCCACGCCGCCGGCCGCGGTCACGATCCCGTGCAGACGCACCCCCACAGTGCGCAGCACCTCGTCGCCCACCGAATGCCCCCAGCGGTCGTTGATCTCCTTGAACCCGTCGAGATCGAGGTAGGCCACCCCGACCGGCGGCGTCGCCGCGGCGAGCCGGTCGAAGAAATACCCGCGATTGGGCAATCCGGTGAGTTCGTCGTGATTGGCGTCGTACCAGAGCCGGCGGGCGAGCTCCCGGCGTTCGGTGACATCGACGGCCACGCCGATCAGGAAGCGGATCCGGCCGAGATGATCCCGGACCGCCGACATCGACAGATCGATACCGGCGGTCGACGCGTCGGGACGCCGGTAGTCGATCTCCAGCCGGAACCGGTCGATTCTGCCCGCGAGCAGCTGGGTCATCCGGTCGTAGGCGGCGCCGACATTGTCCGGCCCCACCAGATCGATCACCGGGCGGCCGGGCATCTCGCCGACATCGAGGCCGAGCATTTCCGCGAACGTGGCGTTGGCCTCCAGTACCCGTCCCTCGGTATCGACGGTCCCGATTCCCACCGAGGCACCCGCGAACACCGCGGCGAACCGCGCCTCGGACAGTTCCCGCCGCCGCTCGGCCTCCTGGGCGGCGGCCAGTGCCGCGGCCATCGTCGTCTCCTGCTCGGCCAGCGCGACCGTACGAAGGGCAGCCGTATAACCCGTGGCGAACTCGGCGGCGACCAGGATCGCGCGCTCGCGTATCGCGTCGCGGCCGGGGTCGGTCCGGTACAGCCGATCGGCCATGGGCCCGCAGATGAGCGCGACCGTACGACCCACCACCTGGGGGTCGCGGTAGTTGGCGCCGGCCAGTGCCGCGGCGGCTTCCCGGGCGATACCGGGTTCTTCCCGGCCGCGGAGCGCATCCACGAGCCGCGCCGTCCATTCCGCCAGCAGCTGCTCGATCCGGTCCCGGGTCAGCGTCGGGGCGACTGTGCCGTCGAGCGCGTCCGCCCAGGCGACGGCGAGTTCCCGTACCGTCACGGCCGTACCCGCCACCGAATCGGGTGGCTCAGGCTTTGCACGCCACGCCGGCCAGGCCGAGTGAGCGGCCCGGCTCTTCGTGCCGGTCCCGATCCGATTCCGGACGCCACAGCGGTAATTCGACCACGCCGGGTTCCACCGGCCGCCAGCCGTCGAACATCTCGGTGATCGCGGCGCGTGAGCGGAAATGGATCCCCACACCGTTGCCGACGGCCGACGACGCGCCGAGCCGGGCGGCGTCCTCGGGGCGCTGCGCCGAGGACAGATGGGAGAGGGCGAGATAACTGCCGGGCGCCACCGCCTCGCGCAGCGCGGCCACTTTGGCCGCGGGCCGCTGGTCGTCGGAGAGCAGGTGCAGGACCGCGAACATCAATATTCCGACGGGCCTGTCCAGATCGACGAGGCCGGTATCGCGGATCCGTGCCAGCAGATCCGCCGGATCGCGCAGGTCCGCTTCGATCGCGCCGTAGCGCTGCTCACCCACCAGGATGGCGCGGGAATGCGCGACGGCGATGGGGTCGATATCGATGTAGAGGACACGGGCCGGCGAACTGCGTTCCCGCACGATCTCGTGCACATTTCCGGCGGTGGGTATCCCCGACCCGATATCGATCAGCTGGGTCACCCCCTGGTCGAGAAGGAACCGGACCGCCCGGCGGAGAAACGCCCGATTGCTCAGCGCCAGTCGCGGCAGGTCGGGTACCAGAGAACTGCCGCGCTGGGCGGCGCGCCGGTCGGCCTCGAAATTATGTGATCCGCCGAGCAGCGCGTCGTACATCCGCGCCGGGCTCGGCTGCGCCATGTCCACACCCTCGGGCGCCCATGCCGGCCTGTCCATCTCGTCCCCTCTGCGCTCGATACCCGTCGGTGCCCGGCAGTGGAATGACCGGGCCGGGCGGCGGGCCACTCGCGCGGCACCTCGGATCGCCCGTGGTACGGACGTCCGGCGCCGGTACGGCGGCATGTCTGCCGACCGGTCGGCGCTGTGCGAATGATAGCCCGTAACGCCGCGGACGGGTCGTGGCGCTGCCGTCGACACAGCGGGATGCCGATGTCGATTTCAGCGAAAGCAGCTGTCACACAAGCGAACAGGATCCCGCGCTGTTGTCCCGTGAGGTGCTCGCCACAGTGGCGGGCCCAATCTTTTTCTGCCCCGATGGTCGGCCGGGTCGTCCGAGTGCGGTAGACGCGAGCGAATGCGGTGGCGGCCGGGCTCGCGGCGACGGACCGGGCACCACGTGACCGGTCGGCGGAGTCCCTGGTCGCGTCAGTTAGTCGAGGCCGGATACGACCCCGTGTGGCCGGATGAACGGTAGATCGTTATAGGTGGCGATACCTGGGGCCGCGGCGACCACGGCGGGAATCGCGTTGATCACCGGCATGGCCGTCATGATGTGCCCGAGTGTCATGAAATCGGCGATGGTCTCCGCCTGGAAATCCGGTGGCGGCAGAAAACTCACCACATTCTTCACTGTCGGCCGGCCGTCCACCTGCAGGATCCAACCGTCCTGGTCGATCTTCCAATCCGGTTCCAGTGTCGGGCCTTTACGCCAGCGCACCGTCAACTCGACCAGGGTGCGGCCCGCGACGATCCCCTTCCAGCTCGCGAACACGCCCGCTACACAGCCGGCCGGGATCGTCCACGAGCCGAGGTCGAGATCTGCGGTGGTCTGTGCGAATTCGGCGTCGCAGCGCACCTCGTCGAGGTCCACGCCCAGCGCGTCGGCGATCATCCGGACGGCCTCACCGAACACCGCGGTGCCTTCGGCCGCCATCTCCGGAAGAGCCGGGTTGTCGATCGGTTGCCCGAAGCCCACCGGGCGCTCGGTGGCGGGTGAGTCGTAGAAAGTGGTGTCGGCGGCTTCGCTGACGGTCACTTTGTCGACCCGATCGCAGATACCGGCCGATACGATGGCCAGCAGATCGATGAACCCGGGGCTGATACCGGAGCCGAATATCGTCGAGCCGCCGCGGCGGCAGGCTTCGGCGATCCGGTCGCGGCCGGGCCCCTGCCGGTGGCCGGTGATGAACGATGCCGTCGCGACCACATCGACGCCCGCCGACAGAATGCGGACGAGTTCGTCCACGTCGATCCACATGGGGTTGTAGACCACACAGTCGGGTTCGAGTGCGAGCAGTGCGTCGATATCGTCGGTCGCCGCGACGCCCAGTGGGTCGATCCCGCACAGGTCGCCGATATCGCGACCCACTTTCGCCGGGGCCCACGCATAGCAGCCGACGAGTTCGAGAGTGGGGTTCGCGACGATGGCGCGTACCGAACTCTTTCCGACATTGCCCGTCGTCCACTGGACGACTCGATACCGATCACGCTCGCGCACCCGCCCAGGATAGAGCGGCCCGCCCCATTCGGGAACAATAACTCCATTTTACGAGAATTGAATTCTCCTGCCTGCGGTAACCGGTTCCGTTCGCGGGAGGGAGAGGCCGAGGGCCGCGCACGGCGGAATCCGGACTCCGGGGACGCGCCTGGGCCGCCGGGTTCGTTACATCGAGGTATCCGTCACGGCGAGGTATCCGTCACAGCGGTGACCGCGCGTCGGCGGACTCGTCGGACGCTCGCGTCCGCGGTCCCGCGGCCCCCGCCACGACCCGCGGTCGCGAGTGCGAAACCGCTGTAATCCGTTGGTGACGAATCCCGTTCGAAACACCTCCGGTCGCGTAAGCACCCTTGCCGGGCGGGGTGACGGCGACCCAGGGTGGCGCTGCCGGGTATCGCCTCACGTGGTGTCGGTTCGGTCGATCGCCTGTCATCCGATGGTCACGGCGCGGTAATATCGAAACGCTCGCCTGCGGCGTGGTCGCGGGGAGTCCGCCCGATCGAAGGTTGGTGAAACCGGCACATGACGGTATCCATGTTCGACGAGACCCTGCCACGTGGCGAGCGGGACGGGGTCGGACTGCGGGTGGGCGCGATAATCGACCGGGGTGGGGAAGTCCTTCTGCTCGAACTGCCCAGTAGTGGCCCGATTCGTCCCACTCTGAAACTGCCCGGTGCGACGGTGGAACCCGGGGAGTCGGTATCCGGCGCTCTCATCCGCGGTATCCACGAGGAGACCGGGCTGACGGTGACCGATATCCGGCACCATATCGGCGATTTCGACTATCTGTCCCCGGCCGGAAAACCGGTGCGGCGGTTGCACTTCGCCGTCGAGGTCGCCGCGACCGGACCGGTCGTGCTGAGCGCGCACGCCGCCTACGAATGGGCGCCGCTCAACGGCGACCTGCACGTGACGTCTTCCATTCAGGGAATTCTCGACAGCTATCGGGAACTGGCCTACCCCTGATCGTCGGTTCGGTATCCGGTGCGTCCACCCGGTACCCACACTGCGGAACGCTGCGCGCGACCTCGTCGAACGCGTTGCCCCGGGCATCCGGACGGGGCCTTCCGGGTCAGAGGTCGACGACCAGTGCGTCGCCCGCCGCCCGTGACACGCAGGGGAGCAGATGAGTAGTGCGTTCGGAATCGGGGAGCGTCCGATCGCGGTGGTCGACCGCACCCGCGAGGACCGCGGTCCGGCAGGTACCGCAGAAGCCCTGGCGGCACGAATAGGCGGCATCGGGGACGACTCGGCCGATCGCGGCGAGGGTGGTCTCCTGCGCGCCCACCCGGATCGTGCGGCCTGTGCGTGCCAGGGTCAGATCGAACTCTTTCCCGTCGACCACCGGAGGCGCGGAGAACTGTTCGGTATGTAGTGAGCCGGTGGGATTGTGCTCGAACATGCTGCGCCGGGCCGCCGCGAGCATCGGCGGCGGGCCACAGACGTATACGGCCGCACCGGCCGGCGCGGCCGCGATCAGGTCCGGGATATCCGGTGGACCGTATTCGTCGTCGGGGCGGATATCCGCGCCGGGCAGCTCCGCGACGAACGGCATGGTCGCACGGGAACGTCCGGTGTAGATCAACCGGCCGTTCCCGCCCGCCGCGCGGACCATCGGCAGGATCGGTGTGATACCGATACCGCCGGCGATGAACAGATAGGCCGGTGCCGCAACGAAGGTGAACGCGTTACGCGGGCCCCGGGCCCGCAGTTCGTCGCCGGGGTGGATATCACGGTGCATCTCCAGTGAGCCGCCGCCGCCGGCGGCGATCCGGCGTACCGCTATCCGATACCGGAATCGTTCCCGTGGATTTCCGCACAGCGAATACTGTCGCTGCCGGCCGGAAGGCAGGAAGAGATCGATATGGGCGCCCGGCCGCCAGGCCGGTAACCGGCCGCCGTCGGCGGCGCGCAAGGCGAACCCGAGGACCTCGTCGGCTTCCTCGGATACGGCTTCCACCACCAGTCGAAGACTGAAACCGTTCCGGCGCACCGGATTCGGACGAGACAGCAGTGGGGCGGCGGGACCGGAGACGAAAAGGCTCCGATACGCGTCGATCACCGTGCCGAGGGCCCGTAGCGGCCCGGGTGGGACGAAATCCGGGACGCTCACCGGATACTCCGACTTGCCATGGCGGTCAGCTTACAAAGCGAACCAACTCGCCTGCCACGTCGAGTCCGGGCCGGATGAGCGGTGTCCGCGCGGCGACAGCGCCGCCGCGCGGAACATCCGCTATTCCTCGGTGTCCCGGTGCGGGACCAGTTCCAGGCCGATGACCGCGACCACGATTCCCGTCAGACAGACGAGCTTCGCGGCAGTGACCGCCTCACCCCCGGAGATCATCGCGTACGCCACCGTCAGGGCGGTGCCGACGCCGGTCCAGACCGCATAGGCGCTACCGATCGGGATATCGCGTACCGCCCGGGCCAGCCCGAGCATGCTCGCCACCAGGGCGACGAAGAAGACGGCGCTCGCCACCGGTTCGGTCAAACCGGCCGATCTGCCGAGTGCTGTCGCCCAGATCGCTTCGCAGAGGGCGCTGGCCAGCAGAATGATCCATGCCATCTCAGCTCACCGCCTTCAGGCCCACGACGGACACGATCAGCAGGGAGAGCAACAGGATCCGAGCGGTACCTGCCCGTTCCCGGCCGGTGAGGACGGCCCACACCACGGTCAGTGTGGCGCCGACACCCACCCAGACGGCATATGCGGTACCGGTCGGCAGATCGATCATCGCCCAGGCCAGGCCGGCCATACTCAGGACCAGGGCGATGACGAACAGGACGGTGGGTTTCCAGCGGCGGAAGCCGTGCGATGCGGACAGTGCGGCGGCCCAGACGGCCTCCAGCACACCCGAGAGCAGCAGGACGAGCCAGGACATGACGAACCCTTCCGAGTCAGTCTTGTCGCGATGCGGGTACTGCTCCCTCGTCCGCGAGCCCGATCGCCGGGCTCCAGAGGGGTAACGAACGGGGGACTGCCGGAATTCCCGGTGGTGAGCGGAACCACCACCGTCACCGGCCGGTTCGCGCCGGTGCGGTCGCGATCCGGTCGTTCGCCGGATACGCGCCCACCGAGGGTGCGTCCGGCGATCCGGTGGGTGGTGTCACCGGATCGCCGGCGCCGGGCACGATCTGGGCATGCCGGGACATGCGGTCACCGACCGGCCCGCTTCCCCGGGGTCCAGTTCCCGGGCGTCCGAGCCGGGTGCGGACCGCGATCCCGGCGCATGCGACGACTGCCAGGGCGCCGAGCGCGGTGGACCAGGTCAGGGGCTCGCGCAGGAGCAGCGCGGCCCAGCCGAGGGTCAGTACGGGTTGGACCAGCTGGATCTGGCTGACCTGTGCCATCGGCCCGCGCGCGAGGCCGCGATACCAGGCCAGGAAACCCAGGAACATGCTCACCACGCCGAGATAGGCGAACGCCGCCCACTGTGCGGGCGAGCCGGTCGGCGGCTGGACGGCGACCGCCACAACGCTGAGCGTCACCATCACCGGAGCGGACAGGACGAGGGCCCAGGAAATGGTCTGCCACGGTCCGAGTTCGCGGGACAGCAGTCCACCCTCCGCGTATCCGAAGGCGGCCGCGACGACCGCGCCGAACAGCAAGAGATCCGCCCACCCCGAAGCGGCGAACCCGCCGCCGCGGAAGGCAGCGAAGCCCACCGCGGCCACGGCGCCCGCGGCCGCGGTGAACCAGAAGGCGCGCGGCGGCTGTTCGTCGCCGCGCAGTACCGCCAGTACCGCAGTGGCAGCCGGGAGCAACGCGATCACCACTGCGCTGTGGCCCGCCGACGTGGCGGTCAGTGCGAAGGTGGTCAGCAGCGGGAAGCCCGCGACCACACCGCCGGCGACGACGCCCAGACGGAGCCATTGCCCGCCGCGGGGTAGCGGTTGCCGGGTGATCATCAGCGCGGTGGCGGCCAGGACGGTGGCGACAGCGGCCCGCGCGCAGGCGACGAACAGGGGTGACATCCCTCCGTCGGCGACGGCGATTCTGGTGAGCGGGACGGTGAGCGAGAACGCGGCCACGCCGAGCAGTCCCCAGGCCGGGCCGCGGAGGGCGGGGGATAGCGGTGCGCGATTTCGGAGAGTAGCGCTACTATGTTCCTTCATGTCCGACGATAGCAGCTCGCGAATCGTGGCTGACCTCCGTCACTGGATGGCCACCGCTCCCGCCGGGGCGAAACTGCCGTCCACCCGCACATTGGTGGCGCGGTACACGGCGAGTCCGGTGACGGTCCAGAAGGCGTTGCGCACGCTGGTGGCCCAGGGGCTGGTGGAGAGCCGGCCGGGCGTGGGGACCTTCGTGCGGACGGTGCGCTCCGCCCGCCCGGCCGATTACGGCTGGCAGACCGCGGCGCTGGGCACGCCACGCAGCCGCCGGAGCCAGATGTTCACCTCGCTGCGCACCGTGCCCAACGACAAGATCGCCCTGCACTCCGGCTACCCGGACCGGGAGCTGCTCCCGGTCCGCCTGGTCCGCGCCGCCTTCACCCGCGCCGCGCGCAGCGATGCCGTTCTCGATCGCCCGCCCACCGCCGGCCTGCCGGAACTCCAGGCCTGGTTCGCGACCGAACTGGCGACCGTGGCACCCGCCGCGGTACTGCCGCCGACGCCGAGTGAGGTGATCGTGTTCGCGGGCAGTCAGAGCGGCCTGAACACGACCTTCCAGTCGCTGGTGGGTCCGGGACGGCCACTGCTGGTGGAGTCGCCGACCTATTGGGGCGCGCTGCTGGCGGCCGAACGCGCCGGTGTCCGGGTGGTACCGGTCCCCAGCGGCCCGCACGGTCCCCGGCCCGAGGAGTTGGTCCGCGCCTTCGAACAGACCGGTGCGCGAGCGTTCTACGCCCAGCCGCATTTCGCCAATCCGACCGGCGCACAGTGGGCTCCGCAGGTCGGTGACCGGGTGCTCGAGGTGGTGCGGGAGCACGGTGCGTTCCTGATCGAGGACGACTGGGCACACGATTTCGGCATCGAATCGGTGCCGGTCCCACTGGCCGCGCGCGACGACAGCGGACATGTGATCTACCTGCGCTCGTTGACCAAGAGCGTTTCGCCCTCGGTCCGGATCGCCGCCGTGGTCGCCCGCGGCCCGGCCCGCGATCGGATCCTGTCCGACGCGCAGGCGGAGTCGATGTATGTGAGCGGGCTGCTGCAAGCGGTCGCGCTCGATGTCGTGACCCATCCGGGATGGCGTACCCATCTGCGCGGGCTCGGGCAGCGGCTGGCCGGTCGCCGCGATCTCCTGCTGACCGCGCTGCGGGAGCACGCGCCCGGCGTGCTTCCGGAACTGGTGCCCCGGGGCGGGCTCAACCTGTGGGCCCGGTTACCGGACCATACCGATCTGATCCGGCTCGTCCAGGACTGCGAGGCAGAGGGTGTGGTCGTCGCCCCGGGCGACGAATGGTTCCCCGCCGAACCTCCGGGCGCCTACCTCCGGGTGAACTATTCCGGGCCGAACCCCGGCGCGTTCCCGGAGGGTGCGCGGATCATCGGCCGGATACTGGCCCGGCAACATCCGGCGTAATCCGCGATGCCGCCGGATGCCGGCGACGCGTCAGGCCGGCCGGATCGAAACGGTGCCGCGGCATACCGCGGCCTGGGTGTTGAGGAACCACCAACCGCCGCCGGTCCGGGTGGTGACGGTGAACGACACCGTGCCGACACCGGGCCAGGCCCGGTTCACCGGGATACCCGGCTTCTGCTTCAGCGTCTCCTCATCGCTGAACGCCGTACCCGAGGCACCGGTCGTCTCGTTGTGCCAGTCGACCTGGACGCGGGTGCCGTAGGGGGTGGTGCCGAATATCGGGAAAAGGCTCGCGGGCGGGTCGGGTAGATCGTTGCCGCCGCTGAGCAGGAGCGAGGGCTCCAGAACCGACCCGCCGGGCGGCAGACTCGCGCCGGAGCTCGCCCGGATCTGCCAGGTGAACGGCGGTGCCCACGGCAGCGGATTGGCGCTACCGCAGGTCATATCGGTGGAGGACGGGGGTTGGGCCGCCGCGGTGCCGGTGCCGGCCGTGACGAGCGCGACCGCCGCGAGAACCGTGGTCGTGGGGGTGAGTAGTGCGGTGACGAACTCTCGTACACGAGGCAAAGGTGCTCCCGGGGGCCGGTGGTGGATGTATGGGATACGACCGTAGCGAGCCGAACGCGGCGATAGGCCGATCTCACCGATACCGGCCGGTCGTCGCGCCGGCGCCGATGACGATCGCTGGACCGCTCGTCCGGCCGCGATCGTGACCTTTCGGGCGCACGATGCCGATCGGATTTCCGGCGCCGGCGCAGCGGCTCAGCCGGCCAGGGCGAGCAGTTCGTCGACCGACCACTGATCGTCGATATGGGCGGCGTACTTCGCGGCGAGCACCGTGCCGTCCGCGGCGATGAGGAAATCCGCGGGCAGGCCCAGTCGGCCGCCCGCGGGGTGGCTCGGCGGCGCCGGGCGACCGGCACGGCGCCCGGTCGCGGCCAGTTCGGTGCCGACGGCTCGTGCGATGGCGGACCACCCGCGCGGGTCCAGGAGGGCTCGCCCACCGGATTCGACTCCGAATTCGCGGTAGAGCACCCGGTCCGGATCGGCGATCACGTCCAGCGGCAGATCGGCGGTGTACTTGCGCAGTTCGGCGGCGGTGGAGTGGAAGACGGCCGCCTCCCGGATGCCGGCCGCTCGTATCTCCTCCAGCCGGGTCACCACCGAACGCAGGTGCAGATTGCAGACCGGACATCCGGCGAAGCGCCGGAACTGCAGGTGGAGCAGGCCCCGGGGCCAGGGGATCGGGAGTTCCGCACCGGCGACGGTGGTGAGGGTCCGGGCGGGCACCGGATTCGGTGGCGACATGATCTCTCCTTTGGAGTACTAAGTACGCTTACGTTTCAGTATGCGCGTATCCAGTACGCTGTCAATCCGTGCCCAGGCCCCGCTCGCTCACCGACGACCAACTGGTGGGTGCTGCCCTGGCGGTGATCGACCGCGAAGGACTCACCGCGCTGACCATGCGCGCGGTCGCCAAGGAACTCGGCATGGCCACCATGGGGCTGTATCGGTACGTCGCCGACCGGCAGGCGCTGGAGATCCTGGTGGTGGATCACGTCTTCCGGTCGGTCGACCTCGCCCTGCCCGAAGCGCACTGGGCGGACCGGGTCCGCGTCCTGATGAAGCGGTTGCGTGTCGCGGTCGCGAACCATCCCGCCGCGGTACCGCTGGTGCTGCGCCACCGGCAGGCCGCGCCGGGATCGCTACGGTTGATCGACACCATGCTCGCGGTACTCACCGACGGCGGATTCACCGGCGCCGACCGAGTGGTCGCGCAACGTACGCTGATCGGCTACCTGCTCGGGTTCCTGCAGAACGAGTACTACGCGGCGCTGTCGGGGCCGGGCACGATCACCATGTCGGAACTGCCGGCGCAGGAATTCCCCTTCCTCGCCGCTACCGCGAGCGACGCGCGATCGGTATCGCCGGACGAGGAGTTCGGCCGCGGGCTCGATATCGTGCTGCGCGGCCTCGTCGCGAACTGATCCGCGCCGGGGTCACCGCGGGGTCTCGTCCGCGGGGTCGTCCCCGCCGTTGTCGGGCCCCTCTCCGGCCAGTACCGAGCCCAGCCGGGTCCGCTCCGGGGAGCGGGTCACGACTTCCTCGAGAATGGCGAGTATCTCCGCCTCCGTACTGCGGCCGTGGTTGACCGCGCGGGTCCGCAGGGCGCGGTACACCGCGTCCGGTACATGTCGAACAGATAGCGTCACCATGGCGAGCATCTTTCGTCGACAGTGGTCGGGTATCCCGATTATATTTCCCGCCCCGGCAAACTTCCGGCGCCGGTGGCGTCTCGTTCTGATATCGCCGAATCCGGCGCCGGGCGGGGCGGCCGAGCGTTCCGATGTGCGCGCTCCGTAGAGTAATCGGCCGAAAGTCATTCCGGCACTGAGAATATGGCGCAAGATCGGGAATCGTCGGTGCGATGGAAAGTCCGGACCGGACGGTTCGGCACGGTGCGCGTGATCTCGCGCGCATCCGGAAAGTGAGGCGGAAATGAATCACAAACTCTGGTTGCTCGGCCGGCTCGTCGCGGTGGGCGCGCATATCGTCGGCGAGAAACTCACCGGTCACCGGGCCCGCGCGATCGGTGATGTGCCCGCGTCCGGCGCCGCGCTCACCACGGATTGGCTGACCGCGGTGCTCTGCCGGGAGACTCCCGGCGCCGAGGTGCTCTCCTTCGAGACGACCGGTGGTAGCAGCGGTACGTCCACCAGGGTGGCCATCCGGGTGGAATACAACGAGGCGGGCCGGGCGGCGGGGCTACCGGAAGCATTGTTCGCCAAGACGACGACCTCGCTGAGCCAGCGCATTCTGCTGGGTGGCGGCAAGATGATCGACGGCGAGACCAGGTTCTTCCGGGATTTCCGGCCGAAATTGGAAATCCAGGCACCGCTGGGCTATTGGGGGGCGTCGGATGCGGCGTCCTGGCGGTCGATCGCGCTCATGGAGGATATCGCCGCGACGCGCGGCGCGGTGTTCAGCGAACCGACCGCCCCGATCGGCCGCGCGGAGATGGAGGATCTGGTCCGCAATCTCGCCCGGCTGCACGGCACCTTCTGGGAAGACCCGTCGATCCAGGTACTCAAGACCACCAACGAGGCCTTGCAGGCATATCTGGCGGCGATCGATATGAAGACCCGCTGCGCGGTGGGACTGGAACGGGCCGCCGAAGTGGTTCCGGAGAATTTGCAGGGCCAGGCGGACCGGCTGTGGGCCGGGGTCGAACGCGCCGTGGACCTGGCCACCACCGCGCTGCCCCATACGCTGCTGCACGGCGACCCCCATATCGGCCAGACCTACCGGACGGCCGAGGGGCGGATGGGTTATGTGGACTGGCAGGTCGTGATGCGCGGCGGCTGGGGGCATGATTTCGCTTACACCGTCAACTCCGGATGCGAACCGGAGGATCGCCGGGCCTGGGCCGAGGATCTGCTCAGGGCCTATCTCGAGGAACTGGCCGAAGCGGGCGGTGTGGCGCCCGCTTTCGCGGATGCCTGGCTCATCTATCGCCAGCAGTCGATGTTCGCGTACGCGGCGTGGGCGTTCACCATCGGCCGGGCCGCGTATCAGCCCGAGATGCAGTCGCGTGACACCTGTCTGACGCTGATGCGGCGGATCACTTCGGCTATCGACGACAACCGGTCATTGGAGGCGCTCGAGGTCTGAGAAGTATTGCGGGGCCGGGCTTTCGACGCGTCGATCCCGGCCGCCGCATACGTACGCGATAATTCGCAATTGTGCGGACTAGTCCTACGAAATCGTGAAATGGAGGGCCGTACAACATGATTCGAAATCGATTAGATGTAATGACCATGTCGTACCATCGCCTGGTTCCGGCTCGAGTCAGATAATTCTGCAGGAGGGGCCTCGAACCGGGAACCGGCCGGTGGAAAACCATCGGCCCCGCACCCAGACCGCATGGAGTTTCGTTCTTGACTACCTCGGACCAACGAAGACACGCACAGGCCCATGTGCACGGTTCGCCGATCGATTCCGATGATCCGCGTGTACCGCTCTACCTGCCGGAATTCGCCGCCGACCCGCACCGGGTATATCGCGAGTTGCGGGCCCGGTACGGGTCGCTGGCGCCGGTCGAACTGGCGCCCGGGGTACCCGCGACCCTGGTGATCGGCTACGGCACCGCCCTGCGGGTGCTCAACGATCCGGAGCGTTTCCCCGCCGACCCCCGGGTCTGGCAGAAGGATATTCCGGCCGAGTGCCCGATCCTGCCGCTGCTGGAGTGGCGTCCGATGGCCAGCCGCTGCGCCGGTCAGGAGTTCACGCGTTACCGGCAGGCCATCACCGCGAGTATGGACGAAGTGGATCTGTACGCGATCCACACCGTCGTCGAGAACATCGCGGGCCCGCTGATCAACTCGTTCTGCCAGGACGGGCAGGCCGAACTGATCCAGCAGTACGTGTTCCCGCTGGCGTTCCAGGTGATCAACTACCTGCTCGGATGCCCACCCGAGATCGGTCAGCAGGTCGCCGCCGGGACCGCCGCACTGCTCGAGGGCGTGGATGCCGAGGCGGGCAGCCGGATGCTGGGCGAAGCCCTGATGAGTCTGGTGCTGCTCAAACGCGAATCCCCGAGCACCGATATCACCTCGGTGCTGCTACAGCATCCGGTCGAGCTGACCGAGGAGGAGGTATCACATCACGTCTCGCAGGTGTACGGCACCGGGATCGAGTTCGAACTGAACCTGATCGTCAATACGCTGCTGCTGATCCTCACCGACGAACGCTTCGGCGGCAGCGTCCTCGGCGGGAACCTGACCTCGCGCGACGCCCTGGACGAGGTGCTGTTCAACGATCCGCCGCTGGCGAATCTGCTCATCACCTATCCCCGGATGCCGATCCTGCTCGACGATGTATGGCTGCCCGCACACCAGCCGGTGGTGATCAGCATGGCCGCCTGCAACAACGATCCCGCGATCCGGACGTCGGAGTTGACCGGCAACCGCGCCCACCTCGCATGGGGTCTGGGCCCGCACGCCTGCCCCGCCCAGTCGCTGGCCTATATGGTCGCCGAAGGTGCCATCGACCAGCTGCTCGACGCCCTGCCCGAGATGCGCGCGGATTTCCCCGACGGCGAACCGGTCTGGCGACCCGGTCCGTTCCATCGCTCGCTGGCCGGTCTGCCGGTGACGTTCCCCCCGGGTGCCCCACTCCCCGGATACGAGGACGCCTCCGACCGCCCCGCCGTCCGCGCCTGACCCCGCAGGGTCCGGACCGCTCGGGTCCGGACCCTGCGTTCGCCGGGCTTCCTGCGTTCGCCGGGCTTCCTGCGTTCGCCGGGCTTCCTGCGTTCGCCGGGCTTCCTGCGTTCGCCGGGCTTCCTGCGTTCGCCGGGCTTCCTGCG
>NZ_JBSFDZ010000028.1:71952-72275 GCF_053594175.1 Nocardia sp. NPDC001965
CGCGGCCGGTGGACCCGGTGATGCCGGGCGCGACGACGGGGCGCATCGGTCGCCCGACGGGTCGGTGCGGCCGACCGCGCGGTATGAGCTCAGGTCCAGCGGCGGCGGGATCTCCGAGGCGACCCGGGTCATGCCATCTCCCGGCCGGACCGGACACCCGCCGCCTCCCTGCTCCGATGCGCCATCGCCCCCTTCCGCCAACATCGTCCGTCCACTCCGGATGGTCAACATCCGTGGTCGGGGCCCGCCCCGGTTCTGGAGCGACGGAGCGGGGGAGCGAAGCGGAGGAGCGCAGGAGTGAAGAACCGGGGTCACGAGGGCCC
>NZ_JBSFDZ010000029.1:0-69342 GCF_053594175.1 Nocardia sp. NPDC001965
CCTCCAGCCGATCCGACCACCGCAAACCACCACGCGCCACCGCACCGAACCGCAGATGCACACCCTCCACCCGCGGCGAATACACGAAGATCTCGAACTTCGGCCGCGGCTGCGGCAGCAGTGCGATCGACTGGGGGTCGAATTTCAGCGAGAGATGCGCGGACGGTTCGCCGTCACCGTCGCGCCGGAAGTAGTTGGTGCGCAGAGTCGCGGTGACCACATTGAGGACCGCGCGCAGCACCCGGTCGGTATCCAGGCTGACCACCGCGTCGATTTCGGCTTCCAGCCATTCCGCGATTCCCGCGGCCGAATCGGTATCGCCGTCGGGATCGAAATAGGCCTCGAACAGCCGGACGAAACCGCGCGACATCTCCGGATTGGCCAGCAGCACACGGGTGATACCGGCGGCGCCGTAGGAGAATCCGGCCTGCTTCAGGTACTTGGCGTAGGCACGCAGCACCACGACCTGACGCCAGTGCAGCCCGGCCCGCAGGATCAGCTCGTTGAGCGTGTCGACCTCCGCGACACCGAACCACATGGCCTCGAACGCCGCGGTGAAACGCTGCGCGATCCCCTGTGCACCGGGGCTTTCGGGCTGGTCCAGATCGGCTTCCAGCTCGGGATCGAGTTGGGTACGTAAGACCGCCGAGACCACCCGTAACCGGAAATCGTAGATCCAGTCCGATGCGCCCTCGGATTCCACCTGATAGGGCCGCTCGTCCACGACCTCGACGCCGAGGCTGTGCAGAACCGGGAGCACCCGGCTCAGCGAAACGCCCTCACCGGCGGCGTAGAGGGTGAAGCGCCACTCACCCGGCGGAGCCTCGGCTGTGCGGTACAGCGCGGTCCGGAAACGCGCCGACCCCAGTTCGGCCGGATCAATCCGGAATCGCATCGGCGAAACTGTGTCCTGCATTGTCGTCACCGTGATCGCGCCTTTCCGCTTCGGTTTCGAGCTTTCTCTACTCGGGCACTCTACGCGTTTAATGTGCCGTTGTATAGCGGTACGTTACGCGTGTGTAAACGGTCACCGATTCCCGCGCTCCGGGAAGAAAGCACACTATCGAGATGTTCGCGGTGGGGCATAGTTCGGATAGGTCCGGAGCACAGTCGATTTCCGGCCCACCGGAATCGGCACCGGCCGGGCACAGCCGGGTCGCCCCTACGGATGCAACAGCCCGGACCTCACCAGGAAAGTCCGCGCTCCCGAACTGTCCGCGAACGCACCGGTATCCACCCGCAGACCCGACTGGGTATCGGCATACCAGACCGCACCGGAGGCGCTGATCGCCGCGAAGACGTCCCCGTCGGATACGACACTGCCGCCCGCGGCACGCCACTGCGCGATGGCCTGCGTCAATGCGGCGGGCGCCGCGGTCTGCACCTGAAAGGCCAGCGAGCGGCCGTCGGTGATCTCGCCCATCAGCAGCGGGCTACCGGCATCGAGGACACAGCTCTGGACACCGTCGGTCTCGTCGTGTGGGCGGCAGGACGCGGTCTGCAGCGGACCGGGCAGGGCCGCGACAGCGTCGGTCGCCGCGACCGGGCCCCCACCGAAACCCGACGGCCCGGTGAGCGGTGGGCCGGTCAGGGTGCAGGACTTCACCATCAGGAAGGCGAGCACCAGCAGCACCGCCACCGCGATACCGCCGGCCGCGCGCCACTGCCATTTCGGATGATGCTTCTGAACGACGGTTTCCGCCTCGTCGACCAGATGGGAACGGATGAATCCGAGCACACCGCGACGGTGGCCGTGCTGCCCGTGCGCTCGGTGCTCGGCATCCCGATGCTCCGGCGAAGCCGTCCCGGCCGCACTGTGGTGACCGTGCCCACCCGGCACTCCCAACGCACCGGCCCAGCTGCTCATCTCCGCCGTCACGCTGTGATGATGACCGACCGGCGCCGCCGGGCCGTCTGGTCCGGATGACGGCGTGCTCACGGGCAGTGGCGCACCACAATTGGCACACGCCGAAACCCCCGCGGCCGCGGAATGCCCGCAATACTGGCATCGCGCCGTCATCGCCCTGCTCCATGTTCCACGGCCGGTCTCACTGTCCGGTGATGACGATCGACGAGATGGCCACACTGTTGGCCGAGGTATCGCCGCTGGATTTCAATACGGTGAGCGTGATCTCCGACGCCTGGATCGGCGGCTCGATCTCGGTCACCACCAGCGACCGCTGATCCAGCGTTTCCTGGGTGTAGGTCGTCTTCTCGTCGTCGTTCAACTGATAGGAGACACGGCTGACCGTACGGTATTTCGTCCATTGATCGGTGCCGTCGGTACCCACGTGATCCCAGCCGGGCACGATCGCGATCGAATCGATCTTGTACTTCTTACCCAGATCGATCCGCAACACCTGGCCATCGATCTTGTACGCGCGGGGGCACGACCAGGCCTTGTCCGGTTCGCCGGAGAAAGCGTCCATCCCGTCGGTGCCACCGTCCGGGCATTTCGCCACCGCCGATTCCACGTCTATGGTGCCGCTGCCGGCCGCCGCGGTGGTCTGCGGCGCGGGCTGGACCGGGGCCTGGGTCACCGCGAGCGGCTGGGTCCGGGACTCGTCCTCCTTGCCGTTGGTCACCACCAGCAGCAACACGATCAGGAGCGCGACCACTGCCGCGACCGCCAGCGCGACCCGCGGTTTGCGCAGCTGGTCGGCGACCTCGCGGGCGATGTCCTGCGGAGACTGCCGTTCGGACCCGGTGGCTCCGGGAGCGGGCGACTGCGCGGCCTCCGCCTCGGGCGGGGCCGTGGAATTCAGCCGGTCCGCCACCCGTTCGGCGTTGTCCGAGGCGAACGACGATTCCCGGGTATCGGGCAGCTGACCGCTGAGCAGTGCGTTGATCCGGTCGCTGGCCGAAGGTCCGGCCGTCGACCGCCGGGGTCGCGATACCGCGGGACCGGAATCCGTTTCGGCCGGAGGCGAGCCGACACCCACCGGCGGCGGCGGTGGGGTGTCGTCGATATCGGGTACCGTCTCGCGAACCCGGGGGGCCGGGGCGAGTAGCGATTCGTCGAAGGCGACCCCGGGAGCTTCCCGGACGGGACTCGGCTCTGCTTCGGGTACCGGTTCTGCCGGGGGCTCGCTCCCCGCGAGTCCGAAAGCCGGATCCGCCAGTAGGGCGTCCAGAATGGCGCCTCGATTGCGGATGAATACGTCTCCGGAATCCGCATCGGGCATGCCGGAATGGTATCGGCTACGAACCCACCGAACGCCCCATCATTCCCACGATTGGGAACTGCACCGGGCTCCGGGGACGGGCCGCGCGACCCTCGCCCCCACCCGGGTCAGCGTGTCTTCTCGGCCGTCACGAAATACTCCGGCGGCACATCGAACACCCGCGCGAGCGCGATGATCAAATCGAGTCGCGGGATGGCGTCGCCGTGGATCAACCGGTACAAACCGGACTGCGAGACCGGCACGTCCGGATAGGCGAGCTCCAGGTGCTGGGCGAGCGAATACAACGTCAGCCCGCGAGTCGAGCCGTCTTCGGTGGACACCACAGATTCGGCGATCAGTTCCGACAGCCGGCTGGAGAAGATCGCCGCGGCAGCCTGCCGCGGTGTCTGCTCCTGCGCGCCGTCCGGGTTGTCGAATCTGCCACTGTCAAATTCGGGATCCGCTACCACGGTCATCGAGATTACCTGCTCTGTCCTACTCACCGGGCCGGATATCCCTGAGGCCGGGTCACCGGGACCGTCCGTTCGGAATTGCCCGACGGCGGGGCCGCCGTCGGCGGTCGATCACTGTGGTCGAGATAGCGGGTTTCGCCGCGTGGTTCGACCAGGTTCACCCGGACAGTGCGCATCGGGATCCGCACATCGAGCTGGGCCTCCCCGACCTGTTCGATCGAAAGGTCCACCGAACTACGGCGGGGACTCCCCGGATCGCTGATCGAGACGGTGGTCGGCGATACGGACGCCTGCGGCGGTAGCTGATCGAATACCGTGATGGTGGCATTCGCGCCCGGCTCCTCGCCGTCGCCCTCGACCAACCGCAGCGATCGGGCGTCGCCGACCGCGGTCACCAGATGCTGCCAGCGCTGCGGCCGGTTGGTGTGCACCTCGATATCGGCGCCGACCACGGTCGCCCGCAGCACCAGCTGCTGGGCGATGGGGAGCATCGCGTGGACGTCGACGGTACGTCGGCGCGGATTGTAGGGGGCCGGATCGTAGAGCGGCATCGCGAGCTGATGGCGTGTCTGCCCGCTGATCGCGCCCAGGATCTGGCCGTTCGGTCCGATCGGTACCGCGAGACCGGCACTCAGCTCCTCGGGCGCCTCCTCGACAATGTCCTCGTCGCGGGTCAACTCGCGCAGCGATACCCCCGTGGGCAGGGTCGCACGGAGCGCCACCGACTGACGGCCGGGCAACCGGCGCAGGTAATCGGGCAGTGCCTCGGTCATGGCCGGGCCGATATAGCGCACGACCGCCCGGGGCCGGTCGGCGCCGGAGAGGCTGACCACGAGTGTGGTGCGGCCGCTGTTCCAGGTCCAGCAGTCGTCCAGACCGGAATCGTCGAGCTCCGCCCAGTCGATTCCGAAACTCGTGACGAAACGGCCGGGTACCGAGGTTTTCAGGCGTTCCCACTGTTCGGTCAGATCACCGAGCTCGGCGCCCGCGTGCAGTAGCCGGGTCGCGTCCAGCAGCGCCGATGCAGGCAGCGGATGGGCCGCCACCCCGCGCTCGCGCAAGCGCCCGGCGATCCGGTGCGCCGCGGTGGCCAGTGTGCGCGGCGCGACCACCGAACACGGGCCGCGTTTGGCCAGCGCCAGCAGGTTGCGTTCCTGATCCAGCCGCAGGACCAGCCAGGTCAACCGGTTCCCGACCACTGGATGAGACCCGATCAACTGGTCGTAGAGCATGCTGTAGCTACCGGCCGCCCGCACCCGCTGGCCGGTGGTCACGATATCGATATCGATACCTATGCCGTAGTGGTCGAGCATCGGCAGCAGACTCGCCACCGAGACCGTGTCCTCGGTATAGATCGTCTGTTCGGCGATCACCGTCGGCAGGTCGAGGTTCGGCGCCAGCTGGATCATGGCGATCAGTACGTCACCGTCCTCGGCGATACCGCAGAGTCCGGCGGATACGTCGACATCGCGTACCGGGAGCGGCGCGGTGAGCAGCGATGCCCGGACCGACCTGCCGGTCCGGAAATCGAGCCAATCGATGAACCACCGCACCGGCGTCCGGCCCTTGATCCGGACCACCACCGTCAGCATCGCTCCGGCGATGATGAGCGCGGCACCCCACAGCGGTAGATACGCGGACAATCCGGCCATCACCACACTGCCTCCGATCGCCATCACCGCAAACGGACCGCGTTCGACCCCGGCGACGCGGCGGCCCGGGGCCCGTACGGCCCGTTCCGCAGTAATCGTCACCGCCGCTGCCTCCGCCGCGAATTCACACCGTAGGTCGCCGCCGCACCGATCAGCACCGCGGAGATGATCACGATCGCCGCGGTGATACCGGGCCTGGCGTCGGGTGCCCGCGGCGGCGGCGGCAACTCGAGATCGGCGGCCTGGAACAGACCCTCCGGAGGTTGGGGCGGTGTCCGGTAGCTCAGCGCCGCGACCGGATCGATCATGCCCGCACCCACCATATTGTCGATACCGCGTGCCGGGGCGTGCGCGCTCGCGGTGAGCCGGGCGGTGATCTCCGCCGGGGTCTCGTTCGGATACCGCGAGCGCACCAGTGCCGCGACTCCGGCGGTATAGGCCGCCGCGAAGGAGGAACCGCCCACGGGGCCGAGTTTCCCGGGCTCCCCCACACCGTTGATCAGACCCGCGGATCCCGGCCCCAGCGATTCGATACCGGTGCCGGGAGCGGCGACGGTCACCCACGGTCCCAGGAGGGACTGGTCGGTGGCCCCGCCGAACGCGTTGGTGTATCCCACGGTCACCACGGACTCGCTGAAAACTCCAGGTGCCGAAGCAGTTTTCACGTATTTCCAGTTCCTGGGATCGCCGGGCCGGCCGGGATCGAATCCCGGATTCTGGGTGCAGCCCATACTGTCGGCATTACCCGCGCCGGCCACGATGAGTGACCCCCGGGTGTGCACGGCGTAGCCGATCGCCTCGGCCAGAACTCCCAGATCGACACCCGAATCCACCGGTAGGCACACCGGCAGCGGCACCACGATGATGCCCGCGCCGAGATTCGTGGCATGTGTGATCGCGCGCGACAGGTTCCGGACCTCCAGCGCGAGCCGCTCCCGTTGATCGCCCATTCCGCGATCCACCCGGAACGCCGCGGACCGATAGCGAATGGACAGGATCCGGGCGTCGGGGGCCACGCCGGTGAATCCGTCGGCAGGATCGGCAGCACCGCCGATGATCCCGGCGATCAGGGTGCCGTGCGCATCGCAATCCTGCAGCCCGTCGCCGCCGGCCGCGATGTAGTCGCCACCCGGCGCCACGTTGGGCAACCGCGGGTGCGGGGTGACGCCCGTATCGACCACCGCGACGGTCACTCCCATTCCGCGACTGAGCGTCCGGGCGTCCGCGAGATTCAAGGCCAGCTCCGACGGCGGCGTCCTGGAGATATCGGTGTCCTGCAGGACGCCGGTCGACAGACAACCGCTCTCCTGCTTCGTCGGCATCTCCGGAGCGGCCGGCCCGTCCGGCGGGGCGACTCCGACCACCACCTCGGGTGGTACCAGGGCGACCGCGGGCGCGGCACCCGCACCGAGCAGCAGAGCGACCAGGGCCACCGCCGCCGCACTGGTCGAGCAACGGCCCATCAGATTCCTCGCATGGCGGTGTACACACCCATGATCCAGAAGGCGATCACCGGCACCACCAGGATGAGCGCGTACTCGATGAGATCGGTGATCCGGCGGGTGACCGGTGTCAGCCGCTTCCCGGGCAGCCGCAGCGACGCGGCCAGCGCGAGGCACGCGATCAGCGCGGCCACCATCACGACGGCGAGCCGGGCCAACGATGTCTCGTATGCCGTCACAAGTACGGCCGCCACCCCGAGCACGGTGACAGTGGACCCGATCACCAGTGCGATCGCCTGGATCCGGTCGGGGTACCAGCGAGAACGCATGGCCAGGATGCCGGCCACCGCAGCGCCCATCACGATCTCCCGGATCCCACCAGGGCTCACCGCGGCACAGATCACCGTGGCCACCGACACCAGCCCGGAAACAGCCACGATGAGACCGCGCAAGCTGGTGACAGCGAGCCGTGCCCGGCTCTCGATTCCCGCTTCGGCGGAACGACGGGTCTGCTCCGCGGCCGCGGCGTCGGCGGCCTCCTGCTCGACATCACGGTGGGTTTCCGCGTCGAAGATATCGGTGAGTGTGGCCGGGTTGACCTCGTTGCCGGGGTCGGGCAGGTCCGGCGGCCGGATCCTGGCGATGACCACCGCGATCCGTGGCGCCGACGTGAGCAGCACCAGCCCCACGAACACCGCGGCGCCCGCCACTTGGCGGGTCACCAGGTCGAAGTAGGCCAGCGGCAGCACGAGCAGAGTCACCGCGATGCCGAGGACGGCGACACTCATCAAGGTGGCGATACCGCTACCGGTCAACCGCATCATCGCCATGGCGGCGACCGCGGTGACCACCGCACCGGCCACGATATTGGCCGGCGCGAACGGGCCGGGCTCGCCGTAGGCGGGCGGAACCAGCATGGCGCTGCCCGCGAAGAGCAGCGGGATCGCGGCCAGTCCCGCACCCAGCGAGATCCGCCGGGCCGCACCGCTTCCGCGGATGGCGACGGCCGCCGCCCAGCACGCCACGCCGAGCAGTAGCGCGGGCAACCCGCACCAGAGCAGCGAACCGGACTGGGTCCACGCCCAGGACAGCATCGCCGCCAGGCCCACGGAGCCGACGCCGAAGACACCGAGCCCCACGATCGCGGCCGTTTCGGCATCGAACTCCGCGAATTCGCGCTCGTTGATCAGCGCCAGCGCGTCGGTGATGTCCTCCACGACCGGGGTGAAGACCTCGGACGACTCCACCGGCGCCAGCATGAGCACCGTCCCGTCGACGATGTCGTGATCACCGAGGCTCCGCCACCGCGGAATGGGTGGCTCGCCCGGCCGCGCCAAACTCCATTGGCCGTGCGGCGGAGTGAAATCGACTTCCTCGTCACCGATCGCATTGGCGAGGACGGCGACCAGGTCGTCGATGAAGGTTTCGACGGTGAACTTGGTCGGTACGACCACATCCACCTGGTAGGTGGCGACCATGACGGCGATGCGCGCCCGCGCCACCTCCGCCGGCGCGGCGTCCCCGGACGGGGCCGCCGGCGCCGTCTGCACAGATGTCACCGCATGCCCCCGTGGTCGCCGCCGGACGGCTCTGCGACATAACCGGGGAAGTCGTCGGCGAGACCTGCCGCCAGTTCCTCGAAGGCCAGCGCGGTCTCCTTCTCCAACATGCGCAGATCGATCTCGCCGCCCTCGGCGAGATGGGGATCGAACGGGATCTGAATGGTGGGCCGTTGCGCCGAGGCGAACAACTTCTCGATCGCCTCGATATCCACAGTGGGTTTCACCGGGTGCTGCCGCACGATGGCCACCACCGAGGAGGCGATCAGATGATCGAAACCGTGCGAACTCAACCAGTTCAGCGTCGCGACGGCACCGGTTACTCCGCCGACGGTCGCGGGCGTCACCACCACCACGGCATCACTGGTACGCAGCACAGTGTTGGTCGACGAATCGAGCACACCGGTTCCACAGTCGACCACGAGCAGATTGTAATGGCGACGCAGGATCTCCACACCGGTCTGGTACTCGCTGCCGGTCAGGGCCTCCCCCGCGTCCGTGCTCCAGGGTGATGCCACTACCGCGAGATCGGCGGTGTTGACCGACGTGTAGGAATGCACGGCCGAGAAGGAATCCAGGCGACCGCCGGCCTGCGCGAGATCACGCAGCGTGAGGCCGAACTGATGCCGGGTGGTGCGGCTGGACAGATCACCGAAATCCGGGTTCGCGTCGATGGCGACCACCCGGTCCGGCCGCAACTTGGCGAAGGTGGATCCGAGCCCGGCCGCGGTCGTGGTCCGGCCGACGCCGCCCTTCACACTCACGACCGCGATCTGATAAGGCGCGGTGAGCTGGCGGCGGATCCTGGTGCGCCGGTTCTCGGCCTGCTGTTCGGCCGGTGAGAGGCCGAGGTTGAACCCGACCTTGTTCAGCGCGCCACGGACGCCCTTGTTCGAACGCAGATGGGCTTGGCGCACGGCTGCGATCTCGGCGAGGAGTTCCGCGGAGGCCAGGGCCGGTGGCAGTACTTCGATCCGCCCGCTGGTCTCATAGACAGGCCGGTGGATCCGATCCGGCACCCGGGACGCGTCGGTGCCGTACTGCGGAGCAGCCGGCTGAGCGCCCGCGGCCGGCGAGTAGCCGGTGTAGGACTGCTGGGGACCGGCGTACCCGGTGGCCGCGGAGTAGCCGGTCGAGGCCGCGGATTGCGTGGGCGGCGGCGGCGACGCGGCGGCGGGCGAGGTCCAGCTGTCCGGCGCGGCCGCGGTCTGTTCCGGCGCGGCCGGGGGCGGCGGCGCTACGCTCTGGCCGCCCTGCTGCTGTCGGCGTGCGATGGCCTGCTGTTCTTCGGCGATCGCCTGCTGGTGCGCCGTGGCGGCGCGCTGTCGCAGATCGGCGAGCTCGCCGTCGTCCACGGCAGGCGCTTCCGGAACGGACCGCGGCGGCGCGGCGGGCGGCGATACCGAGGTCGGCGGCGGAGCGACCGATTGCTGATCGGTCGCGGGCCCGGGCACCGGCTGCTGCGGTGTGGCCGAACTCATCTGATCGGTCCCCGATTCCGGTGCCGTAGTGGGATCGGCCCCGGAGGCCGCGGATGAGATCTCGGGAGGGCCGGCAACGCTGGCCGCGGTGGCTGCCGCGTTACCGGGAGGTTCCTCGAGCTGTGCGAAGTAGGCGTCGTAACCGCCTTTGGCGAGCGCAGCGGAAGCGTCGCCGTTGGTTGTCGGTGCCCGGTTCATCTCACCGTCCTCTCATCCAGCGCTGGAACGTCAACCGGTGCGCGCGGTATCGAACCAGCTGTGGCCGGGCAGCAGCTCGGCCAGAGTGTTGATACCACTGTGCAGGGACGCGTGGTCACCCGGCCGGAAGGTCGACCGGATCCGGCCGTCCATCGCGACGCTCGGTGTGATCACGAAGCGCCCCGAGAACGTGTCCAACACGTTCATACAGATTGTGAAGTCAGGTGTTTCAGGTCCGCCGTCCCGATGTTCGATCATGAGGACTTCGGCTTGCCGGACGATTTCGCCCAGCGCGCGCGTCAGCACGTTCGCGGTGCGTGGCGTGGCGCCCAGGGCACGCAGACCCGCGCGTACCTCGTCGGCGTCCCGCGGCGGCTCGGCATCCTCCTCCATATCGGACTCGGACTTGGTGAACGGTTCGAAATCCAGTACCGGATAGTCGCCGAGTACCGATCCCAGGACCGCGGTGAGCGTATCCAGCTGCCGGCCCTGGTGGAAGACCGACTGGATGACGACTTCGTCGTCGCAGCGGACGGCGAGTACATGCTGGTCTCCACTACGGACCAGCGACAGCCGCAGCATGGTCGGGTTCTCACCACCGCGGCCGTTGTCGAGCACCCGGGCGACCAGCTCGGTATCGGGCCGTTCCAGGCACCGCAACCAGCCGGCCACCACCGGGTTCACCTCACCGCCGGAGACGATCCCGTCCGCGGTGAGTTGTTCCACGACGACCGCCCGGACCCGGTCGCGGTCGGAAATCCGGTAGATATTCGGAGTGATCGCCAGAACCAGTGGGTATGAGTCGATGCCGACCAAGTCTTTGAGGACGAGGGCGGCATCGACATTCAGATCCACCGATACCGGATCGCCGGATTCCACCTCCGCCGATGCTGTGTCCACCGGCGTATTTCCGGTCAAACCCGCACTCGCCTCAGAGCAGGTTCCGGAACATACCGGCGACCTGCTTGTCCGCGTCGCCGATCAGCGTGGCGGCGTGGTTCGTCGCCTGGTCCAGGCTGTTGATGCTGTTCTGGTACGCGTCGAGCCGCGACTGCAGCTGGAGTGCCACACCCTCGTAGCTGTCGGCACCGTCACCCTTGAACTGGGTGAGCAGCATATCCTTCAGGCCCCTCAGGGTCTGAATGTTGTCTGCCATGCCGCTGACGACGCCCTTGACCTGGGTCAGAGCCGTCTCGATTTCGGCCTTATTGGTAAAGATCGGCTGACTCATTGAAGAGAACCTTCTCTCGAATATGAAAGGAATATGAACGATTCAGGCCGGCAATGCCGGAAGGACCGGTTACGCCCAGTCGACCTTGGCCTTGGACGGGCCGGCAGTGCTTTCGAGCGGGCCGTTGTCCGCCCAGGTTCCGGTACCACCCGAATTGAAGCTTCCGTCAGCGGCATCTCCCATTTTCGCGACGAGCTGCTGCATCGCCTGGTGGTCCTCTGCACCGAATTTCTGACTCGAGGAAAGGATCATCTGCATGATCTGCTCGATATAATCCGAAAGCTTGGCACCGGTGGTGAGAACGTTGCCGAACGCGTTGTAGACCGCATTACCGGCATTGCCCTTGAACGCCGACTGCAGGGCGCCCTGCGATTTGCCGAGATTGCCGATGTGGCTCTCCAGGGTCTGCAGAGGCCCATCCATCTTCTTGGCGAAGTCCATCAGGACATCTTCGTCCGCTTCTGTAATGTTGCCGCCGGAAGGAGCAGCTACACCTTCAGCCATGGTGTTCTTCCTCTCGATAATTCAGTGAACCCCGGTACTCACCGGGTGCTGTAACCATTCTCCGGCTCGTTCTCTTCGTCGAGCCGGTCCAGTACTCCCACGAGTGAGGAGTCCACGAGCAGTTCGGTATCGGGTTCATCGTCCTCGTACTCGATCACACCGATCACCGGTGGACGCTCGAGCTCCGGAACCTCGAATTGCTCACCGGGCGTGAACACCTTGCCCGTCCGCTTTTCCTCCTCCTTGCGGCGGCGCCGCATTCGCGCGGTCGGTGCCGATACCCGCCGCGCCGCGCCGCGCCCCGCGGCCGAGGCTGACGTGGTGGGATTGGCTGCACCGAAAGCGGTGCCCGTCCCGGGATTCCAGCCACCCGGCAACCGGAAACCGGTGGCCATACCGGACATCGCGCCGATACCCCCGCGCATCATCCCGAATCCGGTCAATGCGCCGGCCCCACCGTTGAGGGCGGCGAGCGTCGAGGAATTCGAGGTAACCCCCTGCAACGGGCTGTTGTTCACCGAGTCGGCGTCGTAGCCGTTCGCGGAGGGATCGATCCCCGATTCGGAACCCATCGGCTGTTGCGGATCGCCGAGCTGCTGATCCCCACCCGACGACCCCGGATCTCCGCCGTCACCACCGCTTCCCGGATCCCCGCCGTCGCCACCGCCGTCGCCACCGCTGTTCGAATCACCCCCCGAATCGGATCCGTTGGTCGGGCCGTCTTTGGGCGTATCGGTGTTTCCGGGGTAGTGGGGACTGTCGGGGCCGTTGGTGATCAAGTCCTTCAGCGGGCCCACCGCGTCGAGCGTGGGCGGTCCCGACGCGCCCGGGCCGGGCAATACGATCGGCGGGGGTGGCGTGAAAGAGGCGGCCACCCCGACCATATCGACGAGCAGGCCCAGCGCGCCTATTTCGTAGCCCATCATCGTCGCGGCCGCCTGGATCCGCAGCCGGTTGTATTCGAACTCGGCCATCGCATGCCAGGCAGTGGCTCCCGCGAATACCACGAGCGCCGCCGCTGAGGCCGGTCCCGCCCCGGCGGAGGCGACCGTGCCGGATGTCGTCATCAGCGCGGCCGAGGCAGCCAACTGCGCTATGGCGGCCTCGATCTCGAACCGCGAAGGCATTGCCGCGAGGGCATCGTTGTGCAGTCCGGCTCCGCGATCGGCCAGCTGGGCGATCTTCCCGGCGGCTCCGGCCTGTTCCCGGACCCATCGGTTGTGATCGCCGAAAGCCGCCCGAGCCCGCTGGGAACTCACGCCGTGGGGCCATACGGTGGCCATGTTCTTGATCAGGCCGTCCGTATTGGTCGCCGCGATGTCCAGCGCATCGTCGATCGCTTTGTACGCCGTGGAAGCGTTGTTCAGCGGAGCCGCGCCGGCCCCGGAATCGATCAGATCCCGATTCTGCAGCGGCTCCAGGGCGAAATATTCGAAGAACGGCATGGGATCCCTGTTCCGAGCAGGTTAACGATCAGCCGCCGAACACCGAGCCGGCGACGGCACCACCGACTGCCGACACCTCGCCGCCGCCTGCGGTATCGGTGGACTCGAAGGTCACCGATACCGGTCCGAGAGCGGATCCGAAGAGACCGCTCTCGGCGTTGCAGGCCGCGAGGTACGCGTTCATCACGACATCGACGATGGTCATGCCGGCCGTCATATAGAGGCCCGGTGCGCATGCCACAGACGGTGCGGGCACCGTGAACGGCGCCATCGACTGCAGGAACGACTCCAGGCTGGATCCCTGCGCGCTCACCGCGGCGCCGATGGCCGGAAGGTCTGCAGGGCTTACTTCGAAGGGGATCATCGATAGCTCCGATCGATAAACGTCCGTGCCCGTTGCCGGTCGGTGCAACAGAGCGGTACTAGAAGTACGCTAGGCCATTCCCATTTCTGGGGAGTCCCGCTGATCGGCCACCGACCGGCGATCACTCGGGAGTCCAGGCCGCCTGCACCAGATCCTTCGACGAGGTCAAGGGCTCCACCAGAATGCCGCGGCCCAGCGGCTGTTTGGTGGGTTTCACATCACCGATGAGGATTCCGTCCAACTTCGTGCCGTCCATGATCAGACCCGAACAGTTCAGATTCTTCATCTGTCCGAGGACGCCGTCGTACATGGCCGAGTCCGCTTGCGCGATATTCCGGGCGACGATCAGGTGGAACCCGGTATCGCGACCGTCGACGATGAGGTCTTTCAGCGGGTCCAAGGGATTCAGCTGCCCGCGCTGGGCGACCATGTGGTAATCGTCGACCACCACGAAGATCTCCGGCCCGCTCCACCAGGATCGCTCTTTGAGTTGCTGGGACGTCACACCGTCCGGGGCCCGGCGGGCACGCAACTTCTCCGTGATGAACGGCAGGTTGTCCGCCACGTCACGCGCGCTCGTCAGATACCCGATCGACTGTTCCTCCGGTATAGCGTCCATATGCCGTCGCCGGTAGTCGACCAGCAGGATCCGGGCCTCGTCCTTGGTGAAGCGGGCCCGGATGGATTCCAGGATCGCGGCCAGCACTGTCGATTTCCCGCAACCGGTCGATCCGAGGATGACGAAGTGGGTGGAGACATCGAAATCGAGCACAGCGGGTGCCAGGTCGGACTCCCGGACGCCGAACGGAACAGCAAGGCGTTCGGCGAGATTCGTGGGCTGCGGAACCCGCGCCAGAACCTGGGGCATCGTGACCTGGGTCGGCAGCAGCCGGACTTCGGGTGCTTGCCTGCTCCCATAGGTCTGGCTCACCTCGGCTATCGCCGCACTCAACCCCGCTGCCGCGGTCTCCGCATCACCGTTGCCGTCGGTACGCGGCAGTGCGGTGAGCATATGGAGCGCGTCGTTGGAGACGCAACGGCCGGGGCGGTTCGGCGGCACCGCGGCCACTACCGCCCGGTGGGCGTTGAACACCGTATCGGTGAGATCGCCGAGCCGCATCTCGAGACGGGTCTGCACCAGATCTTTGAGCTGAGGCCGGATGGCAGCCCAACGGGAACTGCTGATCACCAGGTGCACACCGTAGTTGAGGCCCTGCAGAGCCACCGATTCCATGGTCGGCATGTACTCGTCGTAATACGGCCCGTTGATGGCGAATCCGATATCCCAGCCGTCCACGACGACGAATACATCACCGTGTTCGTCGCCGTAGGACGACAACTCGGCGGAGCCCTCCGGAGTGTTGCGGCGCCGGCGGAATTCCCGCATGGAGTCGATTCCGAGGTGATCGAACAGCGCCTGCCGGGACGCGATCACATTGCGGATCAGTGCGAAGGTCCGCCGCATCCGGTCCCCGTCACGCGCCGAGGCCACCGAGCCCACATGGGGAAGGCCGCGCATCGCGGACAGACCGCCGGAGAAATCGAAGCAGTAGAACTGCACCTGCTCCGGCGTATGGGTCAGCGCGGCCGACATGATGAGAGTTTGTAGTGCCGTCGATTTACCGGACTGCGGACCGCCGACGACCGCGACGTGCCCGCCGGCGCCGGAAAGGTCTACCGACCACACGTCCTGACGCTGCTGACGCGGTTTGTCGATGATCGCCCAGGGCAGCACGAGCGAGCCGGCTTCGGCGCCGGCGGTCAGCCGGTCCAGCGTGGGCGGCACACCCAGCGGCGGCAGCCACATCTTGTGGGCCGGCCGACCGTGCCGCGAGAACTGCTGCAGCACCATCTCCATCACACTGATCGGTTCGTGATCGTTGTCCTCAGGCTCCGGCGCCTGTACGGCGGCCACGACCGGCGCCGTACGCGCTTCGGCGATGAAACCGGCGGTGAACCGCTGCGGCGGCTTGTATCCACCGCCCGGGCGACGGGCGCGCTGCGCACTGGACGTGGTCGCCTGCGCCGGCGCGGTGTATGCCCCGCCGACGTACGCCGCCTGGAAACGCTGCAGGTCGCCCGCGCCCACCCGCAGATACCCGGAGCCCGGCTTCTTCGGCAGGTGGTACGCGTCCGCGGTGCCGATGGCGTCACGGGAGTCGCTGGTCTGGTTGGTTCGCAGTGCGATTCGGTAGGACAGGTGCGCCTCGAGCTCACCCATCCGGTTCGCCGGCACCTTCTGTGAGGACAGCAGCAGGTGGATACGCAGCGAACGGCCGAGGCGGCCGATCGCGACGAACAGCTTGGAAAAGCTCGGATGCTGCTCCAGCAGTTCGGCGAACTCGTCGAGAATGATCATCAGGGTGGGCAGCGGCTCCAGTCGGGCACCCTGCTCCCGCGCCTTCTCGTAGTCGGCGACACTGGCGAAGTTTCCCGCGTCACGCAGCACGCGCTGACGTCGGGCCATTTCACCGTTGATGACGTCTTCCATACGAGTGACGAGATCCGCTTCTTCCTCCATGTTGGTGACGACCGCGGTCACATGGGACAACCGGTCGAACCCGAGGAAGGTCGCACCACCTTTGAAGTCGACGAGCAGCAGGTTGAGGACGTCGGGCGAATGGGAGGCGATCGCGGAGAGCACCAGGGTGCGCAGGAATTCCGATTTACCGGAACCGGTCGCGCCGATGCACATTCCGTGCGGTCCCATGCCCTCTTCGGCGGATTCCTTGATGTCGAGGTGGACGATCTGGCCGGTGGGATCGTGCCCGAACGCGATGTTCAGCCGGTTGCGATCGGCGTCGCGGCGCACCGGCCACGCCCGATCCACCCGGATATTGCCCGGATCGGGAATCCCGACCATGTCCTCCCAGGACGTGCTGCCGCTGGCCTGTTCGGCGGCCACCGCCTCCACCACGGTGGACAGCCGGTACGGCGACAGCGTCCGTGCCACGGCGGTGGCCTGTGGGATCGACATATTGTCGGCGGTGCCGACCAACCGGCTACCGCGTGGTGTCAGCTCCTGGAGGGTGCGGTCGGCAGTGAGGGAGAACTTCAGCGACCGCGGCAGCGACTGCTCCGATTCCCCGAGCCGTAGCCAGGTACAGCCGTCGATACCGGAGATATCACGATCGGTGTTCGCCCCGCCCGACTCCACGAGTAGCACGAAATGTGATTTGTCCAGAGCCGGCTCGTTGTTCGCGGAGAACGGGCCGCGATTGAGCCCGGCGAGCACCTTCGTGCGCAGTTCGGCGACGGTCCGATACACCATCCGACTGGAGCCGATGGCATCGGTCTCCGCGGGGTGCTGGGTATGCGGCAACCATTTCAGCCAGGCCCATTGCGGATCGTCCGGATTGTTGAGCACCGCCGCCACCGCGACCTGGTCCGGTCCGTGCAGCACCACGATCTCGGCCAGCATGGCCCGGACCAGGCCCGCCACCGCCTCCGGATCGCCGCCGAGTTCGACCAGCGGCGCCGACAGCAGATTGATGGCCACCGGCATTCCGCCGACCGTGGAATAGGCTTTGGCGAAGCGGGTCAGCTCGACCACGCCGACGGGATCCAGATCCGAGGTGGGTGCCGCCTCCGGAACGATGACCCGGACCTGGTTGGCGATCCGCCCCCGCCCCATCCGCACTCGTAGGAACTGGGGATTGGCGACCTGCACCTCCCACATCCGCTTACCGCCGACCAGGCGTCCCAGGCCCGCCGGGCCCGGATGGGTGTAGGAGAGATAGTCGTAGAGTTCGGTCTCCGACTCGTGCACCGTTTTCCGGTTGTCGGTGATCGAGCGCAGATAATCCTTGCGTTCCTCGTTCAGCCCGGCCGCTGTGCTGTTTGTCCCCCCGCCGCCACCCAGCTGGCCCCCGACCATGCCGAACATCGACACGATCATCATCATGGGGAACATCAGCATCATCGGCGACATGGCCCGGCCGCCGGAGAACATCATCGCCATCATGCCGACCATCGCCGCCACCATGATGACCGGCATGATCATCTTGATCTTGGACATCGGCACCGGCCGCGGCAGCTCGGTCGGCGGCTGCAACCGGAGTTCGGTGACGGCGGGCGCTTTGGGGCCGCGCACCATACGAGCCGGCCGGACGAAACGGCGCGTCGCGGTCATTTGTTCCCCGTCATCTGCACACCCGTCATATTCGGCGGTATCCCGTCGTGTTGGATCATCGCGTCGCCGACCGAGAGCGTCGGTCCCACGGCGAACAGCGAAACGATGCTCCACGGCGCTGTCACCGGCTCACGCAGACCCAGCGCGGTCAATGTCGCCTTGCCGCCACTACCCGACTCGTTCATGTCGATTCCGTAGCGGACACCGCTGTCCGATATCCAGTACAGCGATTCACGCAGCGGCGATCCGGGCTCGGCGCCGGTGACCTGGACGAACTTTCCGGTGGTCCGGGGGAGGTACGCGAAGTCGGCTGTCATACCTCCCGAATAGGGGGCGGTGACCAGTCCGACGGTGCGGCCCTGTTCCTCTTTGGTGAGCGGCAGCTGCCGGCCGAACAGCAACCGGGTGTGCGCGTCCGGATCGGTACCGGTGCGCTCCCAGTGATAGCAGGTGACGAGGTCCCGGATGGGGTCGAGGATTTCGACCGATTCGGCCGGATAGGTAGCGGTGCCCGGCCAGTCGCCCGGGCGCAGGTTCGCCGCCGCCACATCGGGTCCGATGGTGGTGGTGGCGACCGCACCGTGCGAGTTCGAATTGCGGACTATCGATGCCAGTACCCCGCTGACCCGCACCAGCCCGGCATTGGACACGAGATAGTAGGTGGCCGGCTGATTCGGTGTGGCGACCGTGAGGATGGATCCGACCACCGCGTCGAGCGCCGGTTTCAGGGTCGTGGGCGATCCGGAGTTGGGAACATCCGGGACGCGGATCGGCGCGACCTCCGGGATCGCCCCCAGCAGCCCCGGCGACGCGGCGGCCACCTGAGCCCGGCTGTCGATCCCGAGAGCCAGCATCACGGGTGAATCGGCGAGATTGATCTCGGCGCGCACCACGCCCTGTTCCGGATCGGAGTACACGAGCCAGGTGGCGTCCTCGCCACGTAGCAGCCGGGCCTGGCGACCGCTCAGTTCATGGACAGCGTCGTCGTCGACGGTGATCGGCCCGGCGATGGCGGTGGTGAGCACCGCCGAACGCAACAGTGTCGGCAGCCCGGTCTTGGGGTCGACGGGTGCCGCGGCACCGGTGCGGGCGGTATCGCAGACCGTCCATTCGGAGTCCTTCTCCGCTTCGTCGTTGATCTGCCCCGGGGCACCCGGTATTCCGACCCACGGACCACGCGGATACTTCGCGAGCTCGGACTGCGATACTTCCACCGGATTGGCCGCCTTGCCGACGATGAGCCGGGCCGAGGTGAGATTGAGCGCGGGATGTATCCGGTCCCCCAACTTCACATACAGCGCACCGCTGTCTTTTTCGGCGAGAATCGGGGAGTCCCCGACCGGTTTCGCGGGCTTGAAGAAGGCAAGGACAGCGGCCGCGGCGATTCCCACACAGGCCAGCGCGACCCCGATGGCCAACGCCGTGGACCGGCCACGGGAGGGATCGTCGATCATCGAGGCGTCGCGGCGCACCAGGGCGTGTTCGATCCGATGTAGCAGAAACCGCCAACCCGAAACCTGGTGCTTGGTCACCACCCGGAAGCGTGCCACCGGTATACGTTCCCTTCCGCCGACCCTGGCCACAACCTAGCGCGCATGCCTGAACCGACTACTCCCCAGAATTGGGAACAGCCGGTCAGGCGGGTTGACGGACGCTATCTATCGACCGGCGCCAGCCCCTGGAGTGCGGTGCTGATATCGAAGGCGTCGATGGTCATGAGCTCTTCATCGGTGAGCGAGGCGATGTCCACGTTGTCGCGGGTGAACCGGAAATCACGCTCCGACTCCGCGGCCTCCACGACATTGCGCACGAAACGACCGTTGCCGGCGAGATCGATGAGGCGGCGGCCGTTCCGGTTCTGTTCCGACATCGTCGTGCACCGGTCGCGCAGAACTTCGCGAGCCTGATCCGACAGGATCGAATCCTTCTTGCCCGCGATGAATTCGGCGATCTGGACGAGTTCGTCCGGATCGTAGCTGGGGAACCGGACCCGCTTGGTGAAACGGGACGACAGACCCTCGTTCGACTGCAGGAACCTGTCGATCTCGGCCTCGTACCCGGCGATGATCACGACCAGCTTGCTCCGGTCGTTCTCCATCCGGGCCAGCAGCGTGTCGACCGCTTCCTTACCGAAGGCGTCACCACCGGACAGCCCCTCCTGGATCAGGGTGTACGCCTCGTCGATGAAGAGCACACCACCGAGCGCGGAGTCGATCAGCGCATTGGTCTTGGGCGCGGTATGGCCGAGGTGGGTGCCGACCATATCGTTACGCGAAGCCTCGATGACCTCGGCGTTCTCGACCACGCCGAGCCCGGCGAAGATCTTGGCGATAACCCGCGCGATGGTGGTCTTACCGGTACCCGGAGGGCCGGAGAAGATGAGGTGATTCGATCGCGAGTCGACCGCGAGACCGCGCTTGGCCCGGACCTGGTCCATCAGCACACCGGATTTGAGGCGGTCCACCTGCTCCTTGACCGAGTCCATCCCGATCTGCGACTGCAGCAGCTTGGAGGCCTCTTCGAGCAGTTCGTCGCGTTCGGCCTTGGCCGCGCTGGCCGCTACTTCGGCCGGGTCGTCGCCGGATTTGGGATCCCAGATATCGGTCCGCGAGGCGATCACCGCCGGAGTGGTGACCTCGAGCCGGAAGTTCTTGTCCCGCACTGCCTGCTGCCAGTGCTCCCGGTTGGGCCACAGACCGGAGCCCTGCAGTCCCTTGAGGATCTTGTCGGCGGCGTCGTGTTCACCGTTGTGCCGCAGGATCATTCCGAGCAGGTAGTGGGCATCGGCCCAGATGTAGGACAAACTCCCGGACTGGCTGTCCTCCACGATCCGCTGGGCCCGCGGCAATGCCTCCCCGAATCTGCCGAGATGGGCCAGCGCACTGGCGGCCATCAGTTCGGCGGCGATATCGAG
Organism: Nocardia sp. NPDC001965; assembly: GCF_053594175.1. Lineage (NCBI taxonomy): Bacteria > Bacillati > Actinomycetota > Actinomycetes > Mycobacteriales > Nocardiaceae > Nocardia > Nocardia sp. NPDC001965. The sequence goes on from NZ_JBSFDZ010000029.1 coordinate 20,560, forward strand.
CAGTCCGTCCTCGAGCACTGTTTTGGCGGCCCGCGCGGTGAGCACGTCGGGCCAGCGTCCGGTCCGGTAGAACAGGGCTATCCGGGCGAAGTCGGCGACATCGTCACCGCGCACCTCGTCCAGGATCGCGGCCGCCTCCTGCCACTCCCCGCCGTCGGCATACGCGCACGCCTGCGCGATGGCGATCTGGTCGCGATCGGCCATCGCGACCCGTAGGCCGAAGACCCCGATCTCGACCTGACACCACAGCGCCCGGTCGACCAGACCGGCGCGCTGCTGATCACGGTAGAGATTATGGGAGGAACGGTAAGCGCCGTAGATGACCTCCGACGTGACCTCCCCCGCCATGGCTCGTCCCAGCCATGCGTCACACATATCCGGATCGATATCCGTGGCCGCTGTGAACGCCGCGCGGGCATGCTCTTCGTTGCGCACCCCACCGGCGACCAATCCCAAACTCTGCACGCCCGTGTAGAACGCGTCCTCGGCCGCTGACAACTCGGACTTCCCTTCCGCCGGACCCTCGCCTGCTGGCAGGGTAAGCCACCCTGGGCCCACGGTAGACATCGGGTATTTCCCGGCACTGGGAAGCCGACCCGGCAGGTGAACGCGGCGGTGAAGTATTCGGCGCCCGCACCGGAGGAGGCGAGCCGGCATCGGCGCAGAATCGGACGAAAGCCGCAACTCTCCCGAATTGACATTCCCATCAGCGAACGAGCCGTAATCCAGCGATAAGTTAGTTGCCGGACGGGGTGCGCGCACCGCCGAGACGCGACTCGGCGCCGAGTCACCACCACCCCTTCACCCCATGTTGATCATGAAATCGGTTGTCAGCGAGACGTTTCAGCGCTCGGGACACCCACCTCGGCGGCAATCGGCCCGCTACCCGAGACGGGCGGAATTCCCCCTCCTGAAAATAGTGCCGTTGTTGAACGGCACATTATTTCTGGCTATAGTTGGCCGCAGGTCACCAGTTCCCTCATCCCTGATGACCTCACCGCGGCGGCCGGTGGAAACAGCGAGCCACCGGCCGCCGCACCTAACTGTTCACCCGCGAGTTGTCTGCTCGCGGCTCGTTCACCCGCGCGGCGGCGGCCCTTCGTCCGCGTGAACCGGCGCGGCCACCGCTGGAACGGCGGCCTCCGGGCGATACGCCTTCCCCGCCGGTTCCGGTGCGGCGCCTTCTTTCTTCTCCGCACCGTCCTTTCGGCCCTGATCCCGTGCCGAGTCCGGCGATACGACAGGCGACGGCGTATCGCCGTCGGCCGCCACCGCGGGAACCGCCGGTTCGGTGCGTTCGACCGGCTTGCCCCATGGAGTACGCGCCGGTTGTTGCGACGCCGCGGCCGGACGCGCCGACCACGGATTCGGCCGGGCGGCCCGACGCCGCCGGCCACCCGCAGTACGGCCCGGCTTGTCACTCTCGGACGCGCGCCGACGGCCGCGTCCCGCAGGAGCGGCATTTCCGGCGCCACCGGGCGAACCGCCCTGCGCGGGCGATTGGCGATTCCAGGGGCTGGCCGGACCACCGGCACCGTCGGGCAACGCGCCGACCGGACCGCCGATCGCTCCCGCGGCAGCACTCGACGCCTCCCCGGCCCGAACCGAATCCGTGCCCGCCGAACCGCCGGCGCCGGACTCGGGCTGCTCGGCCCGGTTCTCGGCCGCCGCCGATTCCACTCCCGCCGCATCGGCGATCGCCGGCCCCGCGGCGGCCGCGGTCGCCGCGGTATCCCGGTCACTCACTGCCGGTGCGCGCTCACCTTGCGACTGGGTCGATTGCACATCTGCCGCGAGATTCCCGGCACCGGGATCCGGCGCCCGGAGGTCGGCGGGCGATCCCGGATCCGAACCGGCGCCCTGCATACCGTTGTTCCCGGCCGGGGCGCGGCCGGCGTCGGGCGATCCCGTCGCGCTCCCCGGCGGCGCCGCGGCCGCCGGGGACTCGCCGTCCACCCGCGCATCCGGGCCCGAAGCGGCACCCGTCGGCGCTCCGGGTATCCAATTCCGCGGTGTAGCAGCCAGTTCCTGCGGCACCTGCTGCTGACCCGGACCGATCGCGGCCGGGGAGTTCGGGATGATTCCGGGCGCCTGGGTCGCCGGCCCGCTCACCCCCGGCATCCCGACCGGGGTGGTGAAGTCCAGCGCCGCGACACCGTTCGCGAACTTCTCCGCGTGCTTCATGATGTCGTCGGCGTGATCGTCGAGGACTTGGGCGTAGCGGCGCACCTCGTCCGGATCGATGTACACGATATTGCTGCCGCCGGGCTCCACACCCAGCGCATCGGCAGCGGCGTTGTAGACGACACCGTTGATCATGTCCGCCACCGCGGCCTCGAGCGGTTCGATGGCCTTACCCAGCACTTCGGCCACGATGTAGCCGATGAGCATCTCCTCCATGGCCTTGATCAGCCGCCGGGCCGCGAGCGAAATGGACTGCCCCAGCGCCGCGGAGGCACCCGACGTCGCCACCGTGGCCGCCATGGTCGCGGCATAGGCGGCGGCGAGCACCACGAGTTCGGTCAGGACCGCGACCTTCACCCCAGCGATGACATCCGAGGCGATTTCCAGGGCCCGCGCCACCCCGCGGCACAGTTCGTCCAGCTTCTCCATATGCGAGGAGCTCAGATTCGCCCAGGACGCCACCAGCGCGCGGTACGACTCGCCCTGGTACACCGAACCCATCTCGCCGATCGCCCCGGTCGCCGCGCTGTGGGTGCCGGACACCTCGTCGGCGAATGTGCGCACATGGCCGGCCAGCTCACGGACCTGGTCTTCATTGATATCCGGATAGGGGACACCGATGAAGTTCAGGAACGCCGCCACCTCATGGGGTATTTCGATAGCCAAGGGCTACAGTTCCGCTCAGACGACTCGTACCACGACAGCGCTGGCCGGCATGGGGGAATAGGTCACCGTGGCACCGGAATAGGGTGCCTCGATCACCATACCGTTACCGGCGGCGAGCTGAACGTGTTCCGGCCCACGGGAACTGAACGATGCGGCCGGGAAAACCAGATCCCCGGCCCGCACATCGCGCGGGTCGACCCGTTCACCGGAATAGATCTGTTCATAGGTGGTGCGCGGCAGTACCACTTCCCCGTTCGTGGCCTGCGCGATGGCGTACTGGGTCAACCCGGAACAGTCGAACCCGCCGCCACTGGGTCCGCCGGCCCCGCCACCGCCCCAGATGTAGGGCAGGCCGAGCGCGCCGTCGGCGATCTGGGCCGCCCGGCCACCCTTCGACTTGTCCCAATTACGCCGGATACCACGGCGCGTGGGCTGATGGGTGACCTGTTGCGCCGACACCATCCGAGGTCGTCGCCGTCGCCGCTTCCGCGGCGCCGATGTCGTGGTCGTCCGGGCGCGCTCACTGAACGCCACCGGCGGCATTATCTGGGCCGCCTGTCTTCGTGCCGCGTCGATATCGGCGTTCACCTGCCTGGTCGCGTTCGTGATGGTCTGCTGAGCCGAATCGAGTAACGCCGGGCCGCTGAACCGGGTGTCACCGATGGTGGTGATCGCCTGGAGCCGCGCGTGGAGATCGGAGATCTGACTGCTCAACACCCCGCGTCCGTTGACAGTCCCGGTCCCCGACTCCGAGACGGTCTTGGTGACGATGCCGTCCCGGCCGTACTGGGTATCGAGCACCGTACGCTGGCTTCCGACCGCGTCACCGTAGCCGCGGGCACCGCCGCCGGACAGCCGGGTCAGATCCGCACCCATGGACTGCGCGAGCAGAGTGGACGCACGCTCGGACGGCTGCCCGGCCCCGTAGAGCCCGAGCAGCTCGCGCAACACACCGTGCACATCGTCGGTCAGTGCCGGCATGCGATCAGCTCACCGTCGCTCATCGCACCGACTTACCTCTCTGCCCCAGCACCCCGGGCAATTTCTCGGCAATTACGCCTATGTTGTCCGTTCGACTATGCGACAACACTCGTATCGGCGACACATCTCCTATTCCCACCTCTAGGAAGACAACACAATGAATAGGACATCACGGGAGGGCGACGACAGCGGATGAGTACAGCGACCGACGCGGATATCGACACCCCCGGAAACACGGCGGACGGCGGGCGTCCGCCGGGCTCCCGGCCGAGTGATCCACGCCCGGGTGATCCACGCCCAGGGCCTCCCGTTCCCGGCTCCGCGGAAGACCGGCCGACCACTCTGATCGGCAAGAAGGATCCCGCCACCGGGGAGTTCGTCTCCGCGAGCAGCGCCGGACCGGGTGCCGGCGGACCGGGCACCGAGGGCGGCCTGCTGGTCGCCTCGAAGGACGGCCCGGCGAAGCCCAAGTACACGGTCGAGCTGGTTCGGATGAAAGTGCAATCCGAAACGAACGATCTCGTGAACAGTTTCATCGGCGACGCCGAGGACGCGATGCAGAAATCGGTCGACGTACTCGGTTTCGGCCGGTCCGACCCACCGCCTCCACCGAAGGGCGGTAAGACACCGGACAAGATCCAGGCCGCGAACCTGCCCGGCTCGGGCAAGGGCTTCGAGATGTACCAACAACAGGTCTTCTCCGCCGGCACACGCCAGGACTCGCTGGTCGATATGGACGCGCAAGTGGACGGGACCTCGCAGCTGGTCGCCGCCGAACAGGCGAACACACTGCTGAAAATCGTGCATATCGAGAAGGACCTGAACGCCGCTCTGCTGACCGTCGCTTCGAAGAAGCTCACATCCGCCCAAGCGGCCGCCGTCATGGACCATATCGCGGCCGCGGTGACGAAGGTGAACGAAGTGGTCACGTCCGCGCAGGATGTGAACGTCGCCGCCGGTGGTGGCGGTGGCGGCTCGGGTGGATCCGGCGGCGGCGGTGCCGGGGCCGGAGCCGGTACGGGCGCTGCCGCGGCCGGCGGTCTCGGCTCGATGCTGCCGATGCTGGCCATGCTGCCGATGGCGCTGATGCCCATGCTCGGCCAGCTGCCCGAGCTGCTCGGGCAGAAGAAGGACGACGACAAGGACGGCGAGGACGAGGACGCACCACCCGGACAGCCCGCTCCCTCGGCGACCGGCCCGGCAACGGACCCGACAGCAGCCGCACCGCCCACCGGCGCGGCCCCCACACCGGGCGAGAACGCACCGCAGAATCCCGGCCAGGACGGCCCGCAGAACAATATTCCGTACGGCCCGACAGCTCCCAGCAAACAGGTATAGCAGTCGTATTGCAGTCGCGCCGAGACTGTTCCGGGTCCGGCCGTACCCGGCGCGATACCCGGGCCGGCCAACCCGGGCCGACTGCACGAGGCTCTCTGGCTAGAGGTCTGTCGGCGCGAGGGTGACCCACTGCCGGGGGCCGTGGAGCTACCGGACGAGCATCGGCGCCGCCCGGTAACAGTCCAGGGATGAACACAGCAGGACGGTCCAGCTTTCCAGCCGGACCGCATTTGTGTGCCCGGGCCTCCGGTACCGAAACACTTTCGTCACCCGACGGTTCCGCCGCCTTCTCACCCACCCCGAAGCGTGCTCGGACGCCGGGCCGGGGTGAACGGTTGTGCAGGCAAAACCTACTGAACGCCGGTCGATCCGGCCGCGCAAAGCGTTCGCACCGATCTCCGGGACCGGGCCGACGCGACACCGACGCCAGCCCCACCGCCGTTCCCGTGTCCGGGTGCCGGGATCCCGCAGCCCCCTTCCGCGTAGAACGAAAGGGGGCTGTCACCGGCAGATCAGGACGAGGAGGTCCCCTTCGATTCCGGAGGCGGCGTCACCGACGGTGGTACGGCACCGCGCGGCGGGCCTCCGGTCTCCGGGGCGGCGACCGCACCGGTCGGCGGGCCTGCGACTGTCGGCGGAGCCGGATCCGCGGCGGTACCGCCCTCTTCCACCGGGGCCGATACGCCCGATGCGCCGCTTTCCGGCCGAACCACCCGCTCCTCGGTATCCGCGGCCACGGTCGGCGGAGCCGCCACGAACGACGGATGGCCCAGGATCTGCTCGTGTGCGTACACCGCGTCGCGCAGCACCTGCCGGTTCGGCTCCTCCGCGAGAAGCGCCACCAGCTCATTGCAACGCCTGTCCCACACCATGACGCGCAGCGCGTTCACCTCGTCGTCCACCCGGATATCGCCGAGATCGACCCGGGCCACATCGACCCGCTGCGAGATCATCTCCGCGGCCAGGAGGTCGTCCGCGTCGCGGAGTTCGTCCCACCAGGCCTGCGGCACCTCCTCGCCGGCCTCCACCCGGGCCAGGATCCGGTCCCGGATCGCACGCGCACCCGTGGTGTCGAAATGTCCCGGGACCGAACGGCCGAGCTGCGTATGGGCATCGAGGGCGAGTTCCACACAGCGGGCACGAACCTGGGCATCGGGTACCGCCGCCACCGATTCCAGGGCGAGCTCGGAACCGGTGAGCCCGAGGCGATCGGTGGTATCGGGGGTGAGCACCCGGAGATCCACACCGTCGTCCGGCCCGACCAGCCCCTGCATGGCGACCTCGGACAACCGGCTCCGCAGGGCGGGATCGATCGGACCGGAGGAAGCGAGCGCGGAGAGCACCGCATTGGCTTTCGCACCCCATGCCCGGCCGAATTCGACCAGTACCCGCGCCGGGTCCGAGACCCCTTCCCACGGTGCGGCGATCTCACCGTCGGCGCCGAGCAGTTCGTCCCACAGCCACGGTGTGGACACCTGCCGCGGCAGGAACAGGCCGACGGGTAGCCAGCCACGACCCTCGTTGGACGTGATGAACATGCCGGCACCGGCGGGACCGCGCAATACCGCCACCGCCCAGGTCGTTCCGACCGGCACATCGGTGGCTGCGAGAACGGCACCGAGCAGGGTCTTGGCGATGACCAGATCTTCGTTCACCGCGTCGCCGACGATGTAGGCGGGCTCGGCTTCCTTGTCCTTCGCCGAGGACACCGCCGAGTTGAAGGGGGTCGGCCCCCCGACCACCGGAACCGGCGGACCGTCCTGCGCGTTCGCGCCGGGCGGGGTCGTGGTCGTTCCGCGGTCGTCGGCGGGGCCGGCGCCGAGCGGGCCGCCGACCATCGCACCGGCCGGCGGAACCGCGCCGGCGGCCGCCGGCGCGGCGGCGGCGGTGCTGCCGGCGGGCGCGGTCCCCGAACCCGCCGCGTGCTCAGCGGGCGGTACGGCGCCGGTACCGGTACCGGTTCCGGGCGTGGCGGTGGCGCCACCGGGCACAGCACCGCTCTGCCCCTGCCCGGGTGCAGCACCGCCCGGACCCTGTGCGCCGTTGTTCGCGGCCGCACCCGGATCCATCGGTCCGGTCGGACCGGTCGGCGGGAGTGCACCCGCCTCGTTTCCGGCGCCGCTGAGCGGCGGTGCGCCGATCCGGCTGATCGGTGCTTGCGCGGCCGGGCCGAACCCGGACGGGGCGGGATCGCCGAAGGCCCCGACGCGACCGTTGGAATCGTCGTTGGATCGGCCGACGCTCACGGCCGCCTCGTTGTCGGTCCGCTCGTAGGCGTCCGCGGACTCACGCAGTGAGGCCGCGGTTTGCTCGTGTTCCCTGGCCAGGCCCTCGCCGGCGCGCAGCCGAGCGTCGTAATACCGTTCCAGTGCTTCCTTGACCGGATTGGCGATCTTGCCGTAGGTGGGTTCGAAGTTGGCGAGCCATTCCGAGGGCGGCTGGGCCCACTCCCTGGTCTCGGCCGCTACCTGATCGTGTTGGAGGGCCAGCTGACGCAGTACCGCAGGGTCGATATCCAACCAATCCGGCATGCTCGATCAATCCTTTCCCACCAACGACTCTCATCATTGTCGATTCTTCCCAACGCTGGGGAGACCGTACGGTCGGGCGCGGTCGTCTCATCTCCGGCGGGAACCGGTGGTCACGGTTGCCCGCCGCGGCGCCGGTGGGGCCGCCGGCGGCGCCGCGAACAGCGGATGCCCCAGCACCTGCGCGTGCGCGTACACCGCATCGCGCAGCGTCTGACGTGACCTCTCCTCGGACAGGAAGAACACCAACTCGTTGCACCGGCGCTGGAAAGCGAGCGCGCGCGATATCGACAACTCCGACCCCGGATCGAGATCGGCCGCGTCGGAACGGAGTTCCCCGAGCCCGATCCGGCTGGTATCGGCGCGGTGACCGAGCGCGGTCGCAGCTATCAGATCGTCGACATCCTGGAGCTCGGCCCACCAACTGTCCGCGAAATCGCGGCCGTCACGCAGCGCGCGCAGGATCCGCAATCTGATCTCGGGTGCCTCCATCGTGTCCACCGTCGCGAGCTCCGCCCGCCCGACCCGGATATGCGCGTCGACCGCCAGTTCCAGACAGCGCACGGCGATATCGCGGTCGGCGACCCCGGCCGCGCGATCGAGCAGTCGGGGCGAGGATGTGATACCCAGACGGTCCAGCATGCCCGCGGCGGGACTGCGCAGATCCATGGTGTCCGAGGCCGCCACCGATCCCGCCAGCGCGACGGTGCCCAGCCGGGCACCGAGCACAGGGTCCATCGGCTGCGACGACACCAGCGCGGACAGTTTCGAACCGGATTTCGCACCCCAGGCGATCGCGAACTCCACCAGGATCCGGGCGGGGTCCGCGACGCCTTCCCAGCGGGACCCCTCGGAGACGGCCCACAACCAGGGCAACGACACTTCGGCGGGCAGGAAGAGCCCGGCGGGCAACCAGCCGCGGCCCTCGTTCGAGGTGACGAAGGCGCTGACCCCGCTGGGGTGACGCAGGACCGCCACCGCCCAGTCGACGCCGACCACCCAGGGATCGGCCGCGGCGCGGATCCCGCCCAGCAGAGTGCGCGCCAGGACCAGATCCCCGTCGACGCGTTCGCCCACCACGAAGGCCGGCGCGGAAGCCGAGATCATGGCCGCACCGACAGCGTTCTGCACGAGATCCCCCGGGCCGCGGTTCTTCCCGGCCCCCGGATCACTGTCCGGCACCGGCACGGGCTGCTTCCCGCCGGGCACCGCGCTGACCCCCGGCTGGGACGCGGACGCGAGGTTCTTGCCGGTGGCGCCCGGCCCTCGATGCGCTTCGATCGACCCCGGCGCACCCCGCCCGGCCTGCGCCGAGGTCACTGCTGCCGGAGCGGAGACAGCGCTGCTCACGGCCGCGCTGCTCGCCGGGGCCGTACCACTCACGCTCGCGCTCGCACCGGATACGGCCGGGGCCGAGGTCGCACCGACGGCCGGGCCCAGCGCCGCCGGGAGGACCGGTGCAACGGCGCCGGGCGAGGCGCCCTCGGCGTCCGGCTCCGCCGTCGTGAGAGCCCCGGCCGGCCGGGCGGCCCCGAGAACGTCCGGCGTATCGGCGCCATGGGGGGCCGAGGTCTCACGGTCGGGCTGCGAGGATTCGTCCGGTTCGCCGCTCTTCTCGCCGTCCTTCTCACTGCCCGGCGAATCGGCGGAGTCGTCCACGGCGGCCGTATCGGAATCGATACCGGTACCGGTTTCCGCGCCGTCACCACGGGTCTCACCGGGTGGGGGCTCATCCTCCCCCGGCCCCATGGGCTGCGGGACCCCGGAAACTCCCGATCCCTCCGGTCCGGGGTTGGTCACCACCGGCGCCGGAGCCATATCGGTCTGCCCGCCGGGATCTGTGAGCGCGGGCGGCATATCTCCCACACCCACCGGTGCCTCGATATCGAGAGGCGACGGCACACCGGGCATCGACGGACCCGGCTGCGGACGGAACAGATCGTCGAGCAGGTCGATGAGGATCTGCCCGAGGACGGGATCGGGCCGGACCGGCCGGTCGTGTCCGGGCGCCCACGGCCCGTGGTCGAACCCCGGGCCCCCACGGCGCGGCACATCGTGGTTCCGGCCGGGTCTGCCCGGCGCCCCGGGCCTCCGGTGCGGGGCACCGGGAACGCCGCCACCCTTACGCCACGGCCCCGGTTGTCCGAGCGCCTCGGCGATATCGTCCAGCCGCGGTAGCCCCTGCGGTCCCAGCGAATTCAGTGCGTTGGCGACGATATCGCGCACATCTCCCCGGGCCTCGGCCAGAATGGCATCTCTGGCTCGGCGATCCACTTCGGCTTCGGCCGCGTCGCCCTCTTCGCCGTCGTCGTTGTTGTCACCGCGGGTGGCCTGCTCGATCCGGTCGGTGGCCTTTTCGACCACATCGAGGATCTGGTTGCGGGTTCGCCGGACCACATCACCGAAGGTGTCGAAAGTATCCGCGGCGGCCGACAGCGCAGCCGCGAACGCCCGCGGATTCTGTTCCAGCGCCACGAGCGCCCGCCGAATCTCCGCCAGACCGACCGACTGCCGGACCGTCTCGTCGAATGCCTGACGTGCCTGCTCCACATCGGCCAGGTTCAGGGCCGCGGCGCCGTCACGGGCGTTGTCCGCCAGACCGTGCCAGGCCGACGGCGGTATCTGCGGCCAGCGATTTCCGACGATCCGGTCCCAATACGGGCTCGTCTGCTCCGGCGCCATCGTGTCCGATCAGACCGCGGCCGAGTGCACGGTGTCCCGGCCGTCGAGATCGGCGTTGTCGAGAACCGTGGTGCCGTATCTGGTGGCCTCGACGGTGATTCCGGATTGTTCCACGACATCGGACGCCGCGGCCGCGAAGGTGTCGCGAATCCAGTCCAGCTTTCCGGTCATATCGCGGTCCAGCGATGAATCGGCCTTCGATACCAGCATCAGGCTGTCCACCGTGGTACCGACATCGTCGGTCATCACCGTGAGCGCCCCGGCCGCATCACCGACGATCGCCTTCACCGCGTCGAGGGAATGGATGTTCACCATGGTCGTGTCCTGTCTGCGGTCAGGCGGGCCGGAGGCCGAAGGCCTCGTCTTCCATGGCCTGATAGGCGGCCTCGGTCGGCAGGCCGAACGAGTCGATCGTGTAGGAGCGAGCGCCGTTCGACTCCATCTCGCGCCGCAGCCCGAGCCGGGATTTGGCGTGCGCGAGCCCGGCGATCTTGAGGATCTCCGCACTCAGCCAGCTGTCGCCGTTGTCCTGCGCCTCGTCGGTGATGTGCAACCCGACGATCTCACCGTCGCGATCGCAGGCCACACCGACGGTGTGATCAGGGTTGAAAACCTCGTGGACCTGCGGAGCGGCTGCGGAACTCGTGGCCGGGACATCGCGATCGTCCTCGGTATCGTCGTAATCGAAATCTTCGTTCATCTTCTTCTCCTGCGGATCTATCCGGCTGCCCGGTCCAAGGTTTCCGACAGCGCCGACCACGGAGCATCGGCGATGGTCAACACCAGCCGCAGCGGCCACACCCGCGCTCCCATGTACATCTCACCGGCGCCGTCTCCGAGTAGTTCCAGATAATCGGAACTTTCCGCTTCGGAGTTCATCGACACCGTGGTCACCGGCGGATTTCCGTCGTCCACGCTGATGATCGAACCACCACCGCCGGGAATGAAGCTCTTGCGGCACCGCGGGCTGCCGCCGATCGCCACCTCGGCACTGTTGGTGGTCACGGTGATGTCCGGGTTCAGCATCAGCTGCGTCACCCAGGATCGCCCGGCCAATTCGGGCCGCTCACCGTTGATCCCGATGACCAGCGATCCGGCCAGATCGACCACCAGTATCTGGTCGCTGTTGGTGATACCGACGATCACCAGCCGGTTCGGACTCTCCAGCGGAGCCGGAAGATCATCGGCCGCGACCGTACTCGAATCGGCCCCGATACCTCCGTTGGCGGCCGGGTATTTGGTGACGATACCGGTGGCGACATCGACGGAGAAGGCGACGGCCGGGTTCGGCGCACCGGAACCCAGCGCGGCCAGCCGCGTGAGACCTTCCTCGTGCAGCCATCCGATGGCATCGGCCGCCGATACCGAATCGTCCGCCGCCTCCGCGCCTTCGGGAGCGGTCACCGCACCGCCTCGGCGACACCGGCCGGTTCACGACCGTCCGTCCCGCCGTCCCCGGCGCTGTCGGCGTCCCCGGCCGCCTCGGCGTGCTGGGCGTTCTCGGTGATCACGGTTTCCATGATCGCCTGATACTGCCGGGCGGCATCTCGGGTGCTCTCCCGGATGGCGGCCATGATCTCGGTCGTGAGTTCCGCGCTGGTGAACCGGCCCGCGGTACCGGGGGCCAGGTACAGGCTGGTGAGCCGACCCATCGCGTCGACCTCCGGGATGACGGTCCCGCTGGGCGAGGGCCGCCGGGCCCGCACATCGTCGATACGCTCCCGCATATCGGCGATGCGATGCCGTAGTTCGCGGGCCGCGTCCAGCGCGGCCTGCACGTCTGGGTGGATGCTCATGCATTACCTCCGGAGCGGCTGGGGGCCTGGTTGGTGGGCGTCGGGGTCGGCTGAGTGACCGTCGGCGCGATTGTGGGACGTTCCCCGATGACGGGTTCGGTATGCGGGGTGTTGTCGACGTACATCAGCCGGTCGGGATGCCAGGCGACCACACGGTTGCGTTCGTTACCGCTACCACCGCCGGCACCGCCCATCCCGCCACCCATGGGCGCCCCCATGGGCATCATGGGTGCGCCGGCGCCGGCGGCACCGCGACCGTACGCGGTACCGCCCGCGGCGCCGTCACCGCCCAACGGCAATCGGGCCGGCATCCCGGCATTGCCGCCGGTGGCGGCGGCCAAGGGCATCGCGGTCGTCGCCGAGAGCGCCTGGATATCGGACGTGCTGGGGACCGTGCTACCCGGCAACGAAGGCGAGAGCGAGGGCGACCCGCCGGACGGACCGCCCAGCGACGGTACCCCGTAGCCGCCGAGTCCGTAGTCGTCGAAGGAGTCGTCGTACCAGTCGTCGTCGGAAATATCCTCGGGCTGGCTCATGCCGTCCTGGCCGAGCTGCATCATCTGCATCAGCATCGGCAACATCTGTTGCAGCGAATCGCTGGAGCCCCCGGAACCGCCGGTACCGGTACCGGCCTCGGCCGCCGCACCCTGGCCCTGGGATGAATTCGCGATACTGGTACCGGTTTCGGTGGCATAGGACCCCGCGGCTTCGCCCGAGCGAACATTCAGTTCGTTGTACTCCGCGGTCGCGGCGGCGAGCGCGGCCTGGTTCTTCGAACGCGCCGCGGCCAGCATCCGCTTGCGCGCAGCCAGGATCTCCTCCGGCGTAGGGTGCTTGGCCTTGGCGCGCGAGAAGGCGCTGCCGTAGTCGTCGGCCCCCTGCGCCAGTTTCTCCATCGCGTCCCCCAAATGGTCCATCCAGCCGCGATATGTGGCGAATCGCTGGGCGACCTCCGTCCCGACCGGTGTCCAATTCTGCAGGATCGAACCCGCACTATCCATATCGGCGGACGCCTGGGTCCGTGAGCTGAGGTTGAACAACCGCACCGAATCGGCGAAACGGTGCGCGGGCTCCGGTCCCGGCCCGTTGTGCAACTGTTTGGCGAAGGTCAGCGGATCACCGGTGACCACCGGCATATTGCCCAGCCCCTCCGGTACCCGCCGGAACCCCACCGGTTCCACAGCCGGAACGGGGTTGGTGACCAGCTCACCCCCCGAGGCGTTGACACGACGAGCGCCCTCGTCGTCCGCACCGGAGTACGTGGAGGCCGCCGCACCGATGTGGTGGGCGTCGCGCTGGATCTTGTTCAATACCCCGATGGTCGCATTGAACAGCGATGCGGCCTGCGCATTGAGCTGCGGAACCGCCTGCGCCGAGATGGGGTCGGCGCCGGCCGGCAGCACCCATTCGCGTGGCATCGCCGCTCCGGTGACGCGCGCGAGGTCGGCCGACCGGCCCGCGACGGACACCAGTTCACCGAGATCGACATTCAACGGCATGTCCTGTCTCCTCTCACCATGGCTCCGCAGCTCCTAGACCGGCATCGCGAGCGCCGGAATATCGGCGGTCGTCTGGTCGCCGGAGGTCGCCATCGTCTCGGAGTCCTGTGGCTTGTCGCCCACAGCCTCCACCCCCTTCGGATGTTTGAAGCCCGCGAACTCACCGAAGTCACCTTCAGTATCGGACATCTCCTCCCGGTACTGCTGGAGTTCCCCGTTCACCACGACTTCCAGAGTGCCACTCTCGCCCTCTCCGAACGCGACCAGCAGGGCGGTCCGGTACGTCGGCTCATCACTGGACCCGGTATCCGGCTTGTCCTTCGGCGGCTTCTCTTCCTCGCCGGTGTCACCGCCGACGGTGACCATCGCGGCGGGCTGGATCCGTGGTTCCCCGTCGGCCCGCGCGGGCACCGGTTCCGGCTTCTGCGAATCGGTCTTCGGCTGCCGGATGATGAAGGTGGCGACGTCGCCGGTTTTCGGCGGGTACACCCCTTCGCCGATATCCTTCGATTTCTCCCATGCACCGGGGGTGCCCTTGTATGCGGCCTGGGCGTCGGTGCCGCTCTTGTTCGCGAAGGCCTTGTCCAGCGCCTGCGCCACGGTGGGTTGGACGCGCTGGGTCCGGCCGTCCGGGAACGCGTAGGGCACGAGGCCGTCCTCGCCGGGCATCCGCTGCGGCACGCCGCCGCCGGGCTGGGTGGAGGTGGCACCGTTGGGAGCACCGACCGGATGCTGCGTAGCGGGCTGGGTGGCCGGTGTCGCGGCGGCATTGTTCGCGGCCGCCTGATTCGACCACGGTGTGGTTCCCACCGGCTGCTGCGCCTGCGGCAGCGTCGGGACAGCGGCCTGGTCGAAACGGGACGGATCGATATCGTCCATCCGCCCGGACATATCGTTGTCGGCCATATTCCGCATGGCCTGCTGCTGCATCATCATCGGCAGCAGCGAGCTCATGAGATTACTCATCCCCATCGAATCCGCACCCAACCCGGCGGCCCCCGCCCCCAACCCGGCCCCGAGCTGGGAGGCGCCGGGATCGTAGGAGGCGGGCGTGATGTTCGACGGGGTGTTCGCGGACCCCGACAGGCCCTCGGCCTGGTCCCGGAACCGGTCGGCGGAATCCTTCAGATCCGACGTATCGGGGGTCGAGCCCGGGCCGGTGCCGAGATTGCCCGGATCCCACGGGTTGTTCACGCCGATCTGGGAACTGTCGGGGGTGAGGCCCGGGCTCTGCTGCTGGTTGGCATAGTTGCCGACCGAATCGGCCAGCCCCTTGGCGGCGGCCTGGTCCTGGGCGGTGGTCGGTTGGTTGATCAGCCCGGCCGCGGCATTGTTCTCCGCCGCCCAGCGCTCGAGCTCGTTGACGAGTTCGGCGAATCCCTGGCCCATCACGGAAATGAACTCGATATCCGAGTCGCCCTGCAGATTTGCCACAACGTACTGATTGAAACCGACGATCAGCTTGCCGACATTCTCTTTACCGAACGTGCTGACTTTCTCGACGGCCTGGATTGCGTCCAGGACACTCCCCTGGGTTTTGGTCAACGTTTCCGCCGCCTGGTTGAGCGAGTTCGACTTGTCCTGGTACGACGCGCCTCCGGCACTGCCCTTGACCCCCTCCACTGTCGCGGGCATCTTCGGAATGGGCGTAATCGTCAGTGTCTCCCGCTTCTTCAGATCTCCGAACATCTGATAAGTGTCCACCAGCGAAAAAGCGAAGGAGTTGGACGGACCACCGAACCACTCGGCAATACTCGGATTGAGCCCGACCGGCCGGAGCAGAAAACCCTTACCCGCCTGCGGGCTGGATCCCTGCTGGAACGGCAGCGTGCCCATCACACCGGCGGCCGCGGCAGGAGCGTAGCCGTCCCACTGCAGATCGACCTTGTTCACCGCCGCCCCGGGGGTGCCTCCGGCGGAGTCTTCCCACCACATGTCGTGGCTGCCGACATACATTCCGATCGCCGAACCGAGACCGATCAACGTACCGCGCTGCCACTTGCCGAAGTCTTCGAGGCTCTTACCTTTTTTTTCGGCGATTTTCTTGGCTTTGTCGAGGCCGTCCTCCGCTTTGCGCTGCGCGTCCTGGACCCCGTACCGGTCGGCTTCCGCGTCGTCGTTCTTCACGATCGCCTCGTCGAGCTCCCGCTGCGCATCGCGGGCCACGTCCTCAGCACTGTGCAGTTGCGATTCCTTGTCGGTGATCTGCCGCTGGATCTCGGCATCGCGCGGAGGCGGGTTCTGTGCCTTGAGGTCGTCCAGCTGTTGTTTCAACCGTTCGACATTGCGCTCGGCGTCCTCCGCCTTCAACCGCGCGTTTTCCAGACGAGGTTCCGCCTCGTCGAGCAGTCGTACATCGTCGTCGGCGGTCTTCTTGGCCGAGTCCGCCTCTTTCACGGCATCGTCGGCCGCGGTCTTGCCCTTCGTCAGGTTCTTGCCCCAGAAATAGCCGATGCCCGACCCGACGGCTCCACCTATCGCACCGTCCACCGCGCCGTTCCAGGCGTTGTTGAATCCGGCGCCGTCCTGGAACATCCTTCCGGCCGCGCCACCCGCTGCGCCGGATATCGCTCCCCCCACCATCTCTCTTACGAAGCCGCTTCCGGGCCCGAACTTGCTGGCCAACCCCTTGTCGACCAGTACGCTCACACCGACATCGACGGCGAATGCTGCAACATCGTTGAACCCGGACACTGAACCTCCCTCAGAGAGACACCACGGCGCCGGAATCGGTCTGGTCGACCGGCGCGGCGGGAACGGTTGTCACAGCGGATTCATCGGCCACCTTCTCGATGCCGGGCGGATGAAAAAGACCGACGAAACCGCCGAATTCACCCGCACCGTCGCGCATCTGCGACAGATCGGCCAGTTGCATCAACGCACCGTCGACCACTGCTTCGAGCAGGTCCTGCCCGTCGAACTGAACCAGCAGCGCGAACCTGTCTTCCCAGGCGCCGACATCGCCGGTCATGGTCTCGCTGGGATCTATGCGGCGACCGATCCGTTTCGGATCGCTCCACTCCGCCGGTGTCCCGGTGTACGCCGCGCGGGCATCGGTGCCCGCGGCATTGCCGAAGGCCGCGTCCAATGCTCGTGCCACGACCGCGGAGACCTCCTGGGTCCGGCTGTCGGGGAAGGTGTAGGTCACGTTGCCCTTCTTCTCCGGCGCGGTGGCGGGTACCGGCTTCCCCTGTGGGCGATCGGCCTCCGGGCGAGCCGAGACGGGTTTGGCATCACCGGGTGGCGGGGCCGTCGGCTGTCCCGGCGACTGCGTGGCGGGCGTGGCGGGCGTAGGGGTGGCCGCCGGTGCGGGTATCGCCATGGCCGATCCGTCCTCTTGCCGTTCTCGTCCCTCCCGGCGTCCCGTCTCCAGGTCGTCCTGGGCACCCTGGCGATTCCGGCCCATCATGGCCTGCATGAGCATGGGGAGCATCATCGATTGGAGAGCGGACCCCATCCCGTTGCCTGCCGCGGATACCGCGGGGGCGGCCGCGGCGGCGAGCGACGCGACGTCGGGCGTACTCGATGCCGCACCGAGCCCGTCGACTCCGGTGTTGCCGACTCCCGGAACATCGGCAGCCGGACGATCTGCGCCGGCGCCCGAGGACTTGTCACTCGTGAGATTCCACGGGGTGGGTGCGGCGACCGTCGACGGACTCGGCCGCGCCGTCGGCCAAGTCGAGGTCGGAGCGCCCGCGTAGTACGGGTCGGCGGCGCCGTTACCGGTGTTGGTCGTGGTCTGCGGGGCACCCGTTTGCTGTGCGCC
Source organism: Nocardia sp. NPDC001965 (assembly GCF_053594175.1). Lineage (NCBI taxonomy): Bacteria > Bacillati > Actinomycetota > Actinomycetes > Mycobacteriales > Nocardiaceae > Nocardia > Nocardia sp. NPDC001965. The sequence goes on from NZ_JBSFDZ010000029.1 coordinate 38,000, forward strand.
CGTTTCCGTACCCGGCTTCTCGGCCTCCGTCTGCGCGGCCAGTGAATCGAATGCCGCCGCGTAGGCGGTCATGATGATCTCGGCGTTGTCGTAGGCGGCCTCGACGAGCAGGAACGCGTAGCCGTCCTCGCTCGGCACACCGGCGCCCAGCGGCGCCGGGTCGATCGTGAAGACCTTGAGATTACTGACGTCGGTCGCTTTCTGCGCGTACTCGGAGCATAGGGTACCGATACGCTTCATATCCCGTGGATCCGATTTGGCGAACGCTTCCAACGCCTTCACGACTCCGCTGAAATCGCTACGGCCCGCGCCGCACAGTTCGCTGGTCCGATCGTTCGCCTTCGCGACAACAGCCGCCTTTGCCTTCAAGTTGGTGAAGGTGTACTGCAGCTTCTCGACTCGCTGTGGATAGTTCTGGATCCCGGCTTTCTCCGCGCCGGAGATATCGCTGACTTCGAGTTCCTTGGGCAGCTCGAGTTTTCCCGGTTTCTCCCCGAAGCTCTTCCAGTACTCCGCGTAGGAGCCCGGCACCGTACGGTAGTTCGCCTCCATGGGCGGAGTGAGCGCGAGTCCTTCCGGTAGGCGATTCGGATCGGGCATCATGATGTGCGGCATCCTGTCCGGGATGGGCGACAGCTCTTGCTCACTGATATCGATCAGCTCGATATCGGGATATCCCATGTATTTATGCCATTTATCCATGACCTCGTCGGGAAATCCCTGGATCTGGTCCATGTAGTACGGAGTGGCCATCGTGTTCAACAGACCCATATAAGTCTTCCACGGCGAAAGGTGCGACCCCCCGAGCAGTTCGGGGATTCTGTGCATGAACAACCCCGACCGCTCGAACGCGACTTTGTCCACACTGCCGCCCAACGCCCGGGCCAGATCCAGCGAGTGTCCTTGGCGCAGGAACCCACCGACCATCCCCTTGGCCGCGCCTCTGAACGCGACCCCACCCAGGCCGCCGACCATCCCACCCGCGACACCGAGACCGGCTCCCAACAGGATATTCTCACCTTTGAAACCGGAGGCCACGCCGCCGGCGATACCTCCGGCCACCGCGGCACCGAGGGGGCCGCCGACAGCGAAGCCGGCGACGCTCACGGCGCCGACGACAATATCCCCGCCTATCCCATCCCAGAAGCCCACGGCCTCACCTGCCGATGGCTGTGACGAGCGCCGACGGCGTCATCCTGTCGTCATCGGCACTGCGGCAGGGCATTCGGGAGGAGTCGAACCGCGATCGCGGGCACCGGCAGCCGACCATGCGCGCTTCTCCTTCCTGACAGAGCTCATTGTCCGGGATTCCCACCGGGGGGAAACGATGACCTGGTACAACAGGTCATCATCGAGTCAGCGACTCGTAAACTGTGACGTGCACGATCATGCCCTCATTCCATCGAGGCCCGGATTCAGGCGCAGGAGGAACAACCGGATGACCCTGCGTTCCACACGGCCGGCGGCGAACGGCCGTCGCCAAATACCCGGTCCCGATATTCGTCGCGCGTCCGGGCGACTCGTCGTGACGGGTCGGGATCACTTCTGTCCGGCAGTGAGCGCGGTATGACGGCACCGGTGAGACCCGCACTGCTCGCCCGAGTCCGCGACCGCCGATGTCGCAGCGGCGAAGAAAGCGGCTGGGACCCGCTCCGCTGGTACCCCGATACGCTCGTCCGGCGAGCCCGCGAATGGCTGGCCGGACATCCCTGGCACCGGCGGGCCCTGTGGGTCGTCGGCCTTCTCTTCCTTTTCGTCGTATTCCCGGGAACTATCGGCGTTATCGCGACCGCGCAGGTCAGCAGCGGCGTCTCGCAGATCGACGGTCTCGGCTGGATGAACATCACCGATTCCAACGGCGTCCCGTTGGCGAGCTATGTCTTCGCCTCGAACCGGGGCAGTATCCTCAACCCCGGCTACACCGTGATGTGGACGCTGATCGGCCTGTTGTTCGTGGGCTACATGGCCATTGTGACCACCGGTATCTGGATAATCGGCTTCACCTTCGGTTTCACCTGGCTCGATATGTTCGCCAATGCGCTGAACGGTGTCGCCGCGGCGCTGTCCCATCAGATCGCCACCCCGATCGTGCTGATCACATTCGCGACCGGCGGCTCCTTTTTCGTGGGCTGGTTCATCGTGCGCGGCTTCCCCGGCAAGGCCACCATGCAGGTGATCTTCATGTTCGGTGTCGCTGTCATCGGCCCGGTGTTCCTGGCCGAACCCCTCGCCGATGTGCTGTCCTCCGACGGCCTGCTCACCCAGGGCCGGGATGTGGGTATCTCGGTGGCGGCCGGGCTCACCGGGGACAGCAACCCCAACCCGGTCCTGCTGGTGAAGACGATGCAGGAGGACCTGGCGGACAATTTCGCCCGGAAACCCGTACAGGTGTGGAATTTCGGGCAAGTCATCGACAATTATCCGGCCTGCGAATCCGCCTGGACTTCGGGGGTGCTCACCGGTAAGGACGAAAATGTCCTGAAGGGAATCAAACAGTGCGGTAACGACGCGGCCTATCAGCGGGCCGACAATCCGTCGATGGGGCAGGTCGGCACCGGCCTGATCCTGCTGGTCTGTGCGACATTGCTGCTCGCCTTCGCGATCTACCTCGGCTTGAAGGTCATGAAGGCGGCCCTGAACACGATCTACCACGGTTTCATGTCGATATTCGGCTTCGCGGCAGGCGGTTTCGTCTACGGCCCGACCCAGACATTCCTGGTGCGCAATATCGTCGACGGACTGATCGCCGCCGCCCGGATGACCGCGTTCACCATCTTTCTCGGCATCTACCTCCTGTTCATGAGCAATCTCTTCGACCAGGCGCAGGGCCAGGTGATGTCGGTCATCGTCATCGCCTGCGTCGTGGAGATCGTGGCGATCTCGCAGGTCAAGCGGCTCAACCGGAGCCTGTCCCGGGGCAACGACTGGGTGGCCAACCGGTTCTCCCTGGCCATTCAGGGCAGCGGTTCCGGATCGGGCGGCGGCGGGGGTACCGCGCTCGGGATGGGCGGTGGTGGCGGCGGCGGTGGCGGCGGCGGATCGTTGAGCGGTCTCGCCGCGATCGCCGCCCTGAACACCGTGAACAGCTCGCCGGTCACCGGGTGGCTGCTGGCCGCGACGCCGGGCCCATTGAACCCGCTGGCGCGCGGCAAGAAGAAATCCGACCTGGCCAATATCGCCACCGCGGACCAGCGCATCGAGCAGTACAAGTGGGGCGCGCTGGGCCGGGCGAACTGGCTCCTCAAAGCGCAGGCCCGGGCCGATCCGCACGGCGGTATGTCGGCGCCACTCGGAATCGCCAACGCGCTCGACGGCCTCGGCGACAGCCGGGTGCCGGACAGCTACCTGGCCGCGGTACTGCGAGCCGGCAATACGCCGGACGAACAGGTACACCAGGTGCTCCGGGCGCAGGCCGCCATGAAGGCCAGTATGTCGACCAACCCGTACGGCTGGGGACCGTTGCAGAAGGCCATCGCCGCATCCCGTGCGGTCGAGAACCACCTGCGGCCGACGGACACCGATCCGACCAAACGGGCGTTCGCGGCCCAGGCGGTGGTGGCCGCCGAGAACTTCGCCCGGCACACGAGCACACCACCCCCCGGTGCGGCGATCAACGAAGGATTCGTCAGCAGGGTCCGGCAACACTGGGATTCCGATATCGCGCTGCGCAATGCGATCAGTGCGGACGAATGGAACGCGGTCGGACGCGATACCCGCTGGGCCATCGCCAGCGACGTCTCCGAATCGTTCCGGAAGTCGGCGGTCAACTACTACAACACCCCGACGGAATCCGCCCGCCGCGAGCTGGCGAGGTGGAGTACCCGAGTAGCGAATCTGGACCACCTGGATCCAGCCGGAGGCCTGGACCCCTGGGATTCGTAACCGCCCGGGAACGATTCGGGGCCCGGTGGATCTGTCCACCGGGCCCCGAATCTCTGTTCAGGCGAAGCGCCGGGCCTCGTAACTGCGCGGCAGACTCGTGATCTTCACCGTCTCACCGCTTCTCGGCGCGTGGACCACCTGACCGTTGCCGATGTACATCATCACGTGGCCCGCCTGACCGTTCTTCATACTGGTCGCCGGGAAGATGAGGTCGCCGGGTTGGAGATCGCCGGGATTCACCGCCGGCAACCGCCGGTACTGCTCGTCGGCCGTACGTGGGATGTTCACGCCCGCGTGCGCGGCGGCGTATTGCGTGAGCCCCGAACAGTCGAAGCTGTTCGGGCCCTCGGCGCCCCACACATAGGGGTCACCGATCTGGGCGAGTGCGGTCTTGACCGCGAATTGCGCCCGTTCCGAACCCCCTTGGGCCGTGGCGGCAGCCACGTTGAACTTGACCCCTCCGGGAAGTTCTTTGCCGATGATGTTGTACAGGTACTGGTTGGTGAGCTGATCGATCGCCGAGGCAGCGTCGCCGTTGTTCGCCGTTCCCCCGGATACGATCTTGTGCGCGGTCTGCAGCGCCGCCGTCAGGATCTGGCGGACCTTCTGCTGTCCCTCTTTCGTATAAGCCGTCGGACCCAACTCGGCCAATGCCTCGTTCGTCATCTTCAACAGCCGCCGCACCGCGTTCTGGTCGACCTTGTTCGAGGAACCCAGGGTCGAGAGGTAGTTCACGAACTGTTTGTCCAGATTGTTGAAGGCAGTGGCGCGATTGGCCTGGAACAACCGCTTCGCCTTGACCATTGCCGGACCGTCACCACTGCCGGCAGCCGCATCGGTGCCCTCGTCTCGCAGTTTCTTCATGCCGGGGTCGGTCGGCTCGCCCTCCCCGTAGACGGACTCCAGCGCTTTCAGCGCCTTCATGGCCTCCTGGGACTCAGGATCCAAGGCGGTGCCACCGAATGTGGCGGCAGGGGCGGCGCCACCGGAACCACCACCGAGTAGACCTGACAGCGCTGAACCGATCATCGGGAGCAGCGCGGCCCCGGCCATCATGGCCATGGGCGCAAGCTTCTCCACGGTCTCCGGATCGACCAGCGGTTCGGGTTCCGGCTGGTCCGCGCTCCGGGCGGGGGGTGCGGGCGTGGCCACCGGGGGCGGCGCGGCGGTGGCGGGCACGGGCGACGGGGGTGGCGCAGCAGGCGCCGCCGGCGCAGACGGAGCCGGCGCGGCGGGCACGGGTGCGGCGGGCGCCGGCGCGACGGTGGCCGGGGCGGCGGGCGCGGGACCGGCTGCCGGCGGCGCACTCCCGTTCGGGTTCGGCGAGCCAGGGGGTATCGAGGGCGCCCCCGGACCCCCGCCGTTCTTGTCACCGTTGCGGCGTTGCTCGCCGGGTTTCGACTGCTCCCCCGGCTGGGAATCACCGCCGTCCCGTTCCTCCCCTATGAGAACGGCCTCTACGGCCTCTATCGAGAACGGCCCGATTTCTGCGCTGGTCACGCGGCAGCCCCCAAAACCCGTTTGATCTGCACTTCGGCACCCTCGGGAAGGGCGAGACGCACGAACTTTCCACTGTCCACGGTGACCAGCTCACGGGGTCCGAGCGCGATGCCGACCCGCGTCGCTCTGCGGTCCCTGTACTCCCAGAACACGAGGTCGCCGGCAGACGCCGCTTCCGGAGCGACCAGCTGCCCGCAATATCCCTGATCACCGACGACTGCCGGTAGCACCACGGCGGAAACGGCTCGACTCGGATCGCCGCAGTTCTCCATCGCGACGGCCGCCGGCGCCCGGGTCGGAACGCACTGTCCGGTCGACCTGTAGATCGAGGCGCTGTAGATCACATCGCGGGCATAGTCGGCCATTGTCGCGGTGCCACCCGCCTCGGGATATCGCTGCGCCAGCTCGGCCGCACAGACCGCCTCCCAACTGGCATTGACCTGCTGCCACGGCTCATCCTGTAGCGGCGCCGATTTCATCGCCGACTGGCAGGCCAGATCCCGGTCGGTGACGTTCGGGTCGTTCGGGTCGAAATTCAGCTCCGCGTACGGATTGGCGGTCGGCCGCGGCGTCATCGGCTCCGGCCGCGCCGTGGTCGTTGTGGTGGTGGGCGAGGGAGAAGCACCGGGCTCCGGCCCGAGAGCGATATCGCACTGCAGGTTGTAGTGCCGTTTCCCGGCCGACATCATCTCCCCCAGCGGGACGAGTGCCGTGATGATGCCACCACAACAGCAGATCAGCAGAACCGCTACCACGATGAGTACACGCGTCGAGCCGTTGATGCCGTCAGATTTCGATCCGTCTGCCACCGTTCACCCCTCGGTCACCGCACCGCCTCCGGCTCCAGTCGATCGGTCTTGGCGACGACGGTCGGGGTACTGGTGATGGCTTCGGCTCGGTCCGTTCGGGCCGGGCCGAGGACCTTACCGCGCCCGATCCGGTTCAACGCATCGCGCATGAACATTTCGCCCCGGCGTTCCTCGGGTACCTGTCGTCCCGCGCCCACCGGTGGCGAAGTCTCCTCCCGCAACGCCTGCAGCAGGAACGGAGCCTCTTCCAGATCGACCCCCAGCCACTCCAGGCTGTTCCGGGCCAGGGTCTCGTCGCGCTGGCGGAAGACGAAGCGGTTCGGGATCAGGTTATGGGCGGCACCCTGGAAGTCGGTGGCGGGGTCGTGCGATGCCAGACCGATCGCGGCGAGATGTTTACGACCGTCACGGCTGAAATCGGAGGTCACGGCCGAACCCACCTGGGTCTGGGTGAAGTGGTGCGCCTCATCGCCGACCAGCAGACCGAACCGGCCGTTGTCGGAGAGGAACGCCTCCCGGGCGGTCACGCCGACCAGCTCGTACAGTGCGGTCCCCAGTCGTTTGGTGAGCGGCAGCCGGTTGTACAGATGCGGGGTGGTGAGTTCCTCGGCGGTCGGCAGTGCGAGCCGGTGGCTGCGCACCACCGTGGCCGCGGCGTCCAGGCGGATCGGTGCCAGATTCGGATCGAAAAGCACCGGGACCCGCTCCACGATGGTTCCCAGCCGGGACGCGAGATCGGAGTACTCCTCCAGCGAGCCCGGTTCGTCGCGCAGCCGCCGGACCACGTGGAACAGGTCCAGCAGACTGGTTATACCGTGTTCGGCGACCCCACGCGGCGAGAGCAGATTACTGATGACCGCGCCGGTACCGGAGGTAGGCGACAGATCCAGCAGCGGTAGCACGGAGTCGAGCGCACGTTCACCGGCGACTCGCGGATCGAAAAGACGCAGCGGATCCAGCGATACCGTGGGGTTGGCCAGGTCGATGATCACGGCGTCGTCGATGGCCGAGGCGAAATGCTCCCATTCACCCACCTGACTGCGGTCGATAGCGAGGAACTGGCCCCCCATATCGTGCACGAGGACGGCCATCAGCTTCAGGAAATACGACTTGCCCGAACCGAGTTCGCCGGTGACCGCGAACGAAGCGGACAGATCGTGCAGCGCCGCCTCCATGATCCCGAAATGGATCGGCTCGAAATGCCCGGACAGCAGATTGATACCGATGACCGGGCCGCTGTCGTCACCGATCTGGCTCGTGGTGAAAGGTACGAAACCCGCCCACATATCCGATGGCACGATATGGGCGAAATCGTCGAATGCGCGCCGCGGCGGGCTACCCGGTACGAGCAGCGACCAGAGGTCCACCTGCGCTCCCACCGGCGCGGTCATCTCCACCTGGAACCGCTTGTACCGGCGCCGCAGGGTATTGACCGCGTCCATGGTCTCGTCCCGCGAGGGCCCGCCCACGGCGATGACCGTGGTGAACGACACCTCCGATTCGCCGCCGTTCACCTCGAAATGCTGGTTGTACTCGCCCAGCATCTGAGCCTTGGACATCAGCGTGTTCTGCGCGAAGGAGATCTCCTGGTCGCGCTGGTCCATCTGCTCGCCGAGTCGGCGCAGGTTGATCTCGTTGGCCTTCAACACCTGGTCGGCGGGTTTGGTGGAGATGCGCATCCCCCAGTCGACGGTGACGTCACCGAGACCGTCGATCACATTGAGGAATTCGCTGCCGCCGGGAAACATCATGCCCGCGTACGGGAACGAACGCGGCGTGAGCATCGCCTGATAGGAAGGCCGATAGCCGGTGTCCGGCTGTACCACCTTGATCACCGGAACGAACGACGGTCGCAGCCGGCGCTGGGAATCGGCGCGAGCGCCCTCGTCCAGCGCCGCGGATTTGAACACCGCCGCGGTCGCGTCGTCCAGGGCTCCCGCCCGGGTCGGGGCCACCGGATCGCCGACCGCGCCGCGCGCCAGATAGTGCTCCCAGAGCCACTGGAACAGCGCCGCCGGCACCGGCACCGGATCGAAGTCGCCACCGATACGGGACAGGATCTCGTTCGCCTCGGCTTCGTAGGCATCCAATTCGGCCCGCGAAACAGCCGTGGCGTCGATCGTGGTGGTACTGCCCCGCCACATACGCGAGATCGCCGAGATACCACCGGTGCCGACAGTGCCCACCGGGAACGAGAGCAGGAAGATCCGCGTCTGCGGGGAGATTGCGCGGACCCGCTCGTAGGACGCGAACACCTCGTCGGCGTAGTCGGCGCATTCGTCGAGGTCCACGCCCTCGACCATCTTGCTCAAGACGTCGATCGTGTTCTGCCGGGCCTGGATGCCCAGCAGCAGCGATCCGTTGGGCAGGTTGTTGACCAGCGAATGATGCGCCAGTTTGACATCGAATTTATCGCTGGCCTTACGCAATCCGTAGCCGAGCGGAGTGATGAAATAATTCGCTGTGACCAGCCCGGTATGGGTGAACTGCAGATGACCGCGAATCGCGGCCGTGGGCTGTAGATCTCGGTTGAACCCCATCAGCGTCCCTCTCCGCTCTTCGATCTCCCCCCGTTACCACCGATCATCGTCCGCCAATTGGAGGGCGTACCGGAAGCGGTGGCCGGCTCCACCACTTCCACCGGTCGCATGAAGCGGCTCGTGCCCAGCATCTCGAGGATCTGACCGCCGCGGGCGGCGTTCCGTTTGCTGCGTTCCCGCGCCGACACCGGAGCTGCCGGCTCGTGCGGCAGGATCGCCACCACCGTCTCCTCGACGAACATGGTGATCCGGGCCGATTCCGGGGTGACCGGCATCCCCGAGGCAAGAGCCGGTTTCGGGTAGAGGATCAGTCGGCCGAACCAGACGAACCGGGACAACAGTCGGACCCCGGTATAAGGGATCAGACCCAGTCCGAACCCGATCAAAACGGTCAGCGCCAAACCGACCAGGAAGGTGATCGCCGGATTGACCGGCAGGGTCATCGCGCCGAGGCCCGTGAGGATCAATCCCACGGCCACCCCCGCCACCTGCGGCAGCGTGTAGGGCCCGAACGGCAGCTTCTGGCCGTTCTGGGCCTTGCCGATCATGGTGGGAACACGTTTTACCGGCGTGAAGACCTTGATCACCTGGGTCACCTATAACCACCCACGGGGTGGTCCGGCACGATCATGTTGGCGTCGCCGCGCGCGTAGTTCACCAGTGTCGGCAACATCCAGAACAGGACGGCGGCCAGGATCGCCGAACCGGCCACACCGAGGACCTTCGCCGGGGACAGTTTGGATTTCGCGGCCTCCGAGATCATCACACCCATCGAGACGATGGTGATCAGGATCAGGCCCGCCCAGCGGACGAAGACGAGAATTCCGTAGAGGATATTGGATATATTGCCCATGTGTTGGTCGCCTCATGTCAGTTCTGGGTGGCCCGTGGAATCTCTGCTGTCGCGGTGGGTGCTCCGGTGGTGGTACCACCGGGCGCCGGACCGGCTTTCTCCCCCTGGTTCAGGACGGCGGTGAGCGGCTCCTTCAGCGCCGGCAGTGTTTCGATCACCCGCACCTGCCACTGGCCGTCGCCGCGAACCATGGTCAGCGGGTAGGCGAGCGCCGGGGCGGCCCCCGACTGTCCTTCGGGGGTCACCGTCGCGAGCACTCGTGCGGTGTCTCCGGCGGTTCCGCAGGCCGAGTCCTCGGCGGTGACGGCCACGGTTTTCAGTTCGGTGAACGGGGCCGGGCGCAGCGCCGCGATCCCGGAGTCGACACTCACGTATCGCGCGACATCTCCCGAACCGGTCAGATAGGCAGTGAGGAATCCCGTGACGACCTGGGTGAACGGGGTCTCCTCACCGCACGGTGCCGAATAGGCCTGGGCCAGATCGGCGCCGATACCCGGCGGCTGTACCGCGGCGGGCAGGGTGAGTGCCCGCAGGTTCCCCTCGGATATCGAAACCGGCACGCGATAGTACTGCCGTGCCCCGTCGGATTGACCACGCCCCACATGTATCGAAACCGTCACCGTCCAGATCTCGACGGTCCCGGCGGACAGCGTACGGCTGGTGTAGACGACGATCGGGTCGCGCACCTGCTGGCCGGTCTTCGGAAGCGAAAGCTGCTGGGAACCGCCCACATACCGGGACAGCGACTCCTGTTGCCCGGTGCCCGCGCTGAGGTAGGCGACCACGAAATCCTCGGCGAAGGAACCGGCCAACCGGTCGTGCCCGGCAACGGTGATCATCGCGTCGTCACCGGGGGGCTGTGGATCGGTGGCGAAGAAGTCGTAGACAGCGTGCCCACCGCCCAGTACGGCGAGCACCGCGAGAACGATCACGACGATATTGTCGCGGCGCCTGCGCGCGGCCATCTGACGAAGCAGCGCTTCGCCCGATTCTGCACGTCCGGCCACCCCAGTCCTCACTCTCGAAATGGTAAAGAGCAGCGGGGCCACCGACCGGCGACCCCTTCCCACATCTGGGGACTCGCCTGCTCGGTCGCGACCACCGCGGCCCTCACGACATCGCGCTGTGGCGCAACCGGCCGGCCAGCCGGTATCGGAGTTGATCGTCGTATCCGATGGGTGTTTCCAGCGCGGCCAGATCCGTCGGCTCGGGTTCCATCATGGGGATATCGTCGGCGACTCGGACGAGCTGCGCGATCGCCAGCTCGCGGTTGGAGAACCCGGGATAGGGATAGAGCAGCAGTGAGGTCGGGGTGTAGCCCCCGGCGTAGTTGAGCGCCCGGAGCGTCACCCCGGCGCTTTCGCCGTTGCGCACGCGGGACCCGAGCTCCACCAACCGGACCCGATCCTCGGGATGGAAGACATCGACCGGCCGGAACAGATAGTCCCACCGGATCCACGGCGCCGGGTCGGTCAGCCAATGGGAGATGCTGGTGTGCGCCAACTGGACGACCGCCAGGTGGTTTCCGGCCCGCCGGTGCGCCTCACGCAGCCCGACGCTCTCCAGCGTCGGCCAGATCGCCGGATCGCTGTCGGAGGTGATGTCCTCGATGAGCCACCAGGCGCCGCGCGCGTACTCGTCGTCGCGCGCCCGTACGGTGATCCGCCATCGAGTGGCGCGGCCCGCGTTGCGCAGCACAGAGACCTCGAACTGAAGTTTGTCTCCGGGCACCGGCCGATAGAGGAGGTCGAGCACTTCGGCGTGCCGGTCGAAGGCCGAGACGCGGTGGAAGAATTCCGCGATGGACATCCGCGGCACGTATTCCTCGGGCGCGATCCCGGACAGACCGGTGATCCCGCTGGGCTGGGCCAGAGTCTGACTGTCCAGGTCCCAGATCACTCCCACCGCGCCGGGCAACGGCGGAACAGGACTTTTTTCCGGGCCGGCCCACCAGCGGACTGCATGCACTTCGCCGCCCGGTCCGAAAACCGGGCGCACCATCAGCTTGTGCGAGCCGGACCGTGTCGACACGGTCTTGTCCACATCGGCCGAACCTTCGATGGAGGCCCGGAGGGCCTCGGTGATATCACGGGTGCTCAGCCCGTCGTACAGTGCCGGCGTGCGAGCGAGCTGCCGCTGCAGTACTCGCCGCCAGTCAGCGAACTCACGTGCGGTATCCCCGACCGACGCGACCGAGAATCCTTCCGGCGCCAAAGTTTCGACCGTCACCCAGGGGATCACTGCGCCCTCTCATCGCGTGCGTCCTACTGTTGCGCGGTGGGTGCCTCAAACGAGACATCGGCCGCAAAACATAATGTACCGTTGCGCAGCGGTACGTTCAACAGTGGACCTTGGGCAGAACACGAAGAGTGAGCCCGGCAACCCAACCCGCCCGCAACCCCCATTGACCGGGCGGCGAGCCGGGCATCCGGCGATTGCACGGAAATCATCGGCAACACAACCTGTTCGGGGTACGAATCCGCGACCCGCACCGGCCACTCTCCGGCCCGGACGCGGCCCGCGGCCACCGGAAGAGCCGACAGCTAATAATCAGCCAATTGACCGGCACGGTGACCCTCCCGTCCGGTCGCAAACGGCGCTGCCGCCCCCGCGGGGCATCCACGGCCGTGTCGTGGACGAGCCGGTCGATTCCGGTTTTCCGGAGGAGGGTTCACTCACTCTGCGAGGTCAGGGCGATAACGCCCGCGCCGGCCAGCAGGCCGAGATCCTCCAGTTCCGAAGCCACCGCCCGCAATCCGGTGAGAAACGGAAGCCGTGCGTGCCTCGCGACGGCGTTGTGCAGCGATTTCCACAGCGCCGACCCGGGAGTGGCAATCGGCCCGCCGATCACGACCCGGTCGATATCGAGCAGGGGCGCCACCGTGGCTATCGCCCGGCCCAACGCAGTACCGGCCCGCTCCAGGGCCGCGACCGCGATCCGATCGCCCTCCTGCGCGTCCGCGGCCAGGGACTCGACCGAATCACCGGCCCAGCCCTGTTCGCGCGCCCATTTCGTCAGAGCCGGGCCCCCGGCTACCGATTCGAGGCATCCGCGGCCCCCGCACACACAGCGCTCGTCGTAGCCGGGCACCAGCACGTGGCCGATCTGGCCCGCGTTCCCGGTACGCCCGACCACCACGAAACCGCCGACCATCACGCCACCGACGATCGTGTCCGCGACATATACCGACAGCGAGTCCATGACCTCCTGGGTGGCACCGAAATGCCGTTCGGCCAACGCCAGGCACACGCCGTCGAGGGCCATCGCGACGGTCGCGGCCGGGAACAGCTTCTGCACCGATTCCACCAGCGGGAAACCGGCCTGCCACTCCCGGACCTGATCCGGCGCGACCACTCCCGAGGCCATATCGATCGGACCGTTCGAGGCGATGCCGACCGCGGTGATGTCCCGACCGGCCGCGAGCCCGAGCAGCAGCTCGCGCACGCGATCCCAGGCCCCGGCCCGTGGGACCGGGATCCGCTGGACCCGGTCGGCTCCGACGTCGTCGGCGATCTCGATCGCGGCGAACCGGGTCGGACCGATCTCCAACGCCAGGATTGTCATCTACGCACCACCAGAGTTAGATCCGCGTTTGCCCCCGCAGCATAGTCAGACGGCCGCGGACTCCGTCGGGCGAAGTGGGCGACCCAGCACAATATGCCGCTTCGGAGCAGCTGCGACCGCCGCACCGTGCGTGGGACGGGGCCCGTTGCGGATGATCCGCATCGGGCGCTTGTGATCGATGGGGACAGTCCGGTGACGGTCCAGGTTCTCGATGACATTGCCCGAGTTGTCGTAGGCCACGCCGGCCCAGATCATGGCCCGCGGTGCGTCGCCCCGCTCGATGAGCGTCTCCGCGAGCCGGCTGCACTGCGCGAAAAGAGGGCAGCCATAGCAGATGCGCACTGCTGAATGCCACGCTTCCGGCGTTCCGGAGTCCAGGTCCCAGCTGTCGGGGACCTCCGCGCACGGCGGCCGCTGCGCCGATTTCACCGGCGCCGGCAGCGGCGTCGCGGGAAGCCGGGGAGTAGTGGTGGCGCGGGGTGTAACCACGCTCAGGGAACGAATACGCATTGCGCTCATAGCCGTCTCCGGAACTGCCGAGGGCACGCCGGGGGAAACCGATACGTGTCCCGTTGGTCGGGCGGAACATCAGGGCTGCTCAACAGTCCCCGGAAACCAGCTGATGTCAGCTGTATCACGCACGTTAAAGCACTACCGGGCCTTCAGGCAAGGCCTCATGCCGTTAAGTAACGGTACGTTGACATGTTTTTCACATCTTTTCGCCGCTGCTCAGCGGTTCGTTTGGTTACGGACCGTTTATCTACGGGCCCGATTATGGTTTCCTATAGGTATGGCTGGCGAATCCGAGTACACGATCGACGAGCTGGCGCGCGCTGCCGAGACCACCGTGCGCAGTGTCCGCGTGTACCACGAGCGTGGGCTGCTGCCCTCGCCCGATGTCCGGGGCCGGATCGGTTACTACGGTTCCGACCACCTCAACCGGTTGCAGACCATCAGCCGTCTGCTCGGCCGGGGTATGAAGCTGAACGGCATCCGGGAATTGCTGGCCGCCTGGGATCGCGGCGACGGCCTCGGCGACGTCCTGGGCGTCACCGACCAGACCGTCAGCACGCCCGGGCGGCAGGCACCGGCCGGGCCGCCGCAACCCGAACCCGACGAGCCGGTACACGAGCTCCCCGAGTACGTGCAGCAGGCGCTGGCCGCCAGCGACGATCCGTTCGACGTCTACCGGGTCACCAACCCTCGGTGCAGTGATCTCGCCACCCGCCTCACCGATGCCGGCCTACCCGCCGCCGCCACCTTCCACCTGGTCGAACGAATGCGCTCCGAATGCGACCGCATCGCCGACCGCTATGCCGCGGAGATCTTCTACGTCCTGGCGGGCCGGTCCTACGAGCAGTCCGAACGAAACCCCAAGGACCGCACCAAACTGGAAACCGATCTGGCCATCGCCCGGCTGATCGTCACCCGGGCCGCTTCCGAATTGATCGACCAGTCCTTCGGACGCCGCGCGGAGCTCCCGCCCCCGGATGTGGATATCGCACTACCGCGCCCGGGCCAGCAGAGTGCGGTGAGCGATGCGAAACAGCCTTCACGCACTCGTATCTGAGGCGGGAACGCGATACGAAGGGGCGCGGGTTCGGTAACGAACGACTGTCGGGGTGACAGGATTTGAACCTGCGACCACCCGCTCCCAAAGCGGGTGCGCTACCAAGCTGCGCCACACCCCGTACTACCCCCGGAGGGGATGATCACCGGTCTGGAGCGGGTGACGGGAATCGAACCCGCACCATCAGCTTGGAAGGCTGAGGTTCTACCATTGAACTACACCCGCATACCTACGACGCTGTGGTTCCACCACGATGTCGTGTGCACAGCGACTCTACCCAATCGCGGTTTCATTTTGCCAATCAGCCCCCGGACCAGCGTCGATACCGGTGTCCGCACCGGGGAACGGCCGGGTCACGGCAGTTCCCCGATACTGGGAACCCCGGTAGTCGCGGATTCGACGGCCCAGATCTGGGAGGCGCGTGGTACTCGGCACCGGAATTTCTGCAAAGGTGTGTAACACAGGCGATTCCGCGACGATAGGCGCAGAGATCACTGTTGTTCCGGAGACCGATAACTTGTTGCAGAACGCAGGTCGGCGGGCTCCACCATCTTGCTACGATCTTCTTGCCGGACGGGGTATCTGGAAAGGGGGCGGTGGCGTGCACCCGACAAGGTGGACCATCCGCATAGCAGTGCGACAGAGCCGGCCCGGTCCGGCACCCACGCGGCGGACCCTGGTCCGCGGCGCGATCATCCCTACCGCCACCGGTGGCCGATATGACCGCTGAGCACCGGCCACCCGTCCGCTCCACCGCCCGAGAATGGGCACTGACCGCCGGCTCCCAGCCCGACGCCGAGATCACCGCGGCCGAGGCCGAACCTGTTCTCGTCGACATCCTCGAACAGCTGCTGGACCTCACCGTCTCCGATCCCTTCCCGATCCGCGCCGCCCGCCGCCTCGGTGCCCGGCTCTGCGCCGAGCCCCTGCACCGGGTCAAGATGCTGGCCCTGGTCACACGCACCCTGCTCGGCTTCCCGGCCGGGCCGAGGGGGTCACTGGTGGCGACGCAGTGGCCCCTGGTGGCCAGCCAGGCGATCGACAGCTACGCCCAGGCGCTCCAGGAGCTCGCGCTCGCCCAGCAGAAGAAGAACTTCTCCGACGAGGCGACCCAGCGGGTCCGCGAGTTCGCGGCACTGCAGCAGCGGCTCGAGCACGAGGCCACCCACGACGCGCTGACCGGACTCGCCAACCGCACCCTGCTGCGGAAACGGGTGCGCATGATGGCCGAACAGACCGACCGCGGGGTCGGCCTGCTGGTGGTGGACCTGGACCGGTTCAAACACATCAACGACAGCTACGGCCACGCGGTCGGCGACGAGGTCCTGGTGGAACTGGCGAAACGGCTGCTTGAGGTGGCGCCGCCGGGCGCGGTGGTCTGCCGCTACGGCGGGGACGAGTTCGTCCTCGCCGCCGGACTGGCGGACAATTCGGTCACCGAACTGGCGCACGATATCGTCCTCGCGCTGAACGATTCGGTGTGGTCGTCGGTCGGCCCGGTACCGGTTTCGGCGAGTGTCGGCACGACCTACGCACCGCCGGAAGACCACAGCGAACTGGCCGAACTGCTCCGCCGCGCCGACCAGGCCATGTACTCGGCGAAAACCGCGGGCGGGCGCCGCTTCGCCGGCGCCGAGACACCGGAGACGACCGTCGATACCGCTGTCGCCGGCTGACCGCGGCGGGTCAGGCCGGCTGGCACCGCGCGCACCAGAACAGGTTCCGCCCCTCGAGCACGGAATGGCGCACCGGATCGCCGCAGCAACGGCACGGTTCACCGGCGCGGCGGTAGACGTAGGTCCGCGGCCTGTCCGCGGCGTACGAGGGCGCGCCGTGATCGTCCTCGGGCCGCACCACGTGCATCTTTCCCCGCCGCACGCCCACCTGCATCAGCTCGACCAGGTCTGCCCACAGCGCCGACCATTCCCCGGCGGTGAGCTCCGTGCCCGGACGCTGCGGGGATATCCCGTGCCGGAAAAGCACTTCCGCACGATAGACGTTCCCGACCCCGGCGACCACGCGCTGATCCATGAGCAGGGATCCGATACTGCGCCGTGAGCGGCGGATCCGGGCCCGCGCCTGCTCCGGGTCGGCATCCGCGCGGAGCGGATCGGGCCCCAGCCGGGCGATGAGGGCCGCCGTCTCCGGCGGCGTGAGGATCTCACAGGCGGTGGGACCACGCAGATCGGTCCC
The DNA here is from genome assembly GCF_053594175.1 of Nocardia sp. NPDC001965. Lineage (NCBI taxonomy): Bacteria > Bacillati > Actinomycetota > Actinomycetes > Mycobacteriales > Nocardiaceae > Nocardia > Nocardia sp. NPDC001965. The sequence continues at coordinate 54,912 of NZ_JBSFDZ010000029.1, forward strand.
GAATCCGCGTCCGTCCCGCCCCGATCCGGTCAGCCGCATCCGTACCTGGCCGACCGGATCGGGCATCGGCAGCCCCGATTCGGAAAAGGTGCCGTACAGCCCGAGATGGACGTGGACGTAGAGCTCACCCTCGTATTCGTGGAGCAGATGTTTGCCCCACGCCTGCGACCGCAGCAGGACCCGCCCGTCGACACGGGCGGCACCCGCCGCGAACTTCCCCTGCGGACTCGACACCCGCACCACCGCACCGGCGAGCCGCTGCTGGTGACGCCGGGCGAGCCGGTGCAGGGTATGACCTTCCGGCACCCGACTACTCGCCCACCCGGTGGATCAGTGGGCGGGCAGCGCCGGCGCCTCGCCGGACTTCTCGTAGTCGGCGAGGATATCGATCCGGCGCTGATGGCGCTCCTCGTTCGACCACGGGGTCGACACGAAGGCATCCACGATGGCGAGCGCCTCGTCGCGGGAATGCATCCGACCGCCGATACCGATCAGCTGAGCATTGTTGTGTTCCCGCGCCAGCCGGGCGGTTTCGACACTCCAGGCCAGCGCGCACCGCGCGCCGGGCACCTTGTTCGCGGCGATCTGCTCGCCGTTGCCGCTGCCGCCGAAGACCAGCCCGAGGCTGCCCGGGTCGGCGACGGTTCGGCGGGCCGCCTCGATGCAGAAGGCGGGATAGTCGTCGAGCGCGTCGTAGACGAGGGCGCCGCAGTCGACGACCTCGTGACCGGCCTTTTCCAGGTGGTCCTTGACGGCGTTCTTCAATTCGAAACCAGCGTGATCGGCACCCAGGTATACGCGCATGGCTGCGATTCTGTCAGGCCCCCGGCCGAGCCCCGACGGCGGGCGGGGTGACCGAGTTACTGCTTAGAGTCGTGGGTATGCAGCCGCACGACCCTCAGCAGCCGTCCGGATCCGGCCCCGGCGCCGCCTGGTCCGCGAGTACACCGGAGCCCGGGCCCTACCCGTGGCTCACCGACCATCCCGCATCCTCGGTGCCGCTTCCGGGTGGATATCCCCCGCCGCCGGTACCGCGGCACGAACCCCGCGGGCTGTCGCCGTTCGGGATGCCGGCCCGGCACAGCTGGGAGGTCCCGCTACTGGTCGTGATCGTGCTGTTCACCGCGGTGGCCTATCTGCTGGCGTTCGTGCTGCTGTTCCTCGGTGCGGTCAACCAGTACGTCCTGATCCTGGTGGGGGCGCCGTTGCTGCTCTGGTTCGGTCGCGGTGTCAACTTCTCGTCGCAGCGGGTGAACGGGGTGAAGATGTCGCCCTCGCAGTTCCCGGACGGATATCGGATGGTGCAGGAGGCCGCGGCCCGGTTCGGGATGGCCGCTCCCCCGGACGCCTATGTCGTCCTCGGCAACGGGCAGATCAATGCCTTCGCGTCCGGGCACGGTTTCCGGCGCTACGTGGTGGTGTACAGCGACCTGTTCGAGATCAGCGGCGCCGCCCGGGAACCCGATGCGCTGGCCTTCATCATCGGTCACGAGGTGGGTCATATCGCGGCAGGTCATGCTTCCTATTGGCGTCAGCTCGGAATGTTCCTGGTGCCGTTCCTGCCGATTCTCGGCAATTCGCTGATCCGGGCACAGGAGTACACCGCCGACAATCACGGCTACTGCCATCGGCCACAGGGGGCGCCCGCCGCGATGGGAACCCTGGCGGCCGGTAAGTACCTGAACTCGGTGGTGGGGTTCGACGAAATGGCCGACCGGGCGGCCCAGGAACGCGGGTTCTTCGTCTGGATGGTCAACGCGATGGCGTCGCATCCGGTGCTGACCTGGCGGATGTGGGCGCTGCGTGATCGCAGCCGGCACGGACGGCTGTTCTGGCGGCCGAACCCGGTGCCGCCGCGGTTCGCCCCACCGGCCGGGCCGCCGCCGGGTCCGGGGGGCGACGCGATCACCCTGTCCAAAGTCCCGCTCTGACCCGGGAGGCGGACGTACCGGGGTTAAGGATTCCCGGCGGAATCCGGAACGCGCGCGCTCAGTCGAATTCCGGATTCTCGTCCCGGGTGCGCTTCAGTTCGAAGAAGTGCGGGTAGGCCGCCAGGGTCACCACGGCGTCCCACAATTTTCCGGCCTCCTCGCCACGCGGGATACGCGACAGCACCGGACCGAAGAAGGCGACACCGTTGACGTGGATGGTCGGAGTACCCACATCGGGACCCACCTTGTCCATTCCCGCGTGATGGCTGGTGCGCAGCGCCTCGTCGTAGTCGCCGCTCTCCGCGGCCGCCGCCAGTTCGGCCGGCAGCCCGGTCTCGGCGAGCGCGTCCGCCACGATGCCGGCAAAGGTGCCCTGGCGGTCCCCATCGATCTCGAACTCGGCCCGGCGGTTGTGGAACCGGGTGCCCAGCGCGGCGTAGAGCGACGGCAGGATCTCCTCGCCGTGCTGCTGGGCCGCCGCCACGGCCACCCGGACCGGACCCCAGGCGTATTTCATCAACTCCTGGTATTCGGGCGGCAGATCACGGCCCTCGTTGAGCACCGCCAGACTCATCACGTGGAAACGCGTCTCGATATCGCGAACCTTCGCGACTTCGAGAATCCATCGGGAGGTGATCCAGCACCACGGGCACAGGGGGTCGAACCAGAATTCGGCAAGGTCCTTCTTCTCGGCCGAGTCGGGCACGTTGCGTTCCTCTCCACAGGTCGTCGGCGGGATTGCACCCGCCGCCGCGGGTTACCGCCGTCGAGCCGGGCGGGCAGCCGGGCACAGGCGCTGATACGAGCAACCTCGGCCGGGTGGTTTTCGTTCCCGAACCGGCCCGGCGATCGGAGCCGGCCTTTGTAGGCTGGCGGGAAGGAGTTCGGATCGTCGCTGGAACAACCCACCACGAGGGAGTGTCAGCCATGACATCTGCGCAACATTTCGTCATCGTCGGCGCCGGCCTGGCCGGGGCGAAGCTCGCCCAGGCGTTGCGGGACAACGATTTCGACGGACACATCACCCTGCTCGGCAAGGAGGACCGGCTGCCCTACGAACGGCCGCCGCTGTCCAAGGACTACCTCCTCGGCAAGAAACCGGTCGAGGAGTTCACGGTCGAAACCGCGGCCTGGTACCGCGACCACAATGTGGACCTGCGGCTGGGCACCGAAGTCACCGGGATCGACCGGGCCGCCCGGACGGTGCGGCTACCGGACGGCTCGGTGCTGGAATACGACAAGCTCGCACTGGCCACGGGTTCGGCGTCCCGCACCCTGCCCATCCCCGGTGCCGACGCCGACGGGGTGTACACCCTGCGCACACTGGGCGAATCCGATGCGCTGATCGAACTTTTCCGGACCGCCCGCCGGCTGGTGGTGATAGGGGCCGGCTGGATCGGGCTCGAGGTGACCGCGGCGGCGCGCGCGGCCGGGGTGGAGGTCACCGTGGTGGAATCGGGCTCCGCGCCACTGCTCGGCGCGCTCGGCCCGGAAATGGGCGAGGTGTTCGCCGCGCTGCACCGCGAGCACGGCGTCGACCTGCGCTTCGATGCGCAGGTCGAGCAGATCACCACCGCGAACGGCCGCGCGACCGGTATCGCTCTCGCGGACGGTACCGAAATCGGCGCGGACGCGGTCCTCGTCGCGGTGGGTGCCCGGCCCGAACTCGGTCTGGCGGAATCCGCCGGTCTGCCGACCGGCACCAGCGTCCTGGTCGACGCGAGCCTGACCACCAGCGACCCGAATATCGTGGCCATCGGCGATATCGCCGAACAGGAGCATCCGGTGCTGGGGCGGCGGATCCGGGTCGAGCACTGGGCGAATGCGCTGAACCAGCCCGCGGTGGCCGCGGCGGCCATGCTCGGCCGGGCCGCCTCCTACGACCGGCTCCCCTACTTCTTCACCGACCAGTACGACCTGGGCATGGAGTACACCGGATTCGCCGCCGCCGGCGATTATGCGCAGGTGGTCGTCCGGGGCGACCGGGACCGCCGGGAGTTCGTCGCGTTCTGGCTCGACTCTCGCGACCGGGTACTGGCGGGGATGAATGTGAACGTGTGGGATGTGGGAGACCGGATCAAGGAGCTGATCCTCGCCGGCGAACCGGTGGATCCGGCCCGGCTGTCCGATACCTCGACCACCCTGTGAATAATGTGATCCACGTCACTCATCGCAGTGCGGCGGTTGTGTCGGATACAGGGCTCCCGCTCCGACCTCTTCGTGCACGCGCCATCCAGGTGCGACCGAATCCAGGAGAACCCTGTGAAGTACATGCTGATCAAGACCTACGCTCCGGCCGCCTACTGCGATACTCCGGTACCGGAATGGGCCCCCGAGGACATCGCAACGATGATCGAGTTCCAGCGCACGCTCGGGGCAGAGCTGGCCGCGGCCGGTGAACTCGTGGACGCCCAGGGTCTGGGCGGCCCGGAACAGGCCCTGCGGGTGAGCTCCGACGGCCGCTCGGCTCCGGTGGTGACCGACGGGCCGTGGGCCGAAACCAAGGAGTTCCTGGCCGGCTACTGGATCGTCGACGTCGACAGCGTCGACCGGGCCATCGAGATCGCCGCCCGGGCCTCCGCATGCCCCGGCCCCGGCGGCGAGCCGATCGGCGAGTACATCGAAGTGCGCCAGATAATGTCGGCGCCCGCCGTCGACCAGTGACCGATATCCGCCGCGAATGACCGGCCGGGATCCGATCGAGGACCTGCTGCGCGATCTCGCGCCGCGGGTCCTCGGGGCACTCGTCCGGCGCTCCGGCGATTTCACCGCGGCCGAGGACGCACTCCAGGAAGCGATGATCGCGGCAGTGCAGAGCTGGCGGACCGACGGACTCCCCGCCGACCCCGCCGCATGGCTGTCGACGGTCGCGCGGCGCCGGCTCACCGATGCCGTACGGGCCGATATCGCACGCCGCGAGCGCGAACACCGTACGGCCCGGCAGATCCCGCCGGGGCCGCTACCGGCGGACCCGGCGGCGATATCGGCCGCCGAGCAGGAGGATCGCGACGACACCCTCGGCCTGTACTTCCTGTGCTGTCATCCGGTATTGCCGCCCGCGCACGCGGTGGCGCTCACCCTGCGCGCGGTCGGCGGGCTGACCACGGCCGAGATCGCGCGGGCGTTCCTGATCCCGGAAGCCACCATGACCCAGCGGTTGACCCGGGCCAAACGGCGTCTGGCCACCCTGGACAGGCCCTTCGCGCCACCGACCGCAGATGAGTGGGCGCCCCGGCTCGCGGCGGTGCTCCACGTGCTGTACGTGACCTTCACCGAGGGGCACACCGGGACCTCCGGAACCCAACTCGCCCGCCCCGATCTGTCCACGGAAGCCATCCGGCTCACCCGGCAGGTCCATCGGCTGCTACCCGACGACCCCGAGGTGACCGGTCTGCTCGCCCTGATGCTGCTCACCGATGCCCGCCGGGACGCACGTACCGGCCCCCACGGTGAGCTGGTACCGCTGGCCGAACAGGATCGGCGACGGTGGAATCGGGCCGCGATCACCGAGGGCCTGCGCTGGGCGACCGTAGCCGCGGCCGCCGGGCTCACCGGCCCCTACCGTATCCAGGCCGCCGTCGCCGGCGTGCACGCGCAGGCGAGCCGCTACGCCGATACCGACTGGGAATCGGTCCGGAGCCTCTATCTGCTGCTCCAGCGGGTGGCCCCGGGCCCGATGGTTGTCCTGAATCTCGCTGTCGCCACCGCCATGGTGGACGGCCCCGCCGCCGGCCTGGCGCTGATCGCCGACCTGGATACGGCTCTCACCGGCACTCACCGGCTGGCAGCGGTACGCGCCCACCTCCACGAGATGTCCGGGGATACCGGCGCGGCCCTGGCCTGCTACGCCGAAGCGGCCGCCCGGACCGGCAGCCGGGCCGAGTACGACTACCTCACCCTCCGGGCGGCCCGGCTACGGCATCCGCCCCGCGGCACAGGCGACTACCAGGTACGACCGGTGATCAGCTCGTAGGCCTCGACATACCTGCCCCGGGTGGCCGCGACGATATCGGCCGGGATCTCGGGGCCCGGGGGTTCCTTGTCCCAGCCGGTGGAGGTGGCCCAGTCCCGGACGAACTGTTTGTCGAACGACCGCTGCGGGCGACCGGGCGACCATTCGGCGGCGGGCCAGAAACGGGAGGAATCGGAGGTCAGGAGTTCGTCACCGAGGGTGAGGACATCACCGTCCCAGCCGAATTCGACCTTGGTGTCGGCGATGATCACGCCGCGTTCGGCCGCGTAGGCCGCGCCGCGCGAGTACAGGTCGAGGGTGAGATCGCGCAATCGCGCGGCGACCTCGGCACCCTCCTGTGCCACCACATCGTCGAAGGTCATGGGTTCGTCGTGACCCGTATCGGAGACCTTGGTGGTCGGCGTGAAGATCGGTTCGGGCAGTTTGTCGCCCTCACGCAGCCCGTCCGGCAGCCGGATACCGGAAACGGCACCGGTGCGCTGATAGTCCTTCCACCCCGAGCCCACCAGATAACCACGGGCAACACATTCCACCAGCACCATCTTCAGCGGTTCGACGCGGACGGCCCGGCCCGCGAACTCCGGTGGCACATCCGTGGTGGACAGCACGTGGTTGGGGATATCGGCGAAGTACTCGAACCACCAGTTGGACAGCTGGGTCAGCAGTGCGCCCTTGTCCGGGATCGGCGTGGGCAGCGATACGTCGTACACCGAGACACGGTCGGAGGCGACCAGGAGCAATGTGTCACCGTCGGTGTACAGGTCGCGCACCTTCCCGGCGTGCACATGCTTCACGTTGTCGCTCCGATCCTGGTCGAGTGGTGGGATCGACTCCCACGCGGCAACCTTACCCACGTGGCATTGTGGACAGCGCCCGTGCCGTTCCAATCGTGTCCTCGAAGGAGCCCGATGTCCGCACCGAACCTCACCCGCGAACAGGCGATCGAACGCGCCGAGGTCGTCTCGGTCCAGAACTACCGCATCGAACTCGACCTGACCGACGGGGCGGGGAAACCGGGCGAACAGACGTTTCTGTCCCGCACTGTCGTCGCCTTCACCGCGAAACCCGGTTCGTCGACCTTCATCGATATCGTCGCCCGGGGTGTGCGCTCGGCCGTGCTCAACGGCACCCCGCTCGATATCGACGGCTACGACGAATCCACCGGCATCACGTTGAGCGATCTGGCCGAACACAACGAACTGGTGGTGGAAGCCGACTGCGAGTACTCCCACACCGGTGAGGGGCTACATCGGTTCGTCGATCCGGCCGACGACGCGGTCTACCTGTACTCGCAGTTCGAAACCGCCGACGCCAAAAGGATGTTCGCCTGCTTCGACCAGCCCGACCTCAAGGCCACCTTCGATATCGAGGTCACCGCCCCGGCGGACTGGAAGGTCGTCTCCAACGGCGCCGGCACCGTGGACGGCGGAAAGCACCGGTTCGCCACCACCCCGCTCATGAGCACCTACCTGGTCGCGCTCATCGCCGGCCCCTACGCGGTGTGGACCGATACCTACACCGACGACCACGGCGATATCCCGCTCGGCATCTACTGCCGTGCCTCACTCGCCGAACACATGGACGCCGACCGGCTGTTCACCGAGACCAAACAGGGTTTCGGCTTCTACCACAAGAACTTCGGTATCCCGTACGCGTTCGGGAAATACGATCAGCTGTTCGTCCCGGAGTTCAACGCCGGCGCCATGGAGAACGCGGGGGCGGTCACTTTCCTCGAGGACTACGTCTTCCGGTCGAAGGTGACCCGGGCCTCCTACGAACGCCGCGCGGAAACCGTGCTGCACGAGATGGCGCATATGTGGTTCGGCGATCTGGTCACCATGAAGTGGTGGGACGACCTGTGGCTCAACGAATCGTTCGCGACCTTCGCGTCGGTGCTGTGCCAGGCCGAGGCCACCGAGTACACCAGCGCCTGGACCACCTTCGCCAATGTCGAGAAGTCGTGGGCCTACCGGCAGGATCAGCTGCCCTCCACGCATCCGATCGCCGCCGATATTCCGGATCTGGCCGCGGTGGAGGTGAACTTCGACGGCATCACCTACGCCAAGGGCGCGAGCGTGCTCAAACAACTCGTCGCCTACGTCGGCCTCGAGCCGTTCCTGGCCGGCCTGCGTGCCTACTTCGCCGACCACGCCTACGGCAACGCGACCTTCGACGATCTGCTCACCGCGCTGGAGAAATCGTCGGGCCGAGACCTGTCCACCTGGGGCGCTCAGTGGCTGAAGACCACCGGTCTCAATATCCTGCGCCCCGAATTCGAGGTGGACGCCGACGGGAAATTCACCTCGTTCACCGTGGTGCAGGAAGGTGCCGCACCCGGAGCCGGTGAGCAGCGGGTACACCGGCTGGCCATCGGTGTCTACGACGAGCGGGACGGCAAACTGATGCGCACGCGGCGGGTGGAACTCGACCTCGACGCCACCGAACGCACCGCGGTGCCCGATCTGATCGGCACCGAACGCGGCAAGTTCGTCCTGGTCAACGATGACGACCTCACCTACTGCTCGGTCCGCCTCGACGCCGATTCACTCGACGTGCTGGTCAACCGCATCGCCGATATCGCCGAGCCGCTCCCACGCACGCTGGCCTGGTCCGCGGCCTGGGAGATGACCCGGCAGGCCGAGCTCCGCGCCCGCGATTTCGTGGCGCTGGTACAACGCGGTATCGGCGCGGAATCCGAGATCGGGGTGGTGCAGCGGCTGCTCATGCAGGCCAACACCACCCTGCGTAGTTACGCCGACCCGGCCTGGGCCGAAGCCACCGGATGGCCGGAATACGCGAACCGGCTCCTGGAACTGGCCCGCGAGGCGGCCGCCGGTTCCGACCATCAGCTGGCGTTCGTCAACGCCCTCACCGGAGCGAAACTGTCCGCCTGGCATACCGAGGTGCTGCGCGAACTGCTCGACGGTGATCCGGCCGGTGTGGGCCTGCCCGGGCTGACCGTGGACACCGATCTGCGCTGGCGGTTGCTCACCGCCCTGGCCGCGGCCGGGGAGATCGATGCCGACGGCCCGGAAACCCCCACCATCGATGCCGAACTACGCAACGACGAAACCGCCGCCGGTCGGCGGCAGGCGGCCACCGCGGCCACCGCCCGTCCGCTCCCGCAGGTGAAGGAGTCGGCGTGGGAGACAGTGATCAGCGACGATTCGGTCCCCAACATCACCGCGCGATCGATCGTCGGCGGATTCGCACCGGCCGGGCAGGACGGTTTGCTGGCGTCGTTCGTGAGCCGGTACTTCGACGAGATCCCCGCGGTCTGGGAGCGCCGGTCCAGTGAGGTGGCGCAGACGGTGGTGGTCGGGCTGTACCCGGCCTGGGATATCAGCGACGAAGCAGTCGCGCGCGCCGACGAATTCCTCGCGGCCGACCATCCGCCCGCCCTGCGGCGACTGGTGAGCGAGGGCAAAGCGGGTGTCGAACGTTCGCTGCGCGCCCGCGCCTTCGATATCTCCTGATCCGGAAACGACGAACGGCGCGTCCCCCGCGGAAAGGGTGGACGCGCCGTTTTTCGTCGGTGCCGGCCGCAACCGGCCGGAGCGGCGTCAGCGGCCGATGGCCGCCGACATCACCCGGACCGCCGAGATCAATCCGTCGATCAGCTCACCCTGCCGCAAGGAGCTCAATGCGGCGGTGACGCCCAGCTGGCATACCCGGTCGTTCGCGCGGTCGGCCACATCCTTACCGGAACGGACCTCCACGGAGTGGTCGTTCGGGGAGACGGCGATGAGCACCGAACGTGCCGCCTCCGGGGTGGTGGGGAACAGCGCGTCCACCGCGGCCCCGGCATCGGGGCCGAGATCACCGATGAAAACGTTGAACCGCACCTTGGTCGCCCGGGTGGCTTCGGTGAGCACATTGTCCATGGCCAGCCGCTCGTTGTTGTCGAACGGAGCCTCCTTGAACACATCACCGGCCTCGTGCACACCGGAGACCCGGCCGCTGCTGGTGAGCGCGTATCCGTGCGGCAGGTCGGACTCGACCACCGCCGGCCAATTAGTACTTGCCACTTGCCCGGCCTCCGATCAGCGCTTCCTTGGGTGCCTCGAGGGAATCGAACGCCACATGCGAACCGTGCGACGACTCTCCGGCGTCATAGGAGTGACCGGGACCGGTCACTTCATCGGTGGCACTCCACAGCACCGGAGCGGCCGTCCACTTCTTGCTCATATCGAAGTGGACCGGCTTCTCACCGGGCAGCGGCTTACCGATGAACGACAAACCAGCGATTATGAGGTAGATCCCCAGTGGGATACCGGCGAAAATCGCCACCGTCTCGAGAATGCTCACGACCTAAAGGTAGACGATCCTCTGTAGTAGTTCACCGAGGGATGGGCCTACCGGCGCGTGCCCATGCTTCGGCCGATCGTCACCAGGCCGAGTTGACCAGCGAGTTCGCCGCCATTTCGAGGTAGTCGAGCAGCTGGCGCCGATGTTCGTCGTCGAGAACTTCCGGTTCGATCTCGGCGACGGCGATACGCATACAACGCAACCAGGCGTCGCGCTGCACCGGGCCGACCTGGAAGGGCATATGCCGCATCCGCAGCCGCGGATGACCGCGTTCGTCGGAGTAGGTACGCGGGCCGCCCCAGTACTGTTCGAGGAACATCCGCAGGCGGCGTTCGGCCGGGCCCAGATCCTCTTCCGGGTACATGGGGCGCAGCACCTCGTCGGCGGCGACCTCGCGGTAGAAGACGGCCACCAGCCGGTGGAAGGTCTCCTCTCCGCCGACGGCCTCGTAGAAAGAGAGCGTGGCCTGTTCGCCCGCCGGAGTACCCGAAGCCGCGTTGCCCGAAGTCATGAACCCTCTCGTTTCGCCGGATGCGCCGTCCATTGTGCCCGCGCGGCCACCGGTTCGCAGATTCGCCGCCCCCCCGCCACCGATGTGACCGCCCACACCTGGTGTTTCCGGCTCGCCGGCCGCCGGACATCGCTTCAGCGACAGTTGACCGGCCATTGTGCAAAATAACCGTGCGCTGCGGGGCTTTCCATGGTCAACTGGGTTCTGTCTCCGCCGAGATACCACATGATCTTGAAACGCAGAATTTGGGGTCGACATGAAGCAACGGACCGGCGCCCGATCACCGGAGGCGATACGCCACCGACAACTGAAGCCCGCCGACGTCCACGCTCGTGGGTCGGGGGCTCCTCCGCTGCAATTGCTGTCCGATCACGCGGCCACCAGGCACACTGCCGATACCGCTTCCCATCTCGACTCCTCCTCCGAGAGCGATTCCGCTCACCATCTCGCCGCACCGCAGCCCATCAGCTGGCTGAAACGCCGTGTGCTGCTGCTCAACGCCACCTACGAACCGCTCACCGCGCTGACGGCCCGGCGCGCGATCGTCCTACTGGTCTGCGACAAGGCCGATGCGGTGCACCACGACCCCACCGGGCCCGTCCTGCACTCCGCGGGCGCCGCTGTCGCCATTCCGTCGGTGATCCGGCTGCGGACCTACGTCCGCGTCCCCTACCGCGCCCGCGTCCCGATGACCCGGGCCGCCCTCATGCAGCGGGACAGGTACCGCTGCGGGTATTGCGGCGGCAAGGCCGAAACCATCGACCACGTCATCCCGCGCAGCCGCGGCGGCGAGCACAGCTGGGAGAACTGCGTCGCGAGTTGCGCACCGTGCAACCACCGCAAAGCCGATAAATTGCTCAGCGAGCTGGGCTGGGCACTGCGCGCGCCCCTGATATCACCCAAGGGCCCGCATTGGCGTCTGCTGACCACGGTCAACGAGTTGGACCCGGTGTGGCTGCAATACCTGGGCGAGGGCGCGGCCTGACGCGTCGACGAACGAAACGCGCGTCAGGACCCGGCGGTCGGAGTCAGCGAGAGCCCACCGGTCCGCCGACGTGCGACCGACCCGTAGCGGGCGTCCAACCGCAACCAGGTATTGCTCGCTCGTACCCGGACCAGTTCGCCCGGCGGAATCCGCTCGGCATCCGCCCGCTCCCCCGCGTGCGGGACGAAGTCCATGGCGGTCAGTGCGAAAACCACCCGCATCGGCACCTGCACCCGCACCGCACCGGCCGACACGGTCAGCACGGTCTGGTCCAGCAGCGAGGCCGGTGGACCGTGCCCGGACCCGTGCTCCTTGGCCAGGTCGGCCCCGCGTTCGGCGAGTTCGACCAGGGTACGGGCGGGTAGATCGTCGATATGCCCGAACCCGCTGTCCGGAGGCAGTGCACCCCGCCATGCCGAATCGAGTGAGAAACCCAGATCGATCGGCCCGGCCGCGGTGAGGCCGGCGAGGACGGTGTCCGCGCCGACCGTCACATCGTCCACGGCCAGTTCGGCGGCCACCGTCCGGGTGGCCAGCGCTTCGAAGCCGGTGGCGACCCAGGCCGCGACCATCCCGTTACCGCGACGGCGCAACCGGACCACTGCGGCCGGATCGAGTCGCTGCGCCCGCGTGAGGAAGGTGGCCAGGTTCTCGCGTTCGGCCGGGTCCGGGACGGACAGGGTCCGCTGGTCGAATATCACGATCGAACCGGTACCGCCGACCCGCGCACGCCGTGCCCATCGAGCATGAGCGAACGCCGGCGACCGGTCGACACACCGACGCGGAGGCCGAAGCGCAGGCGAAGGTATCGCACTACCGCCTCCGGGCCCGACTCGCTCACGCCGTGTCCATCCCGCGTGAGCGAGGGCCCTGCGTGGTCACGCTCCGCTACCGCCTCCGGGCCTGACTCGCTCACGCGTCCAACCATTGGGCGAGGTACTCCCGCTCGGGACCGCTGAGACGGCGCAGCCGCTGGGTCTCGATATCGAACGCTGCCAACTGGGTGGTCGCGGTGACGGCGGCGGGCGATCCGGGCGCGGCGCCCGCGGCCCGCACCTCGTAGGCGACGGTGAAGTCGACCGCCCGCAACTGCTCGATCCACATGGCGATATCGAGCGGTGTGTCCTCGTGCCGCAGCTGACCCCGATATTTCACATGCAGATCCGCGAGCACACAACCGTTGCGCAATGCCACGGTCGGCCGGTCGTCCTCGAACAGCCAGGGAATCCGCGCCTCCTCCAGCAACGTCACCATCCGAGCATGGTTGACGTGCTGGAAGACATCCATATCCGACCACCGCACGTGCACAGCGGTATGGAACCGACGCGGCGAGGCCGCGGCGGGCACCGCCACATCGGGACTCGTTCCGTTGCGTGGAGCAGCGTTCGTCACCGTGGTACCTCCGATTGGGCACCCACCCCGCTCACCATGCTGCGCACCTGCCGCGCCGCAACCGACAGCGTGGCGAGGTCGTGGGTTCCGGACTCGAACAGTTCCGCCAGCGCCGCGCGAGCACGGCCGAGCCGGGACTGATTCTTGGACTCCCAGTATGCAATCTTCTCGTCGGCGCTCTCCTCGGGGTCGCCGCCGGACAGCACGTCGAGGGTGAGCGAACGCAGTGAGCTGTACATATCGTCACGCAGCGCGAGCCGCGCCAGTGCGTGCCAGCGGTCGCCGCGCTCCAGATGACTGACCGCCTCGAGCAGCCAGTCGATCTTCAGATGCTCGTTCAGCGCGTAGTAGAGCGCACCGACCTCGGTACCGGAACGGTCGGTGATATCCGCGATATCGATGACATCGAGCAATGGGAACAGATGCAGCAGCCCGAAGACCTCGGTCGCGAGATCCAGTGGCGCCCCGTGTGCGACGAGATCGGCGGCCTGATCGGTGAGCGTGCTGACATGATGACCGCGCAACCAACCCGGCACCTCGGGTGCGAGTTCCCGGACACCCACCCGGTACCGGTTGATCTCGGCGCCGACGGCCACCGGCTGCGGACGGTTCGTGAGCAACCAGCGCGACGCCCGGTCCAGGGTGCGCTTCGTTTCCAGCTCGAGCTGGTCGCGTACCCCGACCGTCGTATCCGCGGCCCGGATCCGGGCCCAGATATCGTGCAGCCCGAAGATTTCGGTGACCGCGGCGAAGGCCCGCACAGTATCGGTCGCGGTGGCACCGACCTCTTCGCCGAGCCGGAAGGTGTAGGTCACCCCGCCGTAGTCCACCACCTCGTTGGCGATCATGGTGGTGACGATCTCCCGACGCAGGCGGTGCTTCTTGATCGCCGCGCCGAATCGATCCCGCAACGGGGTCGGGAAGTACTCGGGCAACCGGGCGGCGAAGAAGGCACTGTCGGGCAGATCACCGGCCAGCAGATCCGCCTTGAGCGACAGCTTCACGTGGGCCAGCAGATTGGCGAGTTCCGGCGATGCCAACCCGGTGCCCTCTTCCAACCGCCGTTTGAGGACCGCGTCGGTGGGCAACGCCTCGAGCTGACGATCGAGGCCGCGGTGAGTCTCCAGCTCCTCGATGAGGCGCCGGTGCACATTGAGCATCCGGGCGGACTCGGCCCGCGAAATACCCATCACATAGTTCTGGGAGACGTTGTCCTGCAATACCATCTGCGCGACCTCGTCGGTCATTTCGGCGAGCAGCGGATTGCGATCCTCGATTGCGAGTTCACCCGCCGACACCACACCGTCGAGCAGAACCTTGATGTTCACCTC